>JAFGLU010000067.1 GCA_016927865.1 Anaerolineaceae bacterium
GGCGCACCGGGATAATTCATACAGCCGCCCGCCACCACCAGTGTGCCAAAAGTGCCCTTGTGCCCGTCCAGCGGACGCCTGGGCAGCAAGCCACGCACCCTTTCTTCATCCACCAGTTCTCGCCGTACAGCGTCCCAGGCTTCCAGGCCCTCCGGCAGCCCAATTTCAACCACCCGGATCTGCCCGGTCAGCGTGAAAGCGGGCAGCTTGGCCAACCCGATCTTGGCCACTGCCATACACACAGTCAGTTCGGCAGACAGGCATTCCTCCGCTGCGGCCCCGCTATCGCAATCCACCCCCGAGGGGCAATCCACGGCCACCACGCGCAGCCCTGGCGTTTGTTTTGCTCGCCCAAGCACGCGGGCTGCCTCGGCGCGCAACGGCAGCTTGCAGCCGGTGCCCAGCACACCGTCCAGGACGATATTTGCTACACCCAAAGCATGATCCAGCAGGGCAAAATCCGCGTCCTGGCTTGATTGAATCACCCGCCCACCAGCCGCCAGCAGGCGCTGCACCAGCAGGTCGTCGTCCTTACGCGGTTGAGCCAGGTAAGCGGTCACTTTCCAGCCCCAACTTGCCAGGGCTGCCAGCGCCACCAGCGTGTCCCCACCGTTGTTACCCGTGCCCACCAGCCCGGCAATCGCAGGGCTCTCCGGCCAACGCTCATAGCCGTGTACGACTTTGGCCAGTTCCAACCCGGCCCGTTCCATCATTTGCGCGTAGGTCCAGCCGTGCGCATCCGCCTCGGCTTCAATCTGCCGTACCTCGGCAACCGTCACCAGTTTCATGGACGTTTCCACCCCTTTGGCTTGCCGGCTTCCAGTCGCTCAACATCAGCCAGGTCTTGAAGCCTTCCTGAAGCGCGCTTATTTTTCTTCAGGTTCTCAACATCCAGAAAATTTACCTCAACGTCTTCAATTAAAACGCTGACCCTATTTTCATAACATTCGCTGAAATTGATTCCAGAGGCGGAAGTAATCAGGTCAATCCGGTTTGGGGGGTATCCTAGTTGAACCACCTGATCTTCCTCGGTGAAATCTTTTTCTTCAAGTCCCAAAGTTCCGAATCCAAAATCCTTTAATGCCGCAATTAAACGCGAGGCATTCTGCGAACTTGCCTCGATCCATACATCCAGGTCCTTGGTATATCGAGGATAACCGTGCAATGCCACGGCATACCCTCCCACAATCAAATACCTAACCTGCCTGGCGTTTAGTGATGCAACAAACTCTTTGAAGTCCTGGTTGAACATCGTTCTTCCACCGGTGGTATTCCTGGCGAATTTCTTCCAGTGCAGCCAGCCGAGCCGTATAGGGCTGTTCTTGCCAGTAAAGAACATCCTGATTCGGCTCGGTGAGTCCTTTTTTGATGACAACTGCTTGCACTTTTCGTTTTTTCATCATCTGCCTCTACTATTATTATAGCATGTCGATTTCTGCTTGACAGGTCGCCCGCTCCCCGTTAGGATTGAATCATGCTTACCCGCCGCGCCTTCACCTGGGCCAGCCTCATCCTCCTGCTGCTGAGCGGCGCGTGGATTGCCGCCAGCGCCCTGCCCCCTGGCACGCTCGCCGCAGGAGGCGTGTCCGCTCCGCGAGCCGGACTGCTGGCCCCCGATTTCGAGTTGCGAACCCTGGATGGCTCATCCTTGCGCCTGTCGGACTTGCGCGGGCAGCCGGTCATCGTCAACGTGTGGACCAGTTGGTGCCCGCCTTGCAAGCGCGAAATGCCCGCCTTCCAGCGCGTCTACCAGGAATACGAATCGCACGGGCTGGTCATTCTGGCAGTAGACGCCATTCAACAGGACAGCCTGGATGATGTGCGCCTGTTTGTCAGCAACAACGCCCTCACCTTCCCCATCTTGCTCGATGAGCGCAGCGAAGTGCTTTCAACCTACCAGATCAGCGCCTTTCCCTCCACCTTCTTTGTCGATCAGGAAGGTGTCATTCGCAAAGTTGTCATCGGCGCGGTGAGCGAGCCTCTGCTGCGCAGCCAGGTGGAAGAAATGCTAGGCGGGGAGGACTGACATGCTGCCATTGTTCTCCATCGGCCCGCTCTCCATCCGCCTCCCCGAACTGTTCATCCTGTTCGGCTTCTGGATCGGCCTGGAGCAAGCTCGAAAATACGCTCCCAAACAGCGTCTCAACCCTAATGATCTGTTCAACCTGGTGATGGTTTCCTTGATCGCCGGGGTGGCCGGAGCGCGCCTGTCCTACGCTTTCACCCACCTCAGCGCGTTTGCCGGTCGCCCGCTGGGAATTTTTACCATCTCCCTCGACATGCTGGATCTCTCCGGCGGCCTGTTGTTTGCCGGGTTGGCAGCCCTCATCTACGGCAAGATGCTCGGCATGAGCTTCTGGCCCACACTGGACGTGCTCACCGTAGGGTTGGCCGTCTTTGGCGTGGCTCTGGGCCTGTCCCACTTCTCCTCGGGTGATGCCTTCGGAGCGCCCACCGACTTGCCCTGGGGCATCGAGCTATGGGGCGCACGCCGCCACCCCACCCAAATCTACGAAACGCTGCTGGCCTGGCTGGTGGCTCTGGCGGTTTGGCCGCGCGCCAACGACCTGGTTGCACGCTTCTTCCATTCGGCCCCAGGAAGCCGCTTCTGGTTCTTCGTAGCCGGCTCCGCTGCCGCGCGGCTGTTCGTGGAAGGCTTCCGCGGCGACAGTTCCCTGCTCCTCGAGCGCATCCGCCAGCCGCAAATCGCCGCCTGGATCATTCTGGCCATTGCGCTCTGGCAGCTCGCCCGCCGCCTGCCGCAGCCGCCCCCCAAACCCAAGCCCATCCCGCCGGAAGACTTACCTCACGCCTCGCCATTTATCCAGGGCGATTAATTCTTTCTCTTCAACAACATCCCTGTCAACTCTCCCAGCGGCGCACGCGCAGCTTCATCCGGCACGGCCAGCATCAGCGATTCCAAGGCCTGGGCGGTGATGCGTTCCGCTTCCGCCAGGGTGAACTGCTGTGCGCCAGAGGCGTTCAACAGCCCCACCACCTCCCCCACCTCTTCTGGCTTCACCGGCCCGGCTGCCCAACGTTGGAAAAACGCTCCCCGCTGCCCAAGCGCATATAGCACCGGCAGCGACTTCTTCCCCGAAACAAGGTCGCTGTCGGTGGACTTTCCCGTCAGGGCTGCGTCGCCCCAAATCCCCAGCCAATCATCCAACACCTGAAAAGCCAGTCCCAGTGCGTACCCAAAGGCGCGGAAATGCTCTCTGCGCTGCGCAGACGCCCCCCCAACCAGCGCCCCCAGTTCGGCGCAGCAAGCCAGCAGCGCCGAGGTCTTTCCACCGATCATCGGCCAGTAATCTTCCAGGCTCAAATCGTCTTGCGTTTCATAACTCAAATCCAAAAACTGTCCTTCCGTCAGGCGCAAGCAAGTCTGTTGCAGCGCTTGCTCCGCTTCCAGAACGGTTTCTGTTGGAACGCCCTCGCGCCGCAGATTTTGCATGGACGAAAACGCCTGGGTAAACATCACATCCCCGGCGTTAATGGCTTGCGCCATGCCCCACTTAACCCACACGGTTGGCCGATTGCGACGCAGCGGGCTCTGGTCTTGAATATCATCGTGGATCAGCGAAAAGTTGTGGATCAGTTCCACCGCCGCTGCGGCAGGCAGCGCAGTGCGCCAGTCTGCCCCGCTGGCCTGAGCACACAGCAGCACCAGCAGAGGCCGAATGCGTTTGCCCTGTGCCTCCGCTCCGGCCCCTTCGCCTTCCCAGCCCATGTGGTAAGCCAGCATCCCTCGCAGCCGGGAATAACGATCTGAGGTTGTGCACTGCACAACTTCCTTCAACTCCTCTTCAATCGCCGGGAGCATTGATTCCATCGTCTGCTTAAGCGTCATAGCTTATTTTCCCCTCATCTTTGACCAGGCTGACCGCCTGGAGAGTCTTGATATCCGTCGCGCCAACCCCGAACATGCAAATACGGATTTGCGCGCTAATCTCTTCAATCATTTCCGTCACATCTTCCATCGAGCGCACGGCAGCCTTCAAAAACACCCCCGCCATGCCCCCTAGCGTGGCCCCCAAGGCAATGCACTTAGCAATATCCACACCGTTGCGCAGCCCGCCCGAAGCGAAAACAGGCAGATCTGGCGCCGCCTGGCGAATCATTTGAATCGAGTCAGCCGTGGGAATGCCCCAACCACGGAAGGCCTCTGCCACCCGCCCCAGGCTGGAGTCCCCGATCCGATAGCGCTCCACCTGCGACCAGGAGGTCCCCCCTGCCCCGGCAGCATCGATGGCGGCTACGCCAGCATCTGCCAGCAAGCGCGCCGTTCGGCCTGAAATACCCCACCCCACCTCTTTTACGATCACCGGCACAGGCAGCGCCTTGCACACCGCTTCGATTTTTCGCGCCAGCCCCGAAAAGCGCGTATTTCCTTCTGGCTGAACGGCTTCTTGAATGGAATTGAGGTGCAGCACCAGCGCGTCCGCTTCAATCATCTCCACAGCTCGCCGGCAGTGATCGATCGAATAGCCATAATTTAACTGCACCGCCCCCAGGTTGCCAAAGAGGAGAATATCTGGGGCATAGTGCCGTACGCGGAACGACTCAGCCAGACTCTGGTCCTCCAGCGCGGCGCGCTGCGAGCCCACCCCCATCGCCACACCGCTCATCTGTGCTGCCTCAGCCAGCACAGCATTCACTCGTTCGGCCTGTTTGGTGCCACCGGTCATTGCTGATATCAGCACAGGCGCGGCTAGCTTTTTCCCAAACAAAACCTGCGTAAGGTTCACCGCCTCCAGGTCTATCTCCGGTAGCGCCTCGTGAACAAAGCGGTACTGATCCAGACCGGTGGTCAAGGTTGACCTTACATCTTCTTCCAGGTTGATGCGGATATGGTCGGCCTTCCGCGAAGCAGTTGGGCGGTGTGATTCCGGCATATGGTTTTTCTCTTTTTCCAGCGCACCCTTTCACAACAGGTGGGGTTTGCTAGTATGAAGGTGACTTCTCAGAGGGCGGAGTAAGCCCCAAAAACGCCTCGAATTCAGGCATTTTCCACCTCTGACTGGACAGCTCACATGAAGTATACCAAATTGGCCCATTGTTAGCCTTGACAGAAAATCCAGGCTACATACAATTCATTAGAACCATCCGTTCAAATTATCCGACACGGATGGGACGAAAGATTTAGCATCACCCCGCAGGAGGTTTGGAATGAGCGAAACGCTTACTGAAGTCAAGGCCGTAATCACCGAGGTATTGAAGATCGACGGTGAGGGCATCGATATGGACACCCGCTTTGTTGAAGATTTGAAAGCCGACTCCATGGACCAATTCTTCTTGATCGATGGATTCTGTGAAAAGTTCAACACCAATATCGGTGACGAAGATGCTCGCGGTATCAAGACGGTTGGTGACGTCGTCCGCTACATCGACACCCGCAAGGGCTAAATCCCTTCGATTGAAACTAAAAACACCGCTGCAAGTAAGGCGCTTTCTCAGCGCGCCCTATTTGCAGCGGTGTTTTCCATTTTTAAGCGGTAATTATTGACAAACCCTCTTTCACCTCTAGACGGGTAGGTGCTTTAACGCAGCAGCGAGGGGATCTCTTCCGGGTGACGAGCCACCCGCACCCCTGCTCCTTCCAGCGCGCGGATCTTGCCTTCCGCCTGCCCCGACGAGCCTTCGATGATCGCTCCGGCATGGCCCATGCGCTTGCCTGCGGGGGCCGACTGACCGGCGATGAACCCCACCACCGGTTTGGTCATTTTGCTAGAAATGAAATCCGCAGCGCGTTCCTCGTCCGACCCGCCGATTTCACCGATCATCACCACCTGTTCGGTGCGCGGGTCTGACTCAAACATATCCAGCACATCGATGAAATTCGTGCCGTTCACCGGGTCACCGCCAATCCCCACACAGGTGCTGGCGCCTTTACCTGCCGCGCGCAGCGCATACAGCACTTCGTAGGTCAACGTGCCCGAACGCGAAACAATCCCGATGTTCCCCGGCACAGCAATATTGTTGGGGATAATACCCACCTTGCACTCGCCTGGCGTCAACATTCCGGGGCAGTTCGGTCCAACCAGGCGCACCTTCTTTTGGTCAATGTAGGTGCGCACCCGCATCATATCCTGCACCGGCACGCCCTCGGTAATACATACGATCAGCCCCACTCCCGCATCAGCAGCCTCCAAAATGGCGTCAGCGGCAAAACGCGCCGGGACAAAGATCACGCTGGTGTTGGCGCCGGTGGTTTCCACCGCGGTCTTCACCGTATCGAAAACCGGGATCTTCCCATCCAGCACCCATTCGCCGCCCTTCCCCGGTGTCACCCCTGCCACCACATTGGTTCCGTAAGCCGCCATCTGGGTGGTGTGAAACAAACCTTCGTTACCAGTAATGCCCTGCACCAACAGGCGCGTATTTCTGTTGATTAAGATGCTCATGATCAGGCCCCTTTCGCAATCGCGACCGCTTTCTGCGCCGCCTCGAGCAGCGTTTCCGCAGTGGCCATGTTGGCTTCAGCCAGCAGGCGGCGTCCTTCTTCGGCGTTGGTGCCCACCAGCCGCACAACCATCGGCACCTGAGTGTTCACCTCTTTCAGCGCTGTCAGAATTCCACGCGCCACTTCGTCGCAGCGGGTAATTCCACCAAAGATATTGAAAAGTACAGCCTTCACTTTGCTGTCTGCCAGGATAATGCGCAGCGCCGCAGCCACTTTTTCTGCGCTGGCGCCACCACCAATATCCAGGAAGTTGGCCGGTTCGCCGCCACTGAGTTTGATGATATCCATCGTAGCCATCGCCAGCCCGGCCCCATTGACCATGCAGCCAATCTCGCCGTCCAGGCTGATGTAGGAGAGGCCGTATTTACGCGCCTCAACTTCTGCCTCATCCTCCACATCCATGTCCCGCATCTCGTTCAGCTCAGGATGCCGGGGCAGCGCATTGTCATCCACCACCATCTTGCCGTCCAGCGCCAGCAAGCGCTGTTCGTTGGTAATTACCAGCGGGTTGATCTCCGCCAGGGTAGCATCACAGGCCACGTAGGCATTCCACAACCCGGCCGCAACGTCGCTGAACGAGCGCCACAAATTACGGGGCAGGTCAATTGCCAATGCCAAATCACGCGCCTGATACTCGCGCAGGCCCAGCAGCGGGTCGATGTGTACCTTGACAATCTTTTCGGGGGTGCGCGCAGCTACTTCCTCAATATCCACGCCGCCGGCCGAAGACGCCATGATCACCGGCTTGCGGGCCGTGCGGTCATTGGTAATCCCCAAATAGATCTCTTTGGTGATGCTGACCGCCTCATCCACCAAAATCTTGCGCACCGGTAGGCCTTTCAACTCCATTCCCAAAATGTGGGTAGCCAGTTCTTCGGCCTCTTTGGCGGTCTTCGCCAGGCGAATCCCGCCAGCCTTGCCGCGCCCGCCCACCAACACCTGCGCCTTGATCACAACCCGGTTGCCCAGCTCTTCAGCCAGGTGCTTCACCTCACCGGCGGTGGTCACCACCCGCCCGCGCGGAATTGACACGCCGTACTTCGCGAAGATTTGCTTAGATTGATACTCGTGAAGTTTCATACCTTTCCCCAAAATTAGATAGCTCGTACCTTTCAACAGATAGGAAAACACCCGAATCCGGGAATCTACAGGCAGGCTTTCACCTGTAAACGCCGCAAACCCGGGAGTGTGTCCTTACCGGCTGAGTGGTTTGTCTCATTCCATATTATTTATAACATAGAATCAAATGCGAAGCGAATTCGTGGAATTTCCAATATCTCCCTTTCTTCACCCACTAAATAGTTAGCACAAACAGATCAATGCGGCGCATACGCGCCGCATTGATCTGTTTGTGGACTTAAGTTGACAGGCCGTTAACCCTTCAGGAAGGATTCCAGCGCCTCTTTGCTGATGCGGAAAGCGCTGCCGATCTTGCGCGCTTTCAGGTCGCCGGCGGTAATAGCGGCCAGCACATCTTCTTCCGAAACGCGCAGGATACCCGCCGCCTCAGAGGGTGTCATCACGTCGGGAATGCCAGCGCTGGCAGCGCCTGCAGCTCCCGCCCCAGCGGCAACCGCGCCACCCATCTGGGATTGCTGAGCAGCCCCGCCACCCTGTAGGGTGTTGGTGAGAATGTTGCCAATTCCCAAACCAGCCCCAATGCCAGCCGTCAATCCGGCGCCGCCACCTTGGTTCTGGGCCGCGTCGCGCATCGCGTCTGCCGCCTGCAGTTGGGTGTAGGTCGTGGTATCGAGCATACCCATCTGGCGCAATTCCTCAGCCGACTTCTCAGAGGGCTTGAGGTTGCCGATGTAGAAACTCTTGAGCAACAAACCGAGCGCTGCGAAGTCGTCCTGGGCTTTAGCCCGCACGCCCGCGCCAATCTCCTCGGTCAAGCCGATGAGCGCCGCGACGCTGTTCTTTACAGCCGTTTCAGCCAGCAAATCCTGCAGCTTCGAGAGCAGCATGACCCGCAAGCGATTCTCGATATCCGAGGTGCGATACATTCCCTGAGCGCCCACAATCTGAGTCACAAACTGCTGCGCATCTTTAATCTGGAAGCTGTAGCTACCGTAACCTTGCAACAGCGCCACGCCCAAACCCATGCCGGGGTTCGAAACCAGGATCGGCTGCGGGGTGCCCCATTTTCGATCGGCGAATTCACGCATCGAAACGTAATACACCTCTGCCGTGAAAGGCGTGCGGTTGTCAAAGGCCTTGCCAAGGAAATCAGTCAACACCGGTACATTGGCTGTGCTAATGGTGTGGCGTCCCGGACCAAGCACATCCAACGCATGTCCATCGCGGAAAAACACCGCGCGTTGGGACTCGCGCACAATCACCTGCGAACCAAAGCGAAGATCAGCCACCCCTTGTTCAGGGAAGCGGTGGACCAACTCCTCTGCCATCTCGCTGGGATATTCAACGACATCAAAAATTCTAGCCATAGTATCCTCTTTCCATCATCGCCAAAGATTACTGTTGGGGTTGTTGATCTTGCTGCTGCCCACTGTTAAGAATGACCTCGGCGCGCTTGTCGAACGCATCCAGGCAGACCTGGGCTTGTTTGGTCAGGTGGCGAATGGCCGCAACCAACCCGTCGGTGCCAAAAGAAGCCTCGACATTGTCAATCGAGCGCTCAACTTCATCGCCGCCTTCCAACAACGCCAGGTCGTATTGGTAAAGCTGCGCCAACTCTTCCGAGTTGACCTTTACCGCATCAAAGAATCCGGCATACCCATAGCTGGCGGTGCGGATTCGGTCGGTGAACTGGCGAATCTTCAAAGCCGCAGCTTCCAAGTCATCAATCAAACGGATCTCGCCCTGGCTGATCAGATCCCGTTGCAAACCAGAAATCCGCTGCCCCAAGGCCTCAAAGCGATTAGCGATCGTCTCGCGCAGTAATTTATCTGCCGACCGCCGGTTCGTCCGGTCGAAATATCCGCTGAAACCGGGGATTTTCCCCAAAATTTTTCGGAAGAAATCTTGATCTTCCAAAACACGTCCGAGAATGTCACTCATTGCGCCTCCTAATAGTGGCCGGATCATTATCCAATTTTGTCTAGCAGATCACAAATAGCTCACCCAGCAGTATGCATATTTTGATCCTGTGTTGATTATAGTCAAATTTGCATCAAGGAACAATACAGGCGCCCTGATAAATGTCAATGTTCTATCAAGATTGCGTATCAACACATTGGGCACCTTCCACAGCAACTCCTAGAGAGCCAATTTTTCGCCTATTCTTGTAAGGTTCTTG
Source organism: Anaerolineaceae bacterium (assembly GCA_016927865.1). GTDB lineage: Bacteria > Chloroflexota > Anaerolineae > Anaerolineales > Anaerolineaceae > Anaerolinea. The sequence goes on from JAFGLU010000067.1 coordinate 9,723, forward strand.
TAATGTATCACCCTATTGTATTCAAATTGAGATTGGCTATAATAAAATCAAGTTCAATCGAGAACTTGATTTTGCGAAAGGAAGGAGGTGAAAAACATGTTATTCGCTCCGAAAGAAAAAGGTCAGGGTTTGGTTGAGTACGCGCTGATTCTTGTTTTAGTTGCTGTAGTCGTTATCGTTATTCTTGCGTTGCTCGGCCCCGCCATTGGCAACATCTTCAGCAATGTCGTAGAACAGATCTAAGCAGATCACATTTCTTGTACGATAAAGCCAAAAAAGGCTCTGCTTGCAGGGCCTTTTTTGGTGGCACAAAAATAGTTCGTTGGGAACCTACCACGGCAACTCCCAAAGAGGCACAAAAATTGCTATCGATTTTGATAGATTATCATCAAATTGGCATCATTTTTTATGGGTAACTTGAAAATTAGCGTATAATTAAACAAATGTATAGTAAGTCTACATTTCAATTCGCATACTTTCTAACGTAGGAGGCTCACATGGCCACAGGTGGGAAACGCCGAGGGAGAGCGTTCATCGCTGTTGCAGCAATTCTGCTGCTGGTGCTGGCATTGGTGTTTATCGCTACTCGTTTCTTGGGTGGTGGAGGTTTGGCAGGACTCATCCCGGGAGCTGCCCCAGTACAAACAACACCAGAAGCGACGCCGGTCCCTGAAGTGAAGATGGTGAACATCGTCATCGCCACGCAGAAAATTTCGCGCGGCACGGAAATTACCGAGCAGTATGTCGCGGAAGTTCCTTTCCCCGAAGAGCAGTTCGTTGAAGGAAGCTTCATCCAAAGCATCGAGCAGGTGATTGGCAAGCGCGCCAAACTCGACGTGGACGCGCAAACGCCCATCACCGAAGGTTTGCTGGTGGATCCGAACTTGTCCAATTCGCCCCTCGCCTTCCAAATACCGCGCGGGCAAGTTGCCATCCCCATCCCGGTCAGCAAACTTTCGGCCGTGGCCTATGGTTTGACCGCCGGGGACCATGTCAACGTCATCGTGACCCTCATGATGGTTGACCTGGATGCGGGCTTCCAGTCCAAACTGCCCAACACCACCGGATTGGTCGTTTCTCCGGGGCCGGTTGCAGAAGAGGGTCCGGTCGCGGCTTCAGCCGCCATCACCCTCAGTGAAGGCAGCATTGCCGGACGCATCGAACTCGACCCGGTACTCAATCAAGCCATCTACGTGGTTCCCAACGAAGCTCAGCGCCCACGCCTGGTCAGCCAGACCTTGATCCAGGATGCCATCGTCCTCCAGGTAGGCGACTTCTCTCAGGAAGTCGAAGAGCCAATTGTCGCTGCCGAAGAAGCTGCTGCCGCTGAAGAAGCCGCTCCCGCCGAAGAAGCTGCTCCCGCCGAGCCCGTACTGCCAGATACCGTCACCTTGATCGTCAACCCTCAAGACGCCGTCACGCTCAACTACCTCATTCTCTCCGGCGCCAAATTGAATCTGGTGATGCGCGGTGCGGGCGATATTGATCGCATTGCTACTGAAGCCGTGACCTTACAGTACATTCTGGATTACTACGGCATCCCGAACCCGGCCAAGCTGCCCTACGGTTTGGAGCCTCGCCTCGACACATTAGGCGGCGCAACCAATTCGGTCAGCCCCTTCCCGTCCATCCAGGCGCCTACACCTCCGCCCGCTCAATAATCAAACATACCCTGGTGGATGACTGGTTCACCCACCAGGGTATCTCAATTTAATCGAGAGACTTTTGGAGTTTTTATGCCGGCTCAAGAAAAAATTCGGGTCTTAATTGTTGATGATATTGCCGAGACTAGAGAAAATATCCGTCGCATGCTGCAATTCGATGCCAACATCGAAATAGCCGGCACCGCGCGAACCGGCCGCGAAGCGATCGATCAGTCTATAGCAACCAAGCCTGATGTAATCATCATGGACATCAACATGCCCGACATGGATGGAATCACCGCTACCCAAGAAGTAAAAAAGAAGCTTCCTTACGTGCAGGTGGTGATCCTATCGGTGCAAAATGATCCGAGTTACATGCGCCGGGCCATGCTGGCTGGCGCGCGTGATTTCCTCACCAAGCCGCCCATGATTGACGAACTCACCGACGCAATCCGGCGCGCCGGTGTGATGGCTCACGAAGAACGCAAGAAAGCCTCCTCCAGCTTCACCTCAGGCCCCACCGATGTTGGCGGCGTTCCCACTCAGGCCAAACCTTCCAGCTCGCTGGGCAAGGTAATTGTTGTTTACAGCCCCAAGGGCGGTACCGGCCGCACCACCATCGCCACCAACCTGGCCATCGCCCTACACACCGATGAAAACAAGGTCGCCCTGGTCGATGGCAACCTGCAATTTGGGGATGTGGCGGTATTCCTCAATGAGCAAGGTAAGAACACCATCCTCGATCTGGCCCCCCGCGCCGATGAGCTGGACACCGATATTGTCCAAGAGGTGATGGTCAACAACCGCACCACTGGCATAGACATTCTGGCTGCTCCTCCCCGCCCCGAAATGGCCGACAAGGTGACCGGAGACCAATTCTCCAAGCTGATCGATTTCTTCCGCCACATTTATTCCTACGTTGTCATCGATACCGGATCTTACCTCACCGAAGCGGTTCAGGCCGCGTTAGATATCTCTAATATCATCGTGCTCATCACTACTCAAGATATCCCATCGATCAAAAACTGCAATTTGTTCCTCACCCTGGCAGATGCCTCAGGATTAAAGCGCAGCCGCATCATGTTCGTCATGAATCGCTACGACAAACGCATTGCCATTTCACCCGAACGGGTTGGTGAGAGTTTACGCCAGGAAATTGTGCTGGCCCTTCCTAGCGACGAAAGAATCGTCAGCAACGCCGTGAACCGCGGTATTCCCTTCATGATCGATAACAAAATCCAACCCATCGGCAAGAGTATTCAGCAGCTTGTCGATCTCATCAAAGAAAAAATCACCAAGCTGGAGAACACAGAAGTAGAAGTTAAATAACCCTCGGTTCGCGAATTACTGGTTGGTTTGTTTTAAGGAGAAAGAAAATGTCGATATTAAAGCGAATTCAAGGTACACCGTCGGGTAATCAAAACTCTTCGGGCACGCCTTCTTCACAGGAACAAACACCTGCCCAGGGGGCTCGCCGCGTTTCTGCTCCCAACATTCCTTCAGCGCAAGATACTTACCAGGACCTTAAGAACCGCGTCCAAAACAAGCTGATTTCGACTCTCGAACCCACGACCGATCCCTCCAAAGTAGCCGAAGTTCGCCGCACCATCCAGGAATTGTTTGAGCAGATCCTCTCGCAGGAGAATATTGTTCTTTCACGCCCCGAACGCGCCCGGATGTTCGAGCAAATCGCCGCCGAAATTCTTGGTTTTGGTCCGCTTCAACCCCTTTTGGAAGATGAAACCATCACTGAAATCATGGTCAATGGCGCTAAGAACATCTACATCGAGCGCGGCGGACGCCTTCACCGTGCCCCGCTGACCTTCGAAAGCAATGCCCATGTCATGCGCATCATTGAGCGCATTGTGGCGCCGCTGGGCCGCCGTATTGACGAATCCAGCCCCTACGTGGATGCGCGCTTGCCCGACGGCTCCCGCGTCAATGCCGTCATCCAGCCTATCTCTTTGGTCGGCCCTTCCCTTACCATTCGCAAGTTCTCCAAGAAACCCATCACGGTCGAGCAACTCATTCAATTCGGATCCATCACACCCGAAGCGGTCGAATTCCTCAAGGCCTGTGTTATGTCGCGCCTGAACATTATCGTCTCCGGCGGTACCGGCTCAGGCAAGACAACCCTCCTCAACATCCTTTCGGGCTTCATCCCCTCCGACGAACGCATTCTGACCATCGAGAATGCAGCCGAACTTCAGCTACGACAGGAACATGTCGTCACCCTGGAATCCCGCCCGGCTAACATTGAAGGCAAAGGTGAAATCACCATCCGCGCCCTGGTCATCAACGCATTGCGCATGCGCCCCGACCGCATCGTGGTTGGAGAATGCCGCGGCGATGAGGCCCTGGACATGCTCCAGGCTATGAACACCGGTCACGATGGCTCTATGACTACAGCCCACTCCAACAGCCCGCGCGATACCCTCTCTCGCCTCGAGACCATGAGCTTGATGGCAGGCGTGGAACTACCCATCCGCGCTATCCGCGAGCAGCTCTCTGCCGCCGTAGATCTGGTGGTTCACCAGGAACGCATGCGCGACGGCACCCGCAAGATCGTCAACATCACCGAAGTCTCTGGCATGGAAGGTGATGTCATCACCACGACCGACCTGTTTATATTTGAGCAAGCCGGATATGAGAACGGCAAGATCATCGGCCGCTTGCGCCCCACCGGCCTGCGGCCACGCTTCATGGACAAAATTGAAGCTTCCGGAATTCATCTGCCCGCTACCATTTTTGGTATCGGGGAACGCCGTCGCTACTAACCCGCGCCAGATTGGCGTGGGTAGTCATCCCTCAAAGAGGATGCAACCTTATGGACACGACTCTAATCTTAATAATAGGCGGCGCGCTAGCGGTCATTATATTGGTCGTCGGCATTGTCGTCTCCGTCACATCAGAACGCGCTGAAGTCGAAGATCGCCTCGGGCGTTACGCTGAAGCTCCGAAGGCAGAAGCCGAAAGAGGCTCGCAAACCCCGGTTGCCGACTGGCTCAACAAACGGGTAGCAGGATCTTCCTTCGGAGAAAAGCTGGCGCGCGACCTGGCGCGTGCTGACGTCAAGCTGAAAACGGGCGAGTTTGTAACTGTCATGCTCTTAGCCGCCATCCTGGTTGGTTTTATCGTCTGGTTCATCGCCGGACAAAACATTCTGGGCGGGCTGGCCGGCGCAGCAATCGGGTTATTCCTCCCTCGCTTCTATGTGAACAGCCAGCAGTCCAAACGCCTGGTCAGATTTAATGATCAACTGGGGGATATGCTCAACCTGATGGTCAACGGCTTGCGCGCGGGTTACTCAACCATGCAAGCGATGGAAGCCGTGAGCAAGGAGCTTCCCGCCCCCATCTGCGACGAATTCCGCCGCGTGGTGCAGGAAATGCAGTTGGGCGTGCCCATGCAAACCGCCCTCGACAACCTTCTGCGACGCATTCCCAGCGAGGACCTTGATCTGGTGATCACTGCCATTAATGTGCAGCGCGAGGTCGGTGGTAATCTGGCTGAAATTCTCGACACCATCTCCTTTACCATTCGTGAGCGCGTCCGCATTAAGGGCGAGATCCGTGTATTAACTTCGCAAACCATGTACTCTGGCCGCATGCTTGCCATGCTGCCCCTAGGTGTGATCGGCATTCTCTACTTACTCAACCGCGAATACATGATGGAGTTTTTCAATCCTGCCAACAACGCCAGATTGCCATGCGGTTACATTGCCCTGGCCTGCGTGGCGATCTTAATCGTTGTCGGTTATGTGGCCATGAACAAACTTGCCGATATCGAGGTTTAACCCAGGAGGTTACCCGCAATGACCACAACCATAATTTTTATAGTCGTAGGATTGCTAATCGTTGGTGGCGCTGCAGCCCTCGTTTATATTGGTATGCGCCAACCGCAAACCAATGACGACCGGGCTCTGTTGGAACGCCTCGATGAATTCAACCAGCGCGGCGAACAAGTTGACCTGGAAAAAATCGAACTCTCTTTGCCCTTCCAGGAACGCATCATCTTCCCGATGGCGCGGAAACTGGGCGACATCGCCGTAAAGTTTACCCCTCAGAACGCCATGCGCAGCATCTCACGCAATTTGGAACTGGCCGGTAACCCGGGGCGCATGGACCCCACCATCTTCTTGGCGCTGCAATTTATCATCGCGGTCGTGCTTTTGATCGTACTCATCGTGGTGTTCACTGTCGGCCAATCCGATTGGCCCGTCGGCCAGAAAATTCTCATGGCAGGCGGTGGCGCGGTGATCGGTTTTTACCTGCCCCAACTGTGGCTGACCAGTAAGATCCAAGCCCGGCAGAAAGAAATTCGCAAAGCCATGCCAGATGCGCTGGATTTGCTAACCATTTGCGTGGAAGCCGGCCTGGGTTTTGACGCCGCGCTGGCCAAAGTCAGCGAAAAATGGGAATCAGAACTATCCCTGGCCTTTTCCCGTGTCATCCAAGAAGTGCAGCTCGGAAAGATCCGCCGCGAAGCGCTGCGCGACATGTCTGACCGCATTGGACTGGCCGAAATGACCAGCTTTGTGGCCGCGGTCATCCAATCTGAGCAGTTAGGCGTCAGCATGGCCAAGGTTCTGCGCATTCAATCCGACCAAATGCGTGTAAAGCGCCGCCAACTGGCTGAAGAGGAAGCTCACAAAGCCCCCATCAAGATGCTTCTCCCAATGGCCGGGCTCATCTTCCCCGCCCTGTTTATCTCACTCATGGCCCCCGCGGCTCTGCGTCTTATGAATTCGGCGATGGCCGGGATGTTTTAATTCGGCAACCAGGAGCAGCACATGACCCTGGAAAAATCCAGGGCTTCCCTGGCAGAACCCAGGGCTTCCCTGGCAGGGCTCTCTCAGTCGCCTGCCTCTAAGCTCTACCATCTGTTTTGGGAAGCAGTTGATTGGGTCTTCCCGCCGCTGTGCGGCGGCTGTCAGGCGGTGGGCGAGCGCTGGTGCAACTCCTGCCGCGATTCTGCTATCCCTCTTGACGGCCCCATTTGCCAGCACTGCGGAGCTTTGCTGCGCGAAGGCAGTTTATGTGCCGACTGTCAAAAGTCTCCTCCGGCGTATGCGTCTCTGCGCTCCTGTTACGTCTTCGATGGCGCGTTGCGCAGCGCCCTCCACCGATTGAAGTACAGCCGCGATATCGGCCTGGGCGAGGCCCTGGCTCAGCCGTTGGCGGCTTTGCTTGCTCAACTCGATTGGCCGGTCGATCTGGTCACCAGTGTGCCCCTGGGTAAAACCAGGCTGGCAGAACGTGGGTATAATCAATCTACCCTGTTGGCTCGCCCGCTGGCGCTTGCTCACCGGTTGCCATATTCATCCCGCTGTCTCAAACGCACGCGGGACACCGCATCGCAAGTTACCCTCACTGCGGCGGAACGCCGCACCAACGTTCAAGGGGCATTTTGGGCCGACCCTGCTCTAGTGAAAGGCAAGTCGATCCTGGTAGTAGACGACATCACGACCACCGGCTCTACCATCCAGGCCTGCGCCCTGGCGCTTGACCAGGCCGGAGCGAAAGCTTGCTACGGTCTGACTGTTGCTCGGGCAAATTATGTATCGTTGGCGGCTTGACCGCCGTTCCTACCCTTCTCTTCATTCTCTCTTCAGGAGGATCCCATGACTCTCAAGGTTGACATCTACCCCCACAACATGGAACTGACCGACCGGATTCGCGATTATGTGACCAAGAAGGTCGCCAAGCTGGATCGCTTTCTTAACGATGTAGATGAGACTCGCGTCGACCTTGACTTCCAGAAATCTATGCGCAGCCCAGCGGATCGCCAGGTAGCGCAGATCACCCTGCGCGGGCGCGGATACATTCTGCGAACCGAGGAACGCTCTGACGATCTGTTTGCCGCGGTGGATGCCGCTCTGGAAAAGATGCAGCGCAAAATTGAGCGCTACAAGGGCAAGCGCACCCGCGGGCGCGGTGATGGCGTTTCCGCTGCTGAAATCGCCATACCCATCGCCGAAGGCGAAGAAGAAGAAGCCGAGGCCCAGCCCATCATTGCTCGCCGCAAAACCTTCACCCTGGTGCCGATGGATGAACTGGAAGCCATTGAACAGATGAGCCGCCTTGGGCACGAAGATTTCTTTATCTTCTACAACGCCAATACCAGCGCTATAAACGTTTTGTATCAACGCCGAGACGGAAGCTACGGCTTGATCGAACCGCGCATGGGATAAACGATTTCTCAATACATAAAAGCGGGCTGCGCTTCGCGCAGCCCGCTTTTATGTTTACGGCAAGTTTATAGGAAGTATCCGTCGGTCGTCTTCTTGGCCTTGGGCTTGCGCTTGCCTTCCGGCAGGCGGCTGTACAAGAAATTCAACTCGGCGATGCGCAGGCGCAACCCGTCGCTCAAAGCCTGCCCATCCATCCGCCAGCTCCAGTTTCCGCTGGGCCTTCCAGGGAAATTCATCCGCGCCTCTCCGCCTAACGAGAGGAAGTCCTGCAACGGGGCCAGCACCATGTCGGCCACCGAGCCCCACACCGCGCGGATCATATCCCAGGAGACATCCTCGCCCGAGCGAGCCAGGTAGCGGCGCAGCAGGTCGCGCTCCTTTTCCGCGGTCGTCGCGTACCAACCCCTCGATGTGTCATTGTCGTGTGTTCCGGTATAGGCTACGCAGTTGCGGGGGTAATTGTGCGGCAGGAAATCATTTTCGGGCGCGTCAAAGCCAAACTGGAGAATCTTCATTCCAGGCAAGTTGAAACTGTCGCGCAGTTCATCCACGTCCACGGTGATCTCGCCCAAATCCTCGGCGATGATGGGCAGGTTACCCAGTTCTTTTTGGACGGTCGCAAACAGATCCATGCCCGGCGCGGGCACCCAGCGCCCCTTAACGGCTGTCTCGCTGCCGAATGGCACTTCCCAATACCCGGCAAAGCCGCGGAAGTGATCAACCCGCAAGATGTCCACCTGTTGCAAACCGGCGCGCAAGCGGTCTAGCCACCAGGCGTAACCGGTCTGGGTGTGATACTCCCAGCGGTACAGGGGGTTGCCCCATAACTGCCCGGTCGGCGAGAAGTAATCCGGCGGAACCCCCGCCACCACGGTTGGCTTGCGGTTCTTATCAAAGTGGAACAGTTCGGGATTCGACCAGGCATCGGCGCTGTCAAAAGACACAAAAATGGGCATATCGCCAATGATGGCAATGCCTTTAGCATTTGCATACGCTTTGAGCGCTATCCATTGGTTGAAGAACACGAATTGGCGGAAGGTGTGCCGCAAGATGTCATCAGCGTGACCCTCACGGAAAGCCTCTAGCGCCTTCGGCTCACGCAAGCGCAGCGGGTCGGGCCAATCTACCCACGAAACGCCGCCCTGCGACTCCTTAATCGCCATAAACAAGGCGAAATCAGGCAGCCACAGAGACTGGGCCTTTTGGAAATCCTCAAAAGCCTCCTGTCGCTTGGCTGATTTGGATTTCTTGAAGCGTTTGAAAGCCCGCTCCAGCAGCTTCAACTTCCAGTCAATCACTGGGCCAAAATCGACTCGCCCAGGCTGGAACGCAGGCCGATCTAGCAGATCGTCCTGGCTCAACAGACCTTCGTCCAGCAGCACTGCCGGGCTTACCAGGTAAGGGTTCCCAGCAAACGCCGAGAAGCACTGGTAGGGAGAATCGCCATAGCCCGTAGGCCCCAGGGGCAGCACCTGCCACAGGCTGCAACCCGCTTCGGCCAGAAAGTTCACCCAGCGGTAAGCCTCGGGGCCCAAATCGCCGATTCCATCCGGTCCGGGCAGGCTGGAGGGATGCAAGATAATACCGGAAGAACGCGGAAATTGCATAGTACCTTCCTTTTTTTTACTCAGATTGTTTGACTAACCGCAAGTACAGGCGCATGTATTCTTGTCCTGAGCGCTCCCAGGAAAACTCTTGCTGCATGGCAAACTTGCGCCTGGCTCCCCATTCTTCTTGTTCGTTATAGGCGGCCAGCGCGCGCCGCAGCGTGCCCGCCAGCGTCTCAATGGTGGCGCCTTCGAACAAGAAACCGCTGCTCTCAGCCGGGTCGGCTTGATCGCTGATCGTATCACGCAGGCCGCCGGTTGCGCTGGCCACCGGCAGGCAGCCATAACGCATGGCCATCATCTGCGCCAGCCCGCAGGGCTCATAACGGGACGGCATCAACAGCATATCCCCGCCTGCGTACATGCGCCGCGAAAAAACCGCATCAAACCGAATTACCGCGCGCAGGCGATCGGGCAGATCACGTTCGAGCTGGCGGCACATCTCTTCCAGGCCTGGCTCGCCCGTCCCCAGCAAGATAGCCTGCCAGGACAAATCGGCAATCTCGGCCAGCGCTCCCGCCGCCACGTCTACACCCTTCTGGTGGTCCATCCGGCTGATCAAAATCAGCAGCGGCAAGTCCTGGTCAGACTCCAGGCCCACTTCGTCCAGCAGGGCTTTTTTATTAGGCGCGCGGTCAGCTACATGAGTCAGATCGTAGTTTTTCACCAGCGCACGATCAGTGGCCGGGTTGATCGAATCCAGGTCGATGCCATTGAGGATGCCCACCAGGCTGTCAGATCGAGCCTGCAAAAACCCCTCCAGCCCACAGCCAAACTCAGGGGTTAGAATTTCCCGGCTGTAGGTGGGCGAAACGGTCGTGATGATATCGGCCGCCGAGAGGGCCATGGGCAGAGGCTGGTAATGGCCCCACTCCGGCAAGCGCTCATCAGTGTTTTCGGGGATGCCGAACTCGCGCATGGCCTGGTCGGTCCCTGCGCCCATGTAAGGCAGGTTGTGCACAGTAAATACGCTGTGCGTGTGCGCATAAAAGGGGTCCGTCTTGCGCAGTTCTGCCAACATATGCACCGCCACGCCCACGTGCCAATCCTGAGCATGCAGGATATCGAACGGCCAGCCCAACGCTTTGGGTAATTCGAGCAGCGCCAGAGAGAAGAAGGTGAACTTACGCCCGTCCTTCTGGGTATCGATGCTGTATACCCCGCCCTGTTTTGGAATCGGCTTACCGTCAATCAGGTAAGTGACAATGCCGTTCAGCTCGGTCTGGTACACCTGGGTAATGATGGCTCCGCCGGGGTAGCGCGTTTTATATTTCAACAGCGGTCGGATGGCGGGCGTATCGCGCGGGATGGTAGGGTGATAGGGAATCACCACGCGCACATCCAGCGTACGGCCTTCTCGCGCCTCTTCAGGCAGCGCCGGCAGGATGGACGGCAGCACTCCGGCCACATCTCCCAGCCCGCCCACCTTCACCAGTGGCGCAGCCTCGGCGCCGGCAAACAACACTCGGATGGGTTCAGAAGCAGCCATTGCCGTCCCTCCTCTTGGTTAATGCTCAAATGGATAAGAGGTTCCCCAATCCTTTCTGAGCAGAGAACTCACTTTCTCATTTTACCATGTCAAGATAATCGTCCAGCGTGGTCTGCTCCACGTTTGCGCCCAGGTATGCCATCAATTCTTTGGCCAATTCAGCCTTGCGGCGGGCATCCTTGCGGCTCCAGGTGCGGGTCTTAATCTCCACAAAGCAGCCCAGCTCAGGGCGATTCACCTGATCAATGTTGATGAAAAACTCAGTCTCGTGGAACAAAACCAGGTAGCGCAGGCGGTCTTTCTCCACCTCCACCTCGCCGTCCGGCCTGAAGTATTCGCGATAAAAACGCAGGCTTTGCGTGGCGGGCGCAAAATAGCGCACCCGCGACAACACCACCTGCTCCAACTGGTGCTCGTGCGTGCCCAGCAAGGTAAGCCGCGAGCGCACGTTGGTCACGTTGCCTTTTTCATCCACAAAGTGATCCTCGCGGAAGCGCAGCAGGCTGGTTTCCGGCTCGGGGAAGTGGAAGTAAGTGTCATACTCGCGGTAATGCCGATTGCGGACAATCTTGATCTCAGGCTGATTGAGCGCCCGCACCAACGTGTCACGCTCGGGGATGGGCGCCTTGATTTGAATTTCAAAGCTTTCTTCCTCGCTGGCCCCGCCGATAGCAATCAGCTTGGACAGCAGTGACTGCTCGCGCTGGATCAGGAATGTATCGATCCGACCGGCGTATTCCTGCCCGGCTTGCAGCAGTTCCGGCTCGCTCAAGGTCAACAATTGGTGTTCACGCATCAGCCAGCGCCCGTTCACCATTAAGTCACTCACATCCGTGGATTTTGCCGCATAGACCAGTTGGGCGTAAGCCCCATGCGGGTCGCGGCGGAAGCGCGGCGCGTTGTGCAGTGGCGAGATATCTACCAAAATCAAGTCGGCGCGCTTGCCAACCTCCAGCGACCCCGTGATATCACCAATGTGCATGGCCTGCGCGCCCATGCGCGTGGCCATGAGCACCGCCGTGACTGCCGGCAGCGCGGTGGGGTCGCCGCTGCCGCCCTTGGCGACAAACGCCGCCAGCCGCATCTCTTCAAACATATCCAGGTCGTTGTTCGAGGCCGGTCCGTCCGTGCCAATGCCCACGTTCAATCCCGTTTCCAACATGCGCGGCACGGGCGCAATGCCCGAGGCCAGTTTGAGGTTGGAAGAGGGGTTGTGGGCCACTCCCGCCCCGGCGTGCAGCAGCGTGCGCATTTCACCTTCGTCGATATGCACGCAGTGCGCCGCCAGCACCTTGGCTTCCAGCAGCCCCTGCTTCTTGACATAAGGCACCACCGGCATTCCCTGCTCGTGGCGCATGTTTTCCACTTCCTGAGCGGTCTCCGAGATGTGCGTATGCAGCGGCACGTCGAACTCCACCGCCAGCGCGGCGGTCGCCGCCAGGATTTCCGCCGTGCAAGTATAAGGCGCATGGGGCGCAACCGATGGGACGATCAACGGATGGCCCTTCCAGCGCTGAATGAACTCCCGCGCCAGCGCCAGCGACTCTTCGTAAGAACCCGCGTCGGGGCTGGGGAATTTGAGCACGGTCTGCGAACACACCGCCCGCATGCCCGCCTCGGCGGTAGCCTTGGCCACGTCTTCCTCAAAGTAGTACATATCGGCAAAGCTGGTGATGCCGTTGCGGATCATTTCCGCGCAAGCCAACTGCGTGCCCAGGCGCACGAACTCCGGCGAGACGAATTCACGTTCCACCGGCATCATATAGCCCATCAGCCACACGTCCAGGCGCAGATCGTCCGCCAGCCCGCGCAGCAGGGTCATGGGCACATGCGTGTGCGCGTTGACCAGCCCCGGCATGAGCACCTTTCCGGCGCAGTCAATCGTCTCCGCCGCCTCAAACTGCGCTTCCAGTTCGGCGCTCGGCCCAACCGCTACGATCGAATCGCCCGCCACCGCCACAGCCCCATCCTCATATTGGTTCAAGGGCTCGTCCATCGCCAAAACGTGCGCGTGTATCAACAGCACATCCACAGTTTTCATTGGGTTTCCTTTCTTGAGGTCCGGAGTAACTGTTCCCAGTTTAACAGTGTTTGTGGGGCGTAAATAGCCTCACAAACACCTGAAAATCACACCTCTTCCCCCTCTAACGGGGTGACTAGCGTTCGGCGGACAAAGTCGAGAGCGGTATGCACCGCCCAAGGAATGCCCAGGGTGGGCGGACCGCCGTACGATCGTTCTGCCCGTGCTTCTCCCAGCGGGGAGCGCGCCAGCAGCGTCAAATTTTGTTTGTCCGGCCCAGGGCGCAGACTCACCGCCAGCCCGGCCTCAACACCCATCTCGTGCATCATAGTCGCCAATCGGGCGTTCAGGCCTTCGTCAAGGCAGTCTCCACTTTGCACCACCGCGCGCTCTTGGGGTAATGCGACTCGTTCCAACCGGGCGCGCAGATCCCCGCCCAGGTTGCACTCCAGCACCGCCAGCCCCCATCCGCGCCGGGCCAGTTCTGTCGCCAGCGCGCTTTCCAGCGTTTCACTGTCCGCGCCGAAGATGGCTTCGCCCAGGCGCTCGCGCACGGTCGCTTCGACGCCCTCGATCATCCGGTCGGCCTCTTCCACCGACCCCGCCTTGGCCGTAATGCGCACATCCACCTGCCCGGGATGCGCCAGCAACCCCACGGTGGGATTGGTCAGCATTTCCAGGTCGCCAATCAAATCATCCACCACCGATTCACCGATCCCCGCCGCGTGCAGAACGCGGGCCTTGATCGTTCCCGAAAGCTGGTAGCGCCGGGTCAGGTAGGGAATGGCCACATGCTCGATCAAGTATTCCATCTCTCGCGGCACGCCCGGCACGCAGATGATGCAGGCCTCGCCCACCTCGCAGATGAAAGCCGGGGCGGTGCCCACCGGGTTTTCCACCGGAATGGCTCCCTGGGGCACATAAGCCTGGCGACGGTTGTTCTCTGAGGCCTGCCGCCCGTAGCGTTGGAAGCGCTCCAGAATTTGCTCCCACAGCTCAGGCAAGAACACGATCGGCACGCCCAGGGCGCGGGCCACTGCCTCGCGGGTCGGGTCGTCCACAGTGGGGCCCAGCCCGCCGGTAGTGAGAATGATCTGGCAGCGCCCCAGCGCCTCGCGGATCACCCCGGCGATGCGCTCCACGTTGTCGCCCACCACGGTGGTGCGGTACAAGTCCACGCCCACATCCCGCAGCGTGCGCGCCAGGTAGCGGGTGTTGGTGTCTTGAATTTCCCCTAACAGCAGTTCGGTCCCGATTGTAATGATCTCAGCTGCGGGCATTCATTCCTCCAGAGGGTCACTTCGTTGCGTTCGGAATTGCTTTTGCGATCCCAAACGACGAAATCTATTGCCGTTAGTGTAGCATGATTTCAATTGATGGTAAACTATCCGCATGCACATCGGATTTGTCGCCGACACTTATAAGCCCTACACCAGCGGGGTAACTCATTATATCGCTCTCAACAAGCAAGTGCTGGAAAAAATGGGGCACAGCGTCAGCGTGTTTTCCTTCGGCGATCCGCGCTTTGATCCCGGCGAACCCAACGTGGTCACCACCCGGGGGCTGGTCTTGCCCAACGGTTATGCCTTTGGGCTGAGCTTTTCGCCCGTTGCTCGCCGGGCCATGCGCCAGGTAGATATCCTCCACGCCAACCACCCCTTTGCCAGCGGAGCCGCTGCGCAGCGTGAAGCCCGCCGCGCCAACATCCCCATCGTGTTCACCAACCACACGCGCTATGACCTCTACATGCGCGCCTACCTGCCCTTTCTGCCGCCCGCCCTGGGCCGGGCCTACCTCACCACCGTCTTGCCGCGCTTTTGCCGCTCCGTGGATCGCGTCATTGCTCCCTCGGCGGGCCTGGCTGAGGTGCTGCGCGGATTGAAGGTCGACGCGCCCCTCAAGGTCATCCCCAATGGCATCGACGTGACCCACTTTGCGAGCGGCGACCCAAGCGGGTGGCGTGAGCGCCTGGGCGCCTCATCCGAGGACATTCTGCTGGTCTTCGTCGGGCGGTTGAGCAAAGAGAAAAACGTGCGCCTGCTCATGGAAGCTTTCGCCGCGGCGGCCCCCGCCTGCCCCCGTGCGCGCCTGGTGCTGGCCGGTGGCGGCAACGAAAAAGCCGCCCTGGAGGCCATCGCCATCCGCGCCGGGGTGGCGGGGCGCGTCCACTTCACTGGGCCGCTCTCCTATGCTCAGGTGCCCAATCTCCTCGCTGCCGCGAACGTTTTCGTGACTGCCTCGGTCAGCGAGGTGCATCCTCTCACCGTCATCGAAGCCCTGGCTGCCGGGCTGCCCGTGGTCGGCATCCACTCGCCCGGCGTCTCCGATACCATCCGCCACGGTTGGAACGGCCTGCTAGCCGGAGACACCCAACCTCAAAACCTCACCGCGCAGATCGTCGAAATCTGCCGCTCCGCTGAATCTCGCGCCGCTCTCAGCGCCGCCGCGCGCCAATCCGCTCAGGACTACGCCATCGAACGCACCGCCGGGCTGCTGCTGGACGAATACCGCGCCGTGATCGAAGCGAGGCGCGCGTGAGCCCCGACCTGCGCCGCCAGCGCATCGGTCGCTGGGGCGAGGATTACGCCGCCCGCTACCTGCAAGAGCGCGGCGACGAACTCCTGGCTCGCAATGTGCGCACCCCCTACGGCGAGATCGACCTCGTCACCCGCCGCGGCAATGTCACCGTCTTCGTCGAGGTCAAAGCCCGCACAGGCACCGGCTACGGCCTGCCCGAAGCCGCCGTCACCCCCGCCAAACAAAAACACCTCCTGCAATCCATCCAGGCCTACTGGCTGGCCCACGAGCCCGAAACCGACTGGCAGGTGGACGTCATCGCCATCCTGCTGCAACCCGGAGAGAAGGAACCCCACCTTGAGCACTTCGAAAATGCCCTCAACGGCTGACCTGCCCCCCGTGGTAGCCATCGTCGGCCCCACCGCCGTGGGCAAGACCGAAATCTCGCTACAGGTGGCCGAACGCTTGAACGGCGAAATCGTCTCTGCCGATTCGCGCCTGTTTTACCGCGGCATGAACATTGGCACCGCCAAACCCACCCCCGCCGAGTTGGCCCGCGTGCCCCATCACCTCATCGACGTGACCGGCCCCGAGCGCCCCTGGAGCCTGACCATGTTCCAGCAAGCCGCCACCGAGGCCATTGCCGCCATCCACGCCCGCGGCAGGCTGCCCCTGCTGGTCGGCGGCACGGGCCAGTACGTGAAGGCCGTGCTCGAAGGCTGGCAGCCCCCATCCCAGCCGCCCGACCCGCGCCTGCGCGCCGAGCTGGAAAAATGGGCCGCCGAAATCGGCGGCGACGCCCTGCACCAGCGCCTGGCGGTGCTGGACCCCGAGGCCGCCGGGTTCATCGACGCGCGCAACGTCCGCCGTACCATCCGCGCCCTCGAAACGGTCCTCCACTCCGGCGAGCGCTTCTCGGCCCAGCGCGGGCGCAGCGCTCCGCCCTATCGCGTCTTGAGGATCGGCCTGACCCGCCCCCGCCCCGAGCTGTACGCCCGCGTGGACGCACGCATCCAGGCCATGCTGGAGGCGGGCTTCCTGGACGAAGTTCGCGGGCTGATGCAGCGTGGCTGCCCGCCCGATTCCCCCGCCCTCTCCGCCATCGGCTACCGTGAAATGGCCGCCGTGCTGCGCGGCGAAATGACCCTCGAGGACGCCGTGATTCAAATCAAGCGCCTCACCCGCCGCTACGTCCGCCAGCAAGGCGCCTGGTTCCGCAAAGAAGACCCCACCATCCACTGGTTCCCCGCCGACCCGAGTCCCGTGGAGGAGATAGTTGGGTTGATCAGAGGGGAGATTTAACCGCGAATTCACGCGAATGATGCGCCAATGACCGCGAATGGATATCGGAACCTTGTTAAAACCAACGCGCTCACTTTATGCTACACTTAAGGTGGAAAAGCAAAATGACCATTCAGAGTAGCACCCAAATCGGAACGGTAATTCGCAATGCTGTTGTCTTCAACGCCAGGAACTGGCCGGAGGGCATGATGAATTCGGATTCTCTTCTTCAATCCGTGCAAGACTTATTCGCTCTTCTCGACCAACGCCAGATTGATTATGTCCTGGTCGGGGGTATTGCCCTTTTACATTATGTGGAAGGGCGAAACACTCAGGATTTGGATCTGTTGATGGCTTTATCCTCATTGGAAAAGCTGCCCGAACTAAAAATCACCAGTCAGGACATGTACTTTGTCCACGCGGAATTTAACGGGTTGCAAATCGATGTCTTGCTGACGCAAAATCCGCTCTTTAAAAGGGTGCAAAGCAAATATTCAGACACCCAATCCTTTCTGGACCGGAATATTGCTATCGCTACAGTGGAAGGCCTATTGCTTCTAAAACTCTATGCGCTGCCATCTTTATACCGGCAGGGGAATTTCGCCAGGGTGGGTCTTTACGAAAACGACATCGCCACGTTGCTTTATTATTATCACCCCGATGTGCCGGAGCTTTTGACAGAACTTGCCAAATACGTCAGCGAAAGCGACCTGGCTGAAATCAAAACTGTGATCAAGGATATTCAAAACCGCTTCAAACGGTTCAAAGGCGAGTCTCGCTAGACAAGGCCAAAACTATTGGCAGCGGTCAGGGGTAGGCATTGCCATGTTCTCAGGATCGCAGAGATACCGCACAGAGCTCTTTTTTCATTTCAATTCCCGATTGCCAATACCATCTCAAATCTATCTATGAGGGTTTTATGAAACCGTACCTTGCTCAAAACCATGTCCCCCTTTTCGGCGTAATTTTGTTAATCATCGGCTCGGTAATTCTTGGAATCGCAATAGGAATCGCCGCTCATTTCGTAAGCACCTTGATTTACTTCTTCTTTGTTTTTTCGCTGTTTATCGGCTTATTAAGCATGATTCCCTTTTCCAAGTTGTTGTTATTCGCCAAAGTCCGACACCCTTTGATAACAACCTTGATGGGTTTAGTAACCGGGCTTTTGATAGCCATCGCATTTTACGCCACCCCATATTTCATCCTTCGTCAAAATTTCATTCGCGATGCAAAACAAAATTATCAAGTGAGCACCGCAAGAGCATCTGCAGCCTTTGACCAAATTCTCATGGATGAAACAAACTCTAGCGGCCTTTTGGGCTATATGAAATTCAGAGCAAAAGAAGGAGACCAATTCACAAACTATTGGGTTATTAATGGTGTTCCGATCCACGAATCCATCTTAACAATGAAATCCATCTGGGCATGGTTTTATTGGCTAATAGAAACCCTGTTGTTTGCATTGCCCGTTGCCTGGATAGGTTTTGATATTGGTAAGATGTCATTTTCTAAAAGTGCCAATGATTGGTACAACGCTCCTATCAAACAAATTTTTGCTATTCCGCCTGAAAATAAAGAATTGCTACTCACCTTGTTAAGAGACGGCAATCTTCAAGAAATAAGTGAGATGGCAGTCTCTGAAGAGAAAATCTCGCATCCAATGCTAGAGGTCTACACACAACGTAGTGGAAATAAAAAAGGGGACGTTCTACTTTCGGTTAAGCAAACCTATTTGGATAGTCAGGAAAAAATCAAACGAAATGTCGTCGGCCAATGGGAAGTATCCGAGCCAAACTACTTGCCCTTTGTGAACGCAGTCAAACATAAACTAGCCGAATAATCGAATATCTACAAACAGAGCCTCAATCCATCTACCGGATTTTCTTCCATTCGCGCACATTCGCGTTCATTCGCGGATCAATAGTAAAATTACCCCATGTCCACCCAACCCTGGCTCAACCACTACGACCCCGGCGTGCCGCCCTCCCTCACCTACCCGCCCCGGCGCGTCTTTGACTTCCTCGACGAGGCTTCCCGGCGCTACCCCGAACAGACCTGCGCCGTCTTCCACGATCAAATCATCACTTACGCCCAAATGGCCGCCCTCACCGACCGCCTAGCAGCCGGGCTGCGCGCCCGCGGCCTGCAAAAAGGCCAGCGCGTGGCCCTCATGCTGCCCAACTCCCCCCACTTCCTCCTGGCCTACTACGCCGTGCTTAAGGCGGGCGGGGTCGTCTCGGCGCTCAACCCCAACTCGCCCGCCCCCGAAACCCTGCATCAGATCAACGATGCCGGGGCCGCCTGGTGGATTGGCCTCTACAGCCTGTACCCCATGCTGCAATCCATCCGCGACCAAAGCGGCCTGCAAGGCTGCTATCCCGTCTCGCTGGAGGATGACCTCCCCGGCTGGCTGGACAGCATCCTGGTGCGCAGGCAAAGCCTGCCCAATGGCGACGCCTGGCTGGAATCCATCGTTCGAACGTTCCGGGCCGACCCGGCCCTCTCGCAGCAAGTTTCGCCCGATGACCCGGCCATCTTCCAATACAGCGGCGGCACCACCGGCACCCCCAAAGCCGCCATCGGCCTGCACCGCAACCTTGCCGCCAACACCCTCCAATTCCGCCACTGGCTGGCCGGGCTGCAAGACGGTCAAGAGACCGTCCTGCTGGCCATCCCCCTCTACCACGTCTACGGCATGGTGGTCGGCATGAGCGTGGGGGTCATGTTGGGCGCGCGCCTGGTGCTGGTCGACGACCCGCGCAACCTGCCCGCCCTGCTAGAATCGATCCAAACCTACCAGGCCAGTTTCTACCCCGGCGTGCCGTCCATGTACGCCGCCATCAACCGCCACCCCGATGTGGCCGCTGGGAAATATGAATTACATTCCATCCGCGCCTGCATCTCCGGCTCGGCCCCCCTGCTGGCCGAGGTGCGCGAGCGCTTTGAGGCCCTCACCGGGGCCAGCCTCATGGAAGGTTACGGCCTCTCCGAAGCCCCCACCGCCACGCACTGCAACCCCATGCTCGGCGAAAAGCGCGCCGGCTCCATCGGCCTGCCCCTGCCCGACGTGGATTGCCGCATCGTCAGCCTGGAGGACGGGCGCAGCGAACTGCCCCCCGATCAGCCCGGCGAACTGCTCATCCGCGGCCCGCAGGTCATGCAGGGTTACCACAACCAGCCCGCAGAAACCGCCCAAACCTTTCAAGACGGCTGGCTTCGCACCGGCGACATTGCCCGCATGGACGACGACGGTTACTTTTACATCATCGACCGCAAAAAAGACCTCATCAAGGTCAGCGGCTTCTCGGTGTGGCCCCGGGAGGTGGAAGAAGTGCTGGCCCGCCACCCCGGCGTGCTGGAAGCCGCCGCTGCGGGCGTGCCCCGTCCCCTCCGCGGCGAGGTGGTCAAAGCCTGGGTGGTACTGCGCCCCGAAATGCAAGTCGATGCCGACGAGATCATCGCCTGGTGCCGCCAGGAGCTGGTCTACTACAAGGTCCCCGCCGAGGTGGAATTCATCGACAAGCTTCCCCGCACACCCGTGGGCAAGCTCCTGCGCCGCGAATTGGTCAGTCATGGAACAACAAAATGATCAACGCAAAATCCAAACGACTCATAGAATTAGCGCTCCTCACATTTCTCATTCTGCTTTACTTGTTGTATGTAGGCTTTGTGATCTCAAAAGATCAAGGCCCCATTGATTACGAAACCTTCATGCAAATTGGCGCGCGTTTTTTGGGAGGGGAAGAAGTTTACATAGAAAACAGCTACTACCCCTTACCCTACGTAATGGTATTTGCGTTCTTTTCCTGGCTCCCTCGTCCACTCAGCATGGCTTTGTGGCTCCTGCTGCCAGTCGTTGCGGGACTGTGGATTAGCGGTTGGAAACCCTGGGTATTACTCTTTGGCCCCCTCTTCGCCCATTTTGTCGGTGGGCAAAGCGCCTTGTTTGCATTGCTCGGATTTCAAGGTTTCAAGAAAAACCTCTCGGAGGATCATTGGCGAGGCGGCGCCTGGCTGGCTCTCACGCTCCTCAAACCACAGCTAGGGCTGGTTCCGGTACTCTTTGCGACGTATCTGTGGTGGAAATCATGGAAATCAAAC
The DNA here is from genome assembly GCA_016927865.1 of Anaerolineaceae bacterium. GTDB lineage: Bacteria > Chloroflexota > Anaerolineae > Anaerolineales > Anaerolineaceae > Anaerolinea. The sequence continues at coordinate 30,574 of JAFGLU010000067.1, forward strand.
CGCCGTATTCCTCGGCAGTTACTGGGATGGGCAGTAGCGACAGCACTTTTATACATTCCATCCTTCATCATCCGTCCCGATTGGCCCATTATTTGGCTTTCAAACCCTCGCCCATTTTTTGAAAGGGCAATGGCCGGTTTCGCTCCGCGAACCCTGCTCTTTTTCATGGAACCGGGTTTATTCTATGGACTCATCCTGGTTAGTTTGGCTGTTGGATTGTTTCTGTTGGCCTGGCGCCATCGGGCTGCAAATTCCCGTCTCGATCTGTTGATGCTGTCGTATTTTATTGTCTCGCCCCTTGTACACGATTACGACCTGATTCAATTAATCCCTACGATTCAAGACCGCCAGATCCATTGGACGGCTGTGCTATTGTCCATTCCTTCCTGGGCGGTCATTCTGCTAGCTTATGAAGTAGACTCGGCATGGTATGCGGTCACAATCATTGCTCCGGGTCTTCTTCTTGCCTATCTGTTTCGTCGTCCTCAAACTTATCTAAAATCTTCCGCAGGTTCTCTTCCCACACATCATCCAGCGGAATGAAGTGCTTTTCGTCGTAATCCTCCGCCAGTTTTCGGAAGTAATCCTTCACGCCTGCGTCTGGAGCCAGCTTGTCAAACTCATCGATGCGCTTGGCCAGTTCATAAGTCAGCGCTTTGCTCTGGGTCGATAGTTCGCCCAAATCAAAGCTGGTTTTGAACATGTAATTGATCCGCCGCAAAATGCTCAGCCAGGCCACATAATCATTTTCAATGCGCACGGTATGGCCGATCTGGGCCATATTCGAAAAGTCGTACAGCGGCACCAATCCGTACATGCCGACAAACTGCATACCCTGCTCGCCCGCTCGCCGGCAGATATATGAGCTGATGCTCGAGCCGCCCTGGTACTCGGTCAGGCTCAGTGCCAGCCCTTTCATCTCTTCCTTCATCGCGCGCAGGCTGTAGCTACCCGACACGGTGCGCTCTTTTTCATAAGGCAGCTCGCCGTACACGCCCCCCAGCCCCACGATCCGCCGCACGCCCAACTCGCGAGCCATGCTCAAAAACGCGCGCGCATAGCGCTCGATGTCCATGTGCGGCTCGTCACCCAAAAAGATCACCACGCCCCGGCGGCTGTTTTCAGTGTAGTAGAAACGGTTTTCCGGTGTGTCCAACTCGGCGGGGAAGCCCTCGTCAAAGCGGACAATCGGGCGCATCAAATCATGCGTTCCGGGGATCTGGAACAGGTAATACCCCTCCGGCGGAATCGAGCCGATCAGCCGGGCCCCGCTCAACTCAACCAGGTATTCTGGCAGCCCGGAGGATACCGCCCCGGCATCCGCCCACTGCCGCCACCCGGCAATCATATACATTTCATCGGCTTGAGGTTTTTCCAGCAGCTCATACAGGCTTGACATACGCACCTCCGCTTCTGATATCAGTATACCATCAGCCCCAAAATGCGGATTTCACCACGCTGATTCCCAACGGTCCCATTCTTGTGAAGTCAAAGGGGTTCTTCCTTCCCTAAATCCGGCCCTGCGGATTTGGGGGAGGGCAGGGAGGGGGTCGCCTCACGCGTTGAACTCAAACCGCCGCTTCCAGCGCTTCTCCTGCCCCGGCTGGAGGTCGATTTCTACAAACACCTCCACGCTGATCACATGCGCCTCGCCCCACATCGCCACGCGGCAGGGAGCAAAATCGTCGTATTCCCGCATGCTCACCCCGCTGGACAGGTGGCACAGTTCCCACTGCGGCTGCTCGCTGCGCTCAAACCCCAACGTGCGGCAGTAAAATGACCGCTGCGGCGTTTGCTTCAACCGGATGACTTTCCCCTGCACTTCCAAAGGCTCAATGGATTTTTCCGCATAGGTTTTGTCAATCCGCGCCCGCAGGAAACCGGGCAGCAGCTTCATGATGCCCACCACCGGCGCCGAGGTCTTTTCCAGGGCCACTTCATAGGGAAATGTCACCTGGTAGTCCGGCCCCAGGCGCACATCATCGATTGCGACAAAATTATGCACATACTCGTTCGTTTGGATCGGCTTGCTGCCTGTGTTTTCCATGCGGTAAGCGATTTCAAGCTGGTTCTCCAGCACCGTCAGAGTCTTGGTTTGCCGGGCCGCATAGCCCATGCAGTCTACCGGCTCGATCGAAAAAGTAACGCTCGTCTCCGTGCTGCTAATCTCGATCGGAAAAGGCTGGACAATCGGGCGCGGGTCCCAAAAACTGTATTTCTCCTTCGGCCCGCGCCGCAGCAGCCCCACCCCAAACTTGGGAAAAGCATCCTCTTCACCTGCCTCCGCATACCCGGTGCCAACGTCAATTCCGAACTCATTGCAAATGCCAATTCCCCCCGTGCCCTGACCGGGCGTCAGCGACTCCGGGATGCAGAAGGTGTGCTTGCCGTCCAGCACTACCTGGGTAACAAATCCGGTCCAGTCAAAACGGGTACCCTGATAAATTGTTCCGGGCCGGGCAACTTCAACCGCCAGACGACGGCTGTTCAAGCGAAGAGGTTCAAACGCATCAGTTGGCATAAGTTGCATAATCTCCCGGGAATTCGATTTTGGGGTACTGACAGGTCAAGCAGAGCACCGGTCAGGAAAATTAAAAGCCCAACCATGCTGAACCCCACCAGCCCCCCCATTATAACGGAGATCACAAAAATGCTTGAAGGAAATTGTGATTCTTACAAATTTTGTGATCACCCGGAGAGTGGCGAATGCTCCCGAATTGATTGAGGCGCCTCGTAGGGGCAATTCATGAATTTCCCCTACGAGGCACCCATCTGGCTAAGTGGATACTATATTTTGTTTATGGGTATTTGCCTTCAGGTAAATAAAAAATAGAGCGGCACAATCCTGTATAATTACAATTGATGCCCGACCTCAATTGCCTTTTTCTCCCTGCCGAACTGGCCCGCTTGCAAGTGCTCTTGCAGCGCTGCGTGCTGGGCTGGCAGCGCGCCGGGCAGGACCCCGCCGACCCCTACCGTGGATTGTACATCGCCGACACGACCGCCCAACATCTGGCCCAGCGCCCGCCGCTGACCACATGGGGCCAAAGTGCAGCCCTCTCTGCGGAAGAAGAAGCCGCCTTTGCCGCCGCCTCCGAGCAAGCCGCGGCAGCCTCCAGCCAGATCGCAGCGCAAATGCAAGCCTCCGGCGAGACTCCCCGCCTGGATGCGCTGGCAGCTCTCTTTGGACTCAACGCCTTCGAGCGGGACGTGTACCTCCTGGCCCTGGCCCCCGAACTGGACCGCGCCTTCGAGCAGATCTACGGCTACCTGCAAGATGACGTGACCCGCAAACAAGCCACCCTCAACCTGGCCCTCAACGTACTCGTCCACGGTGACAGCGAGCGCCTGGCGGCTCTGGCCTCACTCAACCCGGCCAACCCGCTCTTCGCCTTCCACTTGCTGCGTTTCAACAGCGACGCCGCCCCCCTGCCCCGCCAAAACCGCCCTCTGCGGGTGGATGAAACCGTGCTGGCCTGGCTGCTGGATGGCTCCTATGCCCCCAACGCCCCGCTGGACGATCTGGCCCGCCTCTTGCCCGCCACCGAACCCGACAACAGCGACCTGCGCCCGCGCCTGGAAAGCGCTCTGGCCGCCCAGGCTGTGTTATGCCTGCACGGGCTGGACGAAACCGCCCGCCGCGGCGCGGCCCTGCAAGCCGCCGTCCTGGCCAATCGTCCTCTGCTGTCCATCCATCTGACCTCCGCCGTTGATCGCCCCTTGCTGCCCCTAGTTCGCCGGGCTTTGCGCGACGCCCGTCTTCTGCAAGCGATGGTGTGCTTTGAAGGTTGGGAAACCTGCCTCGAAGGGCAGTCCCCCCCGCCCGACCTGCTGGCCGAAGTATGCGACCATCCCGGCCCGGTCATCCTCTCGGCCCGCCGTGAGTGGCGCGCCGCGCGCACGCCCCGCCAGCGCCGCCTGGCCTGGCTGGCCTTCGACAACCCCGACTACACCCGCCGCGTCGAGCTGTGGCAGGAGGCCCTGGGCCGCCCCGAGCGCGAGGTGGCCTTCCTGGCCGGTTCGTTCAAGCTCAGCAGCGGGCAAATCCGTGACGCCGTTCAGGCTGCCGCCGATGCCGCCGGGCTGGAAAACCGCCCCGTTCAGGACGAAGACCTCTTCGCCGCCGCCCGGGCCCAGTCCAACCCCAGCCTGTCCATGCTGGCCCAGGCCATCACGCCCCGCTACACCTGGAACGACCTGATTTTGCCCGATGACCCGCTGGCCCAACTGCGCGAAATCGTCACCGCCGTGCGCAGCCGCGCCCAGGTGCTGGAAGGTTGGGGCCTGGGGCGCAAGCTGGCCTCCAGCCTCGGCGTCACGGTGCTCTTCGCCGGGCCGCCCGGCACCGGCAAGACCATGGCCGCCCAGATCATCGCCGGGGAGTTGGGCCTGTCCCTTTACCGCATCGACCTATCTTCGGTCGTCTCCAAGTACATCGGCGAGACCGAAAAGAACCTGGCAGAAGTCTTCTCGCAAGCCGAAGCCAGCAACGCCATCCTCTTCTTTGATGAGGCCGACGCGCTCTTCGGCAAGCGCTCCGAAGTGCGCGATTCGCACGACCGCTACGCCAACGTAGAGATCAGCTACCTGCTGCAGCGCATGGAAGCCTACGATGGAGTCACCATCCTGGCTACCAACCTGCGCGCCAACCTGGACGAAGCCTTTACTCGCCGCCTGCAGTACGCGGTGGACTTCCCCTTCCCCGAGGAAGCCGACCGCCTGCGCATCTGGCGCACGCTCTTTCCGCCCGAAGTGCCCGCACTGCCAAACCTGGACTTCGACCTGCTGGCCAAACGCTTCAAGCTGGCCGGTGGCAACATCCGCAACATCATCCTCAATGCAGCCTACCTGGCTGCCGCCGAAGACCAGCCCCTGGAAATGCGGCACCTCCTGCACAGCACGCGCCGCGAACTGCAGAAAATGGGCCGCTTGCTGGGCGAAAACGATTTCCAAATCGAGACTACTCAGCCAAAAGCGTAAGAACTTTCTTCAACCTCATAACAATTCCTCCAAATCGATTAATCCACGGAGAAGACAATGACAAAAGAAACCATGCAGTGGTACCTGGATGCACGCTTTGGTATGTTCATTCACTGGGGCCTATATGCCATCCCCGCCCGCGGCGAATGGGTGAAACAGCAGGAACGCATCGTCGAGGAAGACTACCAGCCCTTCTTCGAGACCTTCAACCCCATCCATTACGATCCGCGGGCCTGGGCCAAGGCTGCCCGCGCCGCCGGAATGAAATACGCCGTGATGACCTCCAAGCACCACGACGGCTTTTGCCTGTTCGACACCCAATACACCGATTACAAAGCCACCAACACCCCCGCCGGGCGCGACCTGATAAAGGAATACGTCGAAGCCTTCCGCGCTGAGGGTCTCAAGGTCGGCTTCTATTACTCCCTGCTCGACTGGCACCATCCCGATTACCCAATCCAGGGCGACAGCATTCACCCCATGCGCAACCACCCCGATTTCAAAGACCACCAGGGCAACCTGCCACGCTACGCCGACTACATCCGCAACCAGGTCGAGGAACTACTCACTCACTACGGCAAAATCGACATCATCTGGTTCGACTTCTCCTATGACAACATGCGCGGCGAAGCCTGGAAAGGCACCGAGCTGGTCCAGATGGTGCGCAAGCTTCAACCCGGCATCATCATCGACAACCGCCTGGGCGGCAACATCAAAGCCCGCCAGCCCGAAGTCTTCGCCGGCGACTTCGCCTCTCCCGAGCAGATCATCCCGCCCGAAGGAATGACCAACGAGGACGGCCAGCCCATTCCCTGGGAAGCCTGTATCACGCTCAACGATCACTGGGGCTACCACGCCTACGACAAGAACTGGAAATCGGCTAAGACGTTAGTGCGTGCCCTGGCCGAATGCGTCTCCAAGGGCGGCAACCTGCTGCTCAACGTCGGCCCTACCGCCAAGGGCGAGATCCCGCCCGAATGCCTGGATATCCTCGCCCAGGTCGGCGGCTGGATGCACAACAACGGCGCCTCCATCTACGGCTGCGGCAACGCCAATCTGGAAAAACCCGAATGGGGCCGCTTTACGCGCAGCGGCAGCCGCCTCTATGCCCACATCCTCGAGCGCGGCATCGGCCCGCTGAACTTGCGCGGGCTGCAAGATAAGGTGGTCTACGCCCGCCTTCTGGCCGACGACTCGCAAATCCGCCTGGATCGCCCCTGGAACGCCGCCGAATACCCCAACGACGCCTTCATCGCCTTCCCCAAATCGGAATTGCCCGATGACTGGGACACCGTGGTTGAACTGGTCTTAAAAGAATAGGTACGATGCCGGAATTTCTTACACCCTCACCGGAACCCGGTATACAATAACATCATCCTCTAAGCCGTATATCAACCGAGGCAAATGTATATGAGTGTACAATTTCTCTCTCAACTTCAGTTTGCAGTCACAACCGTCTATCACTTCTTCTTCGTCCCGCTCACCTTGGGCCTGTCGGTGTTGGTTGCCATCATGGAAACCATCTACGTCACCAGCGGCAACGAGGTCTACAAACAAATGGCCAAGTTCTGGGGCAAGCTGTTCCTCATCAACTTCGCCATGGGCGTTGTCACCGGCATCGTCCAGGAGTTCCAGTTCGGCATGAACTGGTCAGAATATTCACGCTTTGTGGGGGACATCTTCGGCGCGCCCCTGGCCATTGAAGCCCTGCTGGCCTTCTTCCTCGAGTCCACCTTCCTGGGCGTGTGGGTCTTCGGCTGGGATCGGCTCTCCAAGAAGATGCATGCCGCCACCATCTGGCTGGTGGCCATCGGCTCCAACCTCTCCGCCCTGTGGATCCTCATCGCCAACTCTTTTATGCAAAACCCGGTCGGCTTTGAAATTATCAACGGCCGCGCCGTGATGACCGACTTCGGCGCCCTCATCAACAACTACTACGTCTGGGCACAATTCCCCCACACCGTCACCGGCGGATTCACCACCGGGGCCATGTTCGTCCTCGGCATCAGCGCCTACCATCTCGTCTACAAACGCCAGGAAGAATTCCGCGATTTCTTCAAGCGCTCCTTCAACATCGCCGCCGTGTTCGGGGCCATCTCCATTTTGTTGGTCGGCCTCATCGGCCACAACCAGACACAGCGCATGGTGCAGACCCAGCCCATGAAAATTGCCGCCGCCGAAGCGCTATGGGAAAGCGAAGACCCGGCCTCTTTCTCGCTCTTCACCGTCGGCGATGAAAAGAACCTCACCGACCGCTTCGCCATTCGCATCCCGGCATTGATCAGCATTCTGGCTTACAACAAGCCCAGCGGAGAGGTCAAAGGCATCCGCAATCTGCAAGCTGAGTACGAAGCTCTCTACGGCCCCGGCGATTACATCCCCTCGGTGTTCACCGCCTACTGGTCCTTCCGCGGCATGGTCGGCGCTGCCATGCTCATGCTGCTTGTCTTCGCCTTGGCCATGTGGTGGGTGATCAAAGATAAGGACATCGCCAAAATACGCCTCGGCAAATTCCACCTGGGGCGCTGGCTGCCTTATGCCATCGCCCTGCCATACCTGGCCAACACCACCGGCTGGCTGCTGACCGAAATGGGCCGCCAACCCTGGGTAGTCTTCGGGGTCATGAAAACCGAAGACGCCTACTCGCCCACCGTCACCGCCGGGATGGTGCTCACCTCCCTGATCGGCTTCACCTTGTTGTACGCCGTGCTGATGGCAGCGGACGTGTACTTGCTGTCGAAATTTGCCAAAGCGGGCCCTGTCAATACCGAAGCCGCCGACGATGCTCAGGCCGATCTGGCCTACTAAAAGGAGGGAACCATGGAACTCAACACCTTATGGTTTGTGCTCATCGCCGTTCTATACATCGGCTACTTCATCCTCGACGGTTTCGACCTGGGCGTGGGCATCCTCCTGCCCTTCCTGGCCAAGGACGACCGCCGCCGCCGCGTGCTGATCAACACCATTGGCCCCCACTGGGACGGCAACGAGGTCTGGCTGCTCACCGCCGGCGGGGCCACCTTCGCGGCTTTTCCCGGCTGGTACGCCACCCTCTTCAGCGGTTTCTACCTGCCCCTGTTCTTCATTCTGGTCGCCCTCATCCTGCGCGGCGTGGCCTTTGAGTTCCGCAGTAAAGACGACAACCCCCGCTGGCGGGCTGCCTGGGATTGGGCCATTTTTGGCGGCAGCCTGGTGCCGGCCTTGCTGTGGGGCGTGGCTTTCACCAACTTCGTGCGCGGGGTGCCCATCGATGCCAACATGAACTACGTGGGCGGTTTTTGGAACCTGCTCAACCCCTTTGCTTTGCTGGGCGGCGCCCTCTCGCTGCTGGCTTTCACCCTGCACGGCGCCTTGTTCCTCAGCCTGAAAACCACCGACGACCTGCGCGAAAAAGCTGAGCAGACCGCCTGGATGCTGTGGATTCCAACCGTCCTGGCCCTGGTGCTGTATGTCATCAGCCTGTACCTGCTCACCGACATCTTCGCCCGCCTAGGGATCAACCCCGGCATCATCCCCATTGCCGCGGTGTTCACCCTGCTGGCAACGGGATACTTCATCCGCGCCAAGCGCGGCGGCTGGGCCTTCGTCATGAGCAGCCTGTCCATCCTCTTTGCCGTCGCCACCATCTTCCGCATCCTTTACCCCCGTGTGCTCGTCTCCAGCATCGACACGCTCTACAGCTTGAACATCGTCAACACCGCTTCCAGCCCCTACACGCTGCGCATCATGTCCATCGTCGCCCTCATCTTCGTGCCCATCGTCCTGGCTTACACCGCCTGGAGTTATTGGATCTTCCGCAAGCGCATCAGCCTGAAGGCGGATTTGCACTACTAGACGGCCCATTGCTTTCGAAAAAATACCTCGAATTTAAAGTGTATGCGGGGACTTTGTTCCCGCATACACTTTAAATTCGAGGGCTTTCTCCACTCTCTGAGTAGTTACAAATCGAGTAGAATAGAGTTTAGTACACCTCGGGAGGGACCCCTTAATGGTCGAGCAGTACGACGCGATTTATATCGACGATGAACGGGACATGACCAACATGCTCTCCATGTTCATACAGGTGAAGCACAGAGACTGGCGCTTCCGCACCTACAACAACTCCCAGGACGCCTGGATTGAAATCATGGAAGATCGCGTAACGGCCAAAGTCTGGCTGCTCGATATCATGATGCCTTCCAAGGACGGCACGGTCATTGCCGAAGCGCTGGCCAAATACCACAATCCCCCGCCCATCGTTCTGGGTTACACCGCCCTCGACCCTTATTCCCTCAAAGATAATCCCAACTACAAAGATCGCTTGATGTACTTCAACCACATTCTCAACAAGCAAGACGACATCACCGACTTGCTTGAATTGATCAAGATGTGGTTGTAAATCTTCCGACATACCCACACATCCCCCCAAAAAGAGGTCCATCATGTCTTGCACCTGCTGTGAAAAAACCGCCTTCGCCTCCGAAAACGCCCCCAAAGCCATCGGACCCTATTCGCCCGCCATCAAAGCCAACGGGTTCCTCTTCATCTCCGGGCAGCTGGGGCTGGACCCCGCCACGGGCAACCTGGTGGAAGGCGGCGTGGAAGCCGAAACTCGCCGGGCCCTGACCAACCTCAAAAATCTACTGGAGGCTGCCGGCGCCGAACTCAGCCAGGTCACCAAGACCACCGTCTTCCTGCGCGACATCGCCGACTTTGCCCGCATGAATGCCATCTATGCTGAATTCTTCACCGAAACCCCGCCCGCTCGCTCTGCCTTCCAGGTGGCTGCCCTCCCCAAAGGCGCCGCCGTCGAAATCGAAGCCATCGCCGCCGTATGCGTGTGTAAAGATGGCTATGACTGCGAGTGTAGCTGCGAGGGATAGATTCCCTCATGCCACTCGTTTCTGTTATCATCCCCTGCTATAACGAACAGGCCACCATTCGCCTCCTCCTCGAGGCGCTCTATCACCAATCCTATCCACGCGAAAAGCTGGAAGTGCTCCTCTCTGACGGCATGTCCACCGACAACACCCGCGCCGAGGTGGCCCGTTTTCAAGGCGATTTTCCCGATTTGTCTGTCCGCGTGGTCGACAACGCTCAACGCTCCATCCCCTCCGGTCTCAACCGCGCCATCGAAGCCGCCCAGGGCGTCTACATCGTTCGCCTGGATGCCCACTCCGTGCCCGCCCAGGACTATATCGAGCGCAGCGTCGCCGCCCTGCAAGCCGGAGAAGGTGACAACGTCGGTGGTGTCTGGGAAATCCGCCCCGGCGGCCCTGGCTGGGTCGCCCGCTCCATCGCTGCCGCCGCCGCTCACCCTTTGGGCGTCGGCGATGCCCTCTATCGCTACACCTCCCAGGCTGCCTACGTCGACACGGTTCCTTTTGGATCCTTTTCGCGCCAGTTGCTCACCGAACTGGGCGGCTACGACGAGTCCCTGTTAAGCAACGAAGACTACGAACTCAATGCCCGCTTGCGCGCTCGCGGCGGGCGCGTGCGCCTCGACCCGCGCATCCGCTCCGGGTACTTTGCCCGCAGCAGCCTGAGCAAGCTGGCCCGCCAGTACTTCCGCTACGGCTACTGGAAACTGCAAATGCTGCGCCGCTACCCGCGCACGCTGCGCTGGCGCCAGGCCTTGCCTCCCGTGTTCGTCCTGGGCCTGCTAGGTCTGCTATTGCTGGCCCCTTTCTGGAACCTGGCGCGGATCTTGCTCGTCTGTGGAATTGGGGTATACTTCCTTGTTCTGTTTGCCGGCTCTCTGCCCGCCGCCATCCAGAAGCGCGACCCGCCCCTGGCGCTGGGAATGCCCCTGGCAATCGCGGTCATGCATCTGAGTTGGGGAAGTGGTTTTATTGTGAGCTTATTGCGAGGAAAACGAGTTAAATGAGTTACAACGCGAGTCAAAGATCATTGGTACGTTGGCGGATGCGCCCCGGCGAGCGGCGTGCATTGATCTTTTTGGGCGATGCCCTGGTAGCGGTGCTTGCGCTAGGAATCGCCCTGATCACCTGGGGACTGCGCGATTGGCTCAATTTCAGCCTCGACTTGCTCAGCGAACGCGTGCCCACCTGGTTCTACTTGCTACCCATTTTGTGGCTGCTCATCAACATTGAGATGTACGACATCCGCCGGGCAGGCAATCGTGGTGACACCCTCAAGGGCATTGCCCTCTCGGCGGGTGTTGGCATCGTCCTGTACTTATTTGTCTTCTTTCTCTCAGAACCCAACGCCATGCCCCGCACAGGTGTCGCGGTTTATATCATCAGCGCCGCCGTGCTCATGCTCCTCTGGCGCTTACTCTATATTCAAATCTTCACCGCGCCTGAATTTCTCCGCCGCATCCTCATCGTTGGCGCGGGCCGCGCCGGGACCACCCTGGCTCGCATCGCCCGCGGAATGTGGCCCCAGCCTTTTCACATTGTCGGCCTGATTGACGATGACCCCGAAAAACTTGGCACACTCATTGAGGGCTACCCGGTCATCGGCGCCGGAGATGCCTTGCTAGAAATTATTGATCGCGAAAAAATCTCCGACGTAATCTTCGCCATTTCCAACGAAATGCGCCCCGAGATGTTCCAGGCGCTCTTGCAAGCCGAAGAGCAAGGCGCCGAAATCACCACCATGCCGCTGGTTTATGAGCAGTTATTGGGGCGCGTGCCCATTTTCCTGCTGCAATCCGACTGGATCTTGCGCTCTTTCGTCGACCAGGCCCACGCCCGCGGCCTCTTTGAATTAAGCAAGCGCCTGCTCGACATCTCTGGCGGGCTGGTCGGATCGCTGCTCACCCTGCTCCTCTCGCCCTTCATCGCCGTGGCAATTCTGGTCGACTCCGGCAAGCCGGTCCTGTTCTTCCAAAACCGCCTGGGCCAGAACGGCCGCGAATATAAGATCATCAAATTCCGTACCATGCACAACGACGCCGAGATCGACGGCAAGGCTCGCGTTACCGCCGAAAATGATGACCGCATCACCCGCGTGGGCCGCTTCCTGCGCAAAAGCCACCTGGATGAACTGCCTCAGTTCTTCAACGTCTTGCGTGGCGAGATGAGCCTGGTAGGCCCGCGCGCCGAGCGCTCTGAGCTGGTCAACAACCTGCAAGCCAAAGTGCCCTTCTATCGCGCCCGCTTGTTGGTTAAGCCCGGCATCACCGGTTGGGCCCAAATCAACTTTGGTTACGCCGCCACCGTGGAAGACACCGCTATTAAACTCGAATATGACCTTTATTACATCAAACACCGCAATCTCTTGCTCGATATAATCATCCTCCTGCGCACCATCGGGCAAGTCATCGGTTTGAGAGGGACGTAAGCGCACTCATGAGGACCAAACCCGTACCCAGCGTACGAAACCGATACATCCTGGCGGCGGATTTAATTTTAATCATTATTTCCGTGTTGGGCAGTTATGCCTTGCGCCTGGAATTAACAGATTCCTTCTTTATTTATTTGCCATCGGCCTATTGGATGATCGGCGCGGCCCTGATCATCAAACCGGCGGCGTACTACTTCTTCGGGTTATACCGCCGCATGTGGATTTATGCCTCCACCCGCGAGCTTTCTCTCATCGTGATGGCGGTCGCCACTTCCTCTGTGCTACTCTCAGCGGTGATGATCTCGCTGGCGGCCATGCGCGCGTTCATCGGCTTCCCTCGCTCCGTCCTGGTCATGGATTTCTTCCTCACCGTGGCCCTGGTCGGCGGGACGCGTTTTGCTCTGCGCTTGTTAGCCGAAAACCGGGTCAATCAAGCCATTCAGAACGGGGTCGTCCCGCGCCAGATGCAGAAAGTGCTTATCGTCGGCGCCGGTGATGCCGGCGCGCTGGTGGTTCGCGAACTTCAAAAAAACCCACAGCTCTATCAAATGCCGGTCGGTTTTCTGGATGACAACCCCGCCAAACAGCACCAAACCATCTACGGTGTGCCGGTGGTAGGCACCCTCTCCGACCTCTCCCACATTTTGGACGTGACCCATGCCGACCAGGTGGTCATTGCCATCCCCTCTGCGCCTGGACGAGTTGTGCGCCTGGTGGCCGATGTCTCCCGCCTGAAGGGCGTCCCCTTCCGCACCATGCCGGGCATTTACGAACTACTGGGCGGCAAAGTCAATGTCAGCCGTCTGCGCGAGGTAGAAATCTCCGACCTCCTGCGCCGCGAGCCCGCCCACATTCATGAAGAATTGGTGGGCGGCACGTTGGGCGGCAAGGTGGTGCTGGTCACCGGCGCCGGCGGTTCCATTGGCCGCGAATTATGCCGCCAGATTGGCCGTTGGGGCCCCTCCGAGTTAATCCTCCTGGGACACGGCGAGAACAGCATCTTTGAGGCCTTGCTCGAGCTGCGTGAGAACTTCCCCTCGCTCATCCTCCGGCCGGTCATTGCCGATGTGCGCGACCGCTCCCGGCTAGAAGCCGTCTTCCACCGCCTTCGCCCTCAAATCGTCTTTCATGCCGCTGCCCACAAGCACGTCCCGCTCATGGAAGTAAACGCCGAAGAAGCCGTCACCAACAACATCCTTGGCACGTTGAATGTAGTCGAGGTCTGCCTGCAGGAAGACGTTGACCGGCTGGTGATGATTTCTACCGACAAGGCCATCCGCCCGGTGAACATCATGGGGGCCACCAAACGCCTGGCCGAAATGCTCATCCTCGACGCTGCCCGCCGCTCAGGACGCGCCTATTCGGTGGTCCGTTTCGGCAACGTCCTGGGCAGCCGCGGCAGCGTTGTGCCCCTATTCAAACGCCAAATCGCCATAGGCGGCCCGGTCACCATCACCCACCCCGATATGCAGCGCTACTTCATGACCATCCCTGAAGCGGTCCACCTGGTGCTGCAAGCCGCCTCAATGGGCCAGGGCGGCGAAACTTTCGTCCTCAACATGGGCGAACAGGTGCGCATCCTGGACCTGGCCGAAGACCTCATCCGCCTGTCTGGCCTGGAGCCCGGCAAGGACATCGAGATTGTCTTCACCGGCATTCGACCTGGTGAAAAGATCAGTGAAGATTTGTGGGAAGAGGGCGACCCGCGCCTGGAAACTTCGCACCCCGATATCTTCCGCCTGGAAGGCCAATGCCAGGATATTGTCGGTCAGGATCTGCTTAATCTGGTGGAAGAACTGATCCGCCTGTCGCGCGAAGGCGATCCGGCGGCAGTGATTACCATGCTGGACGAAGTCGTGCCCTGCGCTTCCATCCGCAGCACGCCACCCCTCGAATTAACCGCGATTGACTGATGACACTGCTCTCCTCCAACGAATGGGATGCTTTTCTGAACAGCACTGCAAATGCGCACGTGCTGCAAACTGCCGCGTGGGGTGAGTTAAAATCTGCCTTTGGCTGGCAACCCCAGCGCATTCTATCTGGGCAAACCGGCGCGCAGATCCTCTTCCGCCATGTGGCCGGGTTCAGCGTGGCTTACCTGCCCAAAGGCCCGCTTGGCCCCGATTGGCCCAGCCTGTGGCCTGAGGTAGACCGCCTGTGCCGCCAAAAACGCGCCATCGTCCTAAAGGTGGAACCGGACTGCTGGGATTTTGAACCCCTGGATGCTCCCGCCCGCCTGCCCGGCTTTCGCGCCGATGGCATCCCCGTGCAACCCCGCCGCACGTTGGTGGTATCGCTGCAAGGCCCCGAATCGGCCTGGCTGGAGCGCATGAAGCAAAAAACCCGTTACAACATCCGCCTGGCCGAGCGCAAAGAAATCACCGTGCGCCCCACCAGCGATGTGGATGGTTTTTACGCCCTTATGCAAACCACCGGCCTGCGCGATGGTTTCGGCGTGCACAGCCTGGATTACTACCGCCGCGCCTACGACTTGTTCCACCCGCGCGGGTTGGCCGAATTGTTGCTGGCCGAATTTGAAGGCCGCCCCCTGGCCGCGTTGATGGTCTTTGCCCTGGGCAAACGAGCCTGGTACTTTTACGGCGCCTCCAACGACCAGGAGCGCAACCGCATGCCCACCTATCTACTGCAATTTCAAGCCATGCGCTGGGCCGCCGCCCGGGGCTGCACCGAGTACGACTTGTGGGGCGTGCCGGACGAGGACGAGGACGTGCTGGAAGCCGGTTTTGAGCAGCGCTCTGATGACCTGTGGGGCGTGTACCGCTTCAAACGCGGGTTCGGTGGGGTACTGCGCCGCGCTGCCCCCACCTATGAAAAAGTCTACAATCCCCTCCTTTATGCGCTGTACCGCCGCTGGGCGGCCCGGCGGGGAGAGTGACACCCGTGATCAACGCCGCCGAGTGGGATGCCGCCGTGGCCCGTTTGCCGGGTGCTAATATCCTCCAGACCTGGAACTGGAGCCGCATCAAGGCCGATTACGGCTGGCAACCCCTGCCGCAGTTGTGGCCGGAACTACCCGCAGCCGCCATGCTGCTGCGCCGCAACATCCGCCTGGGCGGATTTTCGGCCAGGTTGAGCATCCTGTACGCGCCCCGCGGCCCGCTCCTGGATTGGTCCGACCCCGCTCGCCGGGCCACCGTGCTCGATCAGCTTCAAGCCCTGGCCCGCCGCACCGGCGCTATCTTCGTCAAGATCGACCCCGAAGTACCCCTGGGCACCGGCATCCCCGGCAGCCCGGATGCTGTCGAAGATTCAACCGGCGCTGCGCTCGTCCAGGAGTTGACCCAACGCGGCTGGCGCTACTCGCAGGAGCAAATCCAGTTTCGCAACACCGCCGTGCTCGACTTGAGCGCGGACGAAGACGCCTGGCTGGCGCGCATGAAGCAAAAAACCCGCTACAACCTGCGCCTGGCACAACGCAAAGGGGTCACCATCCGCCGGGGCACTGCCGCCGACCTGGATATGCTCTACCGCATGTACGCCGAGACCTCGGTGCGCGACGGCTTTGTCATCCGCCCCCTTGAGTATTACCGCGCCGTGTGGGGTAGCTTCATGGAGCAGGGCCTGGCCCAGCCGCTCATCGCTGAAGTGGAAGGCCAGCCAATCGCCGGGCTGGTTCTGTTTGTCTTTGCCGGGCGAGCCTGGTACATGTACGGCATGTCGCGCGAAGCCCACCGTGACAAGATGCCCAACTACCTCCTGCAGTGGGAAGCCATGCGCGCGGCCCGCGCCGCCGGAGCCCTTTCTTACGATCTGTGGGGCGCAC
Organism: Anaerolineaceae bacterium; assembly: GCA_016927865.1. Taxonomy (GTDB): domain Bacteria; phylum Chloroflexota; class Anaerolineae; order Anaerolineales; family Anaerolineaceae; genus Anaerolinea. Next base: position 46,628 of record JAFGLU010000067.1, read on the forward strand.
CGGACGTGTTCGACGAGAGCGATTCCATGTGGGGCGTGTTCCGCTTCAAAGACGGCTTGGGCGCACAGGTGGTACGAACCCTGGGCGCCTGGGACTATCCTGCCCGTCCAACGTTGTATAATTTATACACACAAATTCTGCCGCGCCTGCTAGATGTCATGCGCAGCCGTGGAAAAGAACGCACCCGCCGAGAGGTATCCGCATGAAACTTCCTCACCTGTCCCTGGCCTGCCTGCCCACGCCCATCCAACCCCTGCCGCGCCTCTCGGCGCGCCTGGGCGGGCCGCGCTTGCTCGTCAAGCGCGACGATCTGACCGGCGTGGCCTTTGGCGGCAACAAGACCCGCAAACTGGAATACCTCCTGGCCGAAGCGCAAGCCAACGGCGCGCGCACCCTCATCACCGTCGGCGCGGCGCAATCCAACCACTGCCGCCAAACGGCCGCCGTGGCCGCCCAACTGGGCATGGGCTGCATCCTGGTACTCAACGGTGACTCCGGGCAAATCCCCTCCGGCAATCTACTCCTCGATCATTTCTTCGGCGCGCAAATCGTCTGGACCACCCGCGAAGCCCGCCAGGAGACGATCAAAGCCACCTTTGACGCCGCCTGGGAAGCCGGGCGGCGCCCTTACCTGATCCCACTGGGGGCCTCCAACCCACTCGGCTCTGCCGCCTACGCAGCCGCCTTTGACGAAGCCGCCCACCAACTCAAAAACGTGACCGTCGATTGGATCGTGGCAGCCTCCTCCTCCGGCGGCACCCAGGCCGGGCTGGCCTTGGGTGCGCGCCGCGCCCTATGGAAAGGGCGCATTCTGGGAATCAGCATTGATGAGCCTGAACACGACCTGAAAGAAGTGGTTGCTTTTTTGGCCAGCGAGGCAGGTGACCGCCTCGGTTATGATAAACGCTTGCAACCCGAGGACATCCTGGTGAATTCGGACTATCTCGGCCAGGGATACGGAATCATGGGCGAGCCGGAAGAAGAAGCCATTCGCTTGTTCGCCGAAACCGAAGGGCTGCTGCTCGACCCGGTCTACACCGGGCGCGCCGCCGCCGGGATGATTGATCTCATTCGCTCCAACTTCTTCAAGCCCGGCGAAACCGTGCTCTTCTGGCATACCGGCGGCCAGCCTGCCCTCTTCGCCGAACCCTACGGGGCCGCGCTGCGCCCGTAAGCTCTTAAAGTAGTGCGAGTTTTGAAAACGCTATGCGTTTTCAAAACTCGCATTCGCTTTCTGCTTCTCTGCGCTCTCCGCGCCTCTGCGGTTCTTCCCTTCCACAATCGCCACACTGTTTCGGAAAATTGCCTCTTGACTCTCATTCTAAAATTGTTATAATTTACTTTGTAATGCAAACCGTTTTATAAAACAAATCATTTTGCGAGGAAAATATGACAACCGAAAGCGACATCCGTTTCATCACCCGTTACTATGAAAGCCTGCGCGGCTTGCTCAACATGCCCCTGGCTTTGCTCCTCCTGGCGCTGGCTTCCCAGGAATTCTTCCCCGGCCCCCTTTGGAAGCAAGGCGACCTCACACTCACGCTTCCGCTCATGGCCCTGATGTTCCTGGCCTTCATCCCCATCACGCGCTATTACCGCAAATATTATGGCAGTGTGCAAGTAGAAAAACCCGGGCGCTACATGCAATGGGCTCTACTCGCAATCGCTTCCATCATGCTTGCCGGCTGGATCGACAGCCAAATCCTGCCCAACTTTCCGGTCAGCTTATACGTTCTAACGGCGGCTGTCTGGATGTTCTTGGGAGGGCGGAACCGGCGGCGCTGGTATTACCGTGTATTCGCGGTTGTTCTGGCCCTGTTCAGCTTCTACCCGGCCTTTTCCAGCCCACTCGGCATGAACCCACTCAGCAGCACTTTCAAAGGTGTTTTCGATCTCATCCTCGGCCTGGGCATCGGCATCGTGGGCATGATGGACCATGTCTTGCTCACCCGCATGCTCCGTCCTGTACAGGAGGTCTCAAATGACCAGCCTTAGTGACGATTTAGCCGGAATCGACCGACTCATCCACGAACCCGCCCGCCTGACGATCCTCACCGCGCTGTCCTCCTGCCTCAAGGCCGATTTCCTCTTTCTTCAATCGCTCACCGGTTTGACCGCGGGCAACCTTTCCACCCACTTAACCCGCCTGGAAGAAGCCGGATTGATCAGCATCGAAAAAACCATCGTCGGCAAGCGCACCAACACCGAGGCGCGTATCACCCCCGTGGGAAAAGAAGCTGTGAAGCGCCACTGGGAGCAGCTGGACGAACTGCGCCGGCGGGCATCTTCTGTATAAGTTCCCTATTTAAACAACACAGGAGAAGCGAAGCTCCTCCCGTGTTGTTTAAATCAAGTCTTTTTATGGTCGCCAATCAGGCTGATAATCGGGCGCGGGGTCAGTGGTCAATTGGGTAACACTGCCCCCATTGCGCATCATCACCCAGATATCCTCGTTACCATCCCGTCTCGAGCCAAACACCAGCCAATAAGAATCCGCCGAGAAGCGCGCTCCCTCCACCGGAATGATCTGGGTGGTCACCGTGAACACACTCGCCGTGTTGACTCCCACCTGGCGAGAGGCCAGTACCGGCAGCCCTGTTCCCAAACCGAACACAATCACGCTGTTGTCCAGCGCCCAGTTTGGCGAAGAAGCGTACCCCTTATCTGTCTCCGTGAAAGCTTTCGCATTGCTCCCATTGGCGTTCATCACCCAAATGGTCGAGCCGCTCTGCCGGCTGGTCTCATAGGCAATCTGTGCCCCGTCCGGCGACCAGGCCGGGCGGCGTTCATACACCGAAGCTGGGGATAGACGTGTCACACTGTTATCTGCCAGCTGGTACAGGTAAATTTGATTTTTCCCGTCACGCAAAGAAGTGAAGGCAATCGTTTGCCCATCCGGCGACCAGGCCGGGTCAAAATCTCCGCCGGGCCGCGAAGCCAGAGGCGTCAGGCCTTTGCCGTCCGCGTTCACCACGAACATACTGGCCCCTGGATACAACTCCTTCTTTCCTTTACACGGCGAAATAAACACCAACCGCTCCCCATCCGGCGCCCAGGCCGGCTGGCAGGCGCCATCGGGCAAGTCGGTCAACTGGCGTGCATTCTCGCCTACCGTATCCATGATCCAAATTTGCGGCAAACCGCTGCGCTCAGACACGAAGGCAATTTCACCACGCGCCCCACCCAGGGCCGTTGCCGCCACGGTCGGCTCCACGGTTTCGGTCGGCGCGGCTGTCTCAGTCGGCGCAAGCGTTTCGGTGGGTGCTGGTGTCTCAGTAGGCGCCGGCGTCAAGGTGACGAAAGGCACCTCGATTATGACCCCCACGGTGGGCTGGGTCACAGTGGGCTGCGGCGCAACGGGTTTGTTCTGGCCGCTCAACACAAGGGCCAGCACCACCGCAATCACTGCCACGCCGCCAAAACCAGCGCCAATCCATCCCCAGGGCGTTGAGCGCCGGGCAGGCATTTTCTCTCCGGTCATGGTTGCAGAGGACGGCGCAGGCGCAGCGCTGCCAGCAGGCCGTGCTCTGCGCACGGTCGCATCGCTGCTCACCGCCGTTGTCCCGCTCAATTCAGCCATAAATTCCGCCGCGCTTTGGTAACGCTCGGCAGGCTGCACTTCCATGGCCTTCTCAATCACCCGCGCAGCGCGCTCTGAAACGGCAGGCGCATGCTTGCGAATAGGCGTCAACTGCGCCGAGCCCATCGCTCGCGCCAGCCCGTCCTCAGGAATCTTGCCCGTCAGGGCGGCATACAATGTGGCACCCAATGCGTAAATATCCGAGCGCGCCTCGGTGCCTTCGCCGTATTGCTCAGGCGGGGCATATCCTGGCGTTAAGGCTTGCGCCCCTGTGGTGGTGGCTTGCCCGCCCTCTGCAATCTTGGCCAATCCAAAATCGACCAGGTAAACCACGCCGCTGGTAGAGACTTTCACGTTACCCGGTTTCACATCGCGGTGAACGATGGCCGGCTTGCGCGTATGCAGGTATTCCAGCGCATCACACACCGCCGTGCCAATGCGCAGCACCTCTGCCTCTGGCAATGGCCCACGATCCGCCAGCATCTGCCGTAGATCATCGCCGTCGATGTAATCCATCACCAGATACTGCCCCGCCCCCTCCAGGCTGAAGTGATCCGTCACACGGGGGAGGTTGGGGTGGCGCATGCCTGCCAGCAGGCTGGCCTCGCGCCTGAACTGACGCGCAAACTGCTCACTGGTGAGGAAGTTTTCCTTCACCGCCACCTGGATGTTGAGTGTCACATCAAAGGCGCGGTAAATAGCGCCCATGCCGCCTTTGGCAATTACTTCTTCAATGCGGTAGCGGTCATTGAGCAAAGATCCCGGTTCGAGAGCCATCCCTCCCCCCTATGGTAACGCAACAGGGCGCCAGGCCGCGCCAAAGTCAAACGATGTATCGGTTGTCACCCGGATACGGTTGGCTCCATTCACGGTCATAATATAAATGTCGTGATTATAACCATCCGGCCAACTCTCAAAAGCAAACCAGAATCCGTCTGGCGAAAGACTCACCTTACCAATTGGGCCGACATCCGTCGAACCGCTGGCAGGCACGCGGAACTCCTGCGAAGTCTTGCGGTCTTCATAACGCATGCCCATCAACCAGGGCACATTGGAGTTGCTTGCCGTCTGATTATAGAAGATCACCGACCCATCCCATGACCACAGCGGATAAAAATTATGGTAATCGCCGCTAATGGAGAATTGGTTCAACTGCTCGCCACTATCCGACATGAGCCAAACTTGTCCAAAGACTTTAGTGCGAATAAATGCCAGCTGGCGGCTCATCGGTGACCAAACCGGCTGGCGCTCATCATAATTGGAAATCGACAACCGCTTGACATCCAGATTTTCCAGATTCAAGGTATGGATAGCCGGCCTTCCGGTACGCAGCGAGGTAAAAGCGAGGAATTTTCCATCGGAAGACCAGGCCGGGTCAAAATCACCTTCCGGGCTGGATGGCAGCGGTGTCAAATTGCTGCCATCCACGTCAATCAGGTAGATACTGCTGCCAAGATAGGTTTGCTCTTTAGAAATGCAGGGTGAAATAAACGCCAGGCGCATTCCATCCGGCGACCAGGCCGGCTGGCAGGCCCCATCGCGCATATTGGTAATTTGCTTCAGGCCTTTGCCGTCCGAGTTGACCGTCCAAATCTGGAAGTTGCCCGCTCGATCAGACGCAAAGGCAATTTGGGCCGGGCCGCCGCCCAATGGCGTGGGTGTCGGAGTTAAAACCACTTCCGGGGTGGGCGTCTCGGCAGGCGTGGGGTTTTCAACCACTGGCGTTTCGGTTACAGCAACCAGCGCGGTGGGAGCCCCTGTTCCCTCTTTCGGCTCGGGAGTTGCGGTCTGGTCTGGTTGCTGTCCGCCCTCCGCCGTCGATTGAGTTGCCCATACAGTAGAATTTGGGGCAACGAAAGCCATCACCGCCCGAGGGATTCCGGGCCACAAGCGCATTCCTAAATACGCAAGCACCACGACAAATAGAATTGCTACTCCTGTCGCCCACATATTTCTGCGGCGTCTGCGCGCGCGGCTGACGGGTTTGGGCCAGGAAGAGCGTCTGTTGTTGCTGGGCGGCTTGATAATTTCTACGCCATCCTCGCCTTCAGCCGATTCCTGCGGCGGAGGCGTCAGGGTGGGGCGCTCGCGGAAGAAAGCTGCCATCTCCCCGCACTCAATCAACGCCTCACGAAATTCCGCGGCGCTTTGAAAGCGGTCATCCGGTTCTACTTCCAGGGCTTTCTCCAGGATATCAGCCAGGCGCTTGTTAATCTTGGGGCGCAGTTCGCGAATATCGGTTAATTCTGCTTTGCCGGTCATCCGTGCCAGCCCGTCTTCCGGAATGGTCGTCGTCAAAGCCGCATAGAGAGTTGCTCCCAGCGAATAAATATCCGTACGGTAATCGGTACTGGAGGTGCCGTATTGTTCTGGCGGAGAATAGCCGGGAGTCATGGCCCGCGCGCCGGTCATGGTAGCCTGGCTGCCTTGCATCACCTTGGCCAGGCCAAAGTCCACCAGCACCGCCTGCCCGTCACCAGTGACCTTGATGTTTCCCGGTTTCACATCGCGGTGAATAATTGAGGGATTGCGCGTGTGCAAATGGTCCAGCGCATCGCAGATCGAAATACCAATCAAGATGGTGTCCCGCTCGCTCAACGGTCCAAGCCGCTCCATGCGCTGGCGCAAATCCTCGCCCTCGATGTAATCCATCACCAGGTATTGCCCCTGTCCTTCCAGGACAAAATAATCGCCCACATGGGGGAGGTTGGGATGGCGCATACTGGCCAGGATGCGTGCCTCGCGCTGGAATTGACGACTGTACTCGTCGGTCAGGAACAAGTTTTCTTTCACCGCCACCGGAATACCCAGGTGTTCATCCTGGGCGCGATAAACAGCGCCCATTCCTCCTTGACCCAGGATGGACACGATCCGGTAGCGGTTGCATAATACAGTTCCAGACGGTAAAGGCATGCGCTCTTCTTCTTGCGGCTGTCAAATAGTACAATCATTTTACCCGAAGAAACCATCAACCGAGCCCGGAAATCACCCTCGCCGCACAAGAGAATTTCCGGCGCAAGACTATGTTTCTACGGTGGGTACGCGACCCGTTTCCAACCCAAACAATGCCGGTGAGGATGCCCAAACCGCCATTCCCAACAGAACACCGAACCACAATGTGGCCAAACGGATCAATAAGGTGGCAGAAGTTGCCAGGGCCGGGTCAAGCTGCAAGATAAAGATCAGCATTCCCGCAATCGAGGCCTCTGCCGCGCCCAAACCGCCCGGCAAAGCCGAAGCCGCCCCCACCACCGTGGAAAACGACAGCACAAAAATCGCCGTGGCCGCCAGTTCCAGGCTGGGCTGCAAGCCCAATCCACGCAGGATGAAGTAAAAACCCAGTCCTTCGCCCAACCACGAAACGGTGCCCAACAGCACCGCCAGTAAAGTTGCGCCGGGTTTGAACAGGGTAAAGCTTCCTTCATAGAATTCGCGCAAGCTGCGCACAGCCTTTTGCAAAAAACGAACCTTCTCACCCTGCTCCAGCGCCCATTCCACTAGCGGGCGGATTTGCGAGCCGATCACCACCGCCAGCAGCACAGCCAGAATGGTGATGAACACGGGCCAATAACGCGGGTAGGAGACCACACCCAGCACCGAAAGCGCCAGCACGGCCAGCCCGTCGCTGATTCGCTCGGCCAGCACCACCGAAACGCCGCGTGCCACCGGCACACCCGTCAGGCGCATCAGCCAGACGGCCTTGATCACCTCCCCGAGCTTGCCCGGCGTTACCGCCAGCGGAAAACCTCCCACAAACAGGCGCATACTCGGGCCCACTCCCAGGCGATTCACGCCTATCTGTTTCAGGTAAAAATGCCACTTGAGAAAGCGCAGGCCGTAATTCAGTAGGGTGAACCCCATCGCAATCAAGAAAAACTCCCAACGGAAGTTGGAAATGAGCTTGCCCACCTCGCGTAAATCACCCAGCAATGCCAGCCCCACCAACACAACAAACCCCAGGACAACTCCAGGGATCAGGCGGCGCAGAATAGTGGGAGACGATTCTTTCATGAACAGGATTCCTCTATCTTTGGATTATACAGCATCCCCTTTTGGGAACAATTAACAGCCTTGTTACAATAGTTATCAATTCTGCAAACTAAGTGGTTCTCTCGCTCAACAAGTGGCGTTTATTTTGTGCTTCCATATCCCCACCAATCCAATTCGCCATCCATCTCATAATTTGTTACAATGAGTCCATGCTCCAAGAAACATCGGGGAAAACACTGGTCGATCGACCGGTACTGGTCGTGGGCGCCGCAGGCATGGATACCGTTGGGATGTTGGACGAAGCCCCCCACCTGCGCGCCTCGAATTCCGCCCGCGTGCGCCTGTCCTTCGGGGGCGTGGCTCGCAATATCGCCGAGAACCTGGCCTGTTTGGGACAGCCTGTCCAATTGCTCACCGCCGTGGGCGCAGACCGCTCCGGCCGCCAACTGCTCTATCATACCGGCGACTGCGGGGTAGATGTCTCAGCCTGCATCACGGTGGATGACGCCGCCACCGCCTCTTACCTGGCCATCTATGACGCCGATGGGAACCTGCACATGGCCCTCGAGGACATGCGCGTTCTCAAAGCCCTCACCTCCGCCGTGCTCAAAGAGCGCGAAGAATTGTTCCGCGCTTGCGGCCTGGTGGTGGTAGACGCAAACCTCTCCCCAACCGCGCTGCGAACCGTTTTCAGCCTGGCCCGCAAGGCCGGTGTACCGGTATGCGCCGACACCGCCTCCAAAAGCCTTGCTGCGCGGATGATCCCTTTCTTACCCCGCCTGTTTCTGCTCACCGCCAACAGCACCGAGGCCTCGGTACTGGCCCCCACCCAAGCTCCCGTTTCTGGCCCGCAGACCGCTCTCAAAACTGCCCGTTGGCTGGTCAGTCAGGGAGTGCAAACCGCGGTGATTCCCATCTCAGCAGCCGGAGTCTGCTACGCTACCCCAGAAACCAGCGGGCGCGTCCCAGCCATCCGCACGCGGGTGGTCGACCCCACCGGCGCTGGAGACGCCCTCACCGCCGCGGTCATCTTTGGCCTACTCAATGACATCTCCATCGATGAAGCTGTGCGCCTGGGTGTTTCCGCCGCGTCGTTGGTACTGCGCCATCCGGGCGCGGTGCTGCCAGAACTAAGCCTCGAAAAACTATACGACAACCTGGTGATATAAAAATGGATCTCTTTCCCGAAGAAGGTTATTCCTCCGAACTGCCCGCATTGGCGTTCTCATCTGAGGTCTGGAAAGCCCGCGCATTCAACGAACCCATCCTGGCCCTCGAATCCGCTGTCATCACTCACGGACTCCCCCGCCCCCACAACCTGGAGCTGGCCCTGGCCGTGGAAGAGGAAGCGCGCAACCAGCAGGTCACACCCGCTACCGTTGCGGTAATGGACGGTAAAGTGCGGGTTGGGTTAACCCGCCCAGAGCTGGAGCGGCTGGCAACTGCTGAACAAACTCGGAAAATCTCCCGCCGCGACTTTGGCATGGCTCTGGCTCGCGGCGAACTGGGCGGAACAACCGTTGCCGCCACGCTCATCGCCGCTCGCCTGGCAGAAATCCGCGTCTTTGCCACTGGGGGCATCGGTGGGGTTCACCGCGATGCGCCCTTCGATGTCTCGGCAGACCTTCCCGAATTGGCCCACAGCCCTCTGGTGGTGGTATGCTCCGGCGCCAAATCGATTCTAGATTTACCCGCCACCCTGGAATACCTGGAAACCGTCGGTGTGCCGGTTATTGGATATCGCACCCGTGAATTTCCGGCCTTCTTTTCTGCCGAAAGCGGCCTACCGGTGACCGAATCTGTCGACTCGATTGCTGAAATCGTCAAAATTGCCCGCGCCCACTGGTCCATGAAGCTGGATAGTGCCCTGCTGGTCGTGCAGCCTCCCCCAACCGAAGAAGCCCTGCCCCGCCACCAGGTGGAACAGGCCATCCGTCAGGCTCTGGGTGAAGCCTACCAACAAGGCATCCGCGGCGCAGCGGTGACGCCCTTCTTACTGAACCGCGTAGCCGAATTGAGCGGTGGCGACAGCTTACGCGCCAATCTGGCCCTGCTGCGCAACAATGCCCGCCTGGGCGCAGAAATTGCCCACTCCATGGCAGAGTAAATTTTAAAATTTACATCTACAAGGAACCCTGAATTTGAGGTGTCTATGGGGTGCGAAGCACCCCATAGACACCTCAAATTCTGAGGCTTTCTCTGCCCTCTGAGCAGCTTGGCAATGTCACTTTAAAACACCATGACCTTTGAACTCGGGTGTTGCCCCCACCCTGCCCTCCCCCGGCAATCAAGATGCTCAATCACTTAAGCGCTTTGCCGGGGGAGGGGTGGGGCCGAAAGCTTCGACGTGAAATTTGACATTGTCAAGGCAGTTACCAACAAACAAGGGTATTTGCGAGGATTGCTCGCAAATACCCTTGTTTGTTGATCCTTTCGCCCTTTTGCTAGGGTGTGGGCGTGGGCCAGCGCGTATCCGTTGGGCGCGGCGTGAGGCTCGGGCGAATCGTGCTGGTGGGCCGCGGTGTCAGCGAAACGGTTGGCGTATTGGAGGGCCGCAGCGTCAGTGTAATGGTGGGTGTACGGCTGGGTGTGTAAGTCGGCGAGGGCCCCTCGGTTGGGGTCAGCGTGAGCGTGCGTGTGGGGGTCGGCGTGATGGTTGGCGCGGGCGGGTCGCCCGTCACCGTAAAGCGCCCCGATTGCTTCCAGAGCGTGCCAATGAACAACTGCACCTCATATTCCCCGGCCTGCCAACCACCCACCGGCGCCGTGCACTCCGAGTAGCCAAAACCACCGGTGCCGCCGTTCCAGGGCAGCGTTTCCACGCACACAAGCTCCTCGCCCCTGTACCACAGCGCGCTCCACTGCGCCCCAGGCGTCATCTGATCGTAGCTGAACACCGCCACAATCTGCCGCACCGGGTTAGCAAACTCTTCGGCCTGCCCCACCGGCGTAAAACTATCATCCAGATCTTCCGCAAAAATCAACGGGCTAAAGATAACATCCGGGTTGGGCGTGGTGGTGGACACAAACAGCGTCTCCACTGCTTGCGGCATGGAGGGGGTGTTGGTGATGGAAGGCGTGTTCGTAATCGTCGGCGTCAGGGTGATAGTAGGCGTTAGCGTGATCGTAGAGGTCAGGGTGATGGTAGGTGTGTTGGTCACGGTCGGCGAAGGCGGGATAATCGTATAGGCCACCGGCTCGCCAAAGCGCGCGATGACAAAAGCCACCACCGCCATGAACAGTGCCACAAACACCAGCCGCCAGGCATGCGAGAGCATCACCCGCCGCTTGCGGAAGTAGGGTAGCTTTTTCGCCGCCTTAAACGTCCGGTAGGCGGTGAATCCTAGAATGATGACACCCAATAAGGCCAGGATAAAGGCTGTCAAAACGCCGGTGCGAATATCGAGATTCATCGTTTTGGATTATAGCACGGATACATAATGGTAAAATCTATGTAACACCTCAAATTCGGGCCTCTTCCACCTCTGGCTGAGTAGTTACAAATCTATTATCTGTCTAGCTCCCTCTTTCCATTCAAGTATTGTTACCGGGGAGAAACACCATGCAATGTCCCTACTGCAACACCCATAACCCTGCGCAAGCGCGTTTTTGCCTTCACTGCGGGCACATTCTTGTTCGGGGCAGCGTCTGCCGCACCTGCTTCACCCTGCTTCTCCAGGAAGCGCGTTACTGCTATCACTGCGGCGCGGCGGTAATTTCCTCCATCACATCCCCGCTCCAGCCCGCTCAAATCGCCCAGCACGCAGCAGCCGCTGCCGCACCAGCGCCTCTCCCCGCACAAGCAGCCCAGCCGTCTGTGCCTGCCCTCATGGCGCGACCAATATCCGATCTGCTGCCTGATCTCAAGCGCTTCCTGCCTGCCGCCCTCTACGAGCCAATGGAGCGCATCCCCTCCCCCGCTGACCTGGACTCTGCCCGCGACCATCTGGCCGCCCTGCTCGACACTGCCAAAACATACCTGCCCCGCCCGGTGATCGTAGAACCTCAACCCACCGGCGTCCCCAAAGGCAAACTCCAGCGCGGCGTGTTCATCTTCTGCGACGTTTCCGGCTTCACCCCGCTTTCCGAGCGCCTGAAGATGGTTTCGCCCCAAACCGCCGCTGAGCGCATCGCTGAAATCATCAATAACCTGTTCTTCGATGTGGTTACCGCCCTGTTCAACCACGGCGGCGACCTGCTCAAATTTGGTGGAGACGCCATGCTGGGGGTCTTCCCCGGCGACACCCCCGAGCAAATGACCGAAAGCGCTCTTCTGGCGGCTCAAACGGGCCTGGCCATCCAAAAGGTGATGGAAAAATACGCCGAGATCGACGCCGCCGGTGAAAAACGTTCCCTCAAGATTAAGTGCGGCATTGCCGCCGGCCCCTACTTCGCCGCCCACATCGGCACCCCGCCCGAGCCTGAGAAAGGCCAATGCGGCACGATGGCCTACGTCACCACCGGGCATACCGTCAACCGCACTGAAATCTGCCAGGGCTATGCCGCGGGCGGCGAGGTCACCCTCACTCAGGAAGTCTACGACTTGATCGGCGCCAGGGTGCAAGCCACGCCGGTGGAGACCGAAGGCGAGCACGGCGAGAAACCCGACGGCATCTACCGGCTGGTATCCGCACCCGCCCTGGAAGGGGAACAGAAGCGCTTCACCTTGCAAGAGCCGCCCGAAGGCGAGACGACCGCCCAGATCACCTACCTGGTCGAGCGCATGCAGCGCCTGGCCCCCTACATGAACAGCGAGTTGATCCGCCGCATCGTTGAAAACCCCCGCAACCCGCGCATTGCGCCCGACCGGCGCCAGGTTACGGTCATGTTTGCCAACTACCTGGGCATAAGCGATTTGGTAGACGCCCTGGGCGAAAAGAACCCCGAACTGGTCACCCAACACCTCAACAACTACTTCGTCAAAATGGCCGACATCGTCGAAGAATACGAAGGCACGGTTGCGCGCATGGACCAGTATGCTGTGGGCGACCGTTTCATCGTCTTCTTTGGCGCGCCCCGCGCCCACGAAGACGATCCCGTCCGCGCCGTCTACACAGCCCTGGAAATGCAGCAGGCCATGAAACAGCACTTCTCTGCCCTGCAAACCCCCGAGGGCATCTTCCGCTTCCGCCAGCGCATCGGCATCAACACCGGCGTACTCTTCGCGGGCAATGCCGGCGCGCCCAACCTGCGCCAGGAATACACCTTGATGGGTGACGATATCAACATGGCCGCCCGCCTGATGTCCAAATCGGGCTGGCAGGAAATTTACATCAGCGACCGCACCCAGGAGCGCATCGCGGCTTACTGTGAAACCAGCGACAAGGGCGAGATGCAGGTCAAAGGCAAGAGCATCCCTGTTCACGTCTACCAGGTGCTGCGCCGCCGCGCAGAAATCGGTCAGGCCCGCGGCATTGCCGGCGCGCACACCACCATGATCGGCCGAGATGAAGCTCTGCAAAAGCTACTCACCGCCGGACAGAATCTGCTGACCGGGCGCGGGGGGCTGGTCTCCGTCATCGGCGACAGCGGCCTGGGCAAATCGCGCTTGCTGACTGAAGCTCGCGCCCGCCTGTCAGCAAGCGACGCTCAGCCTAAGCTGCGCTGGATTCACGTGCAAGGGCTTTCTTTCAGCGAGCAGGTCGGCTACTGGTTGGCGGCGCAGATGGTGCGCGGCTCGCTGGACCTCGACCCGGCCGAATCCGATGATAAGGCCCTGCTCTTCAGCCTGTGGGAAAACGGCGAAAAACTCCTCGGCAAAGAAAAAGCGCGCCAGGCCATGCCCTTCCTCATCCACATGGTTGGTTTAGAACTGGAAGGCGAATGGGGCCAGCGCGTCAAGAGCCTGGATGCGCGAGTGCGCCAAAAGCAAACGCTGTGGGCTGCTCGCGAATACTTCACCGCCCTGGCCTCCCTAAATCCGGTGCTGGTGGTCATCGATGATTTACACTTCGCCGACGAAGCCTCGCTGGCACTCTTCCAGGACCTGCTCCAGTGCACCGTTCAGGCGCCACTGCTGTTCTGTTTCCTCTACCGCCCTCTGCGCGACAAAGGCTGTTGGCGCATCCACGATTTCATCGAAAACAATTTTCCCCGCCGCCACACCGAAATCAACATCTCCCCGCTCACTCGCCCGCAAAGCGAGGAACTTCTCGATCAACTCCTGCCCGGCGCGCAGATGGTCGAGACCGTTCGAGACGAGATCCACGGAAAGTGCGCCGGCAACCCCTTCTACATCGAAGAGATGGTCCGCTCACTCATCGCCGGAGGCGCAGTGATCAAGACCGCCGGCGACACCTGGCAGGTGACTGATAAGATGGCCTCCATCACGGTACCCGGCACCCTGCAAGGAGCCATCATTGCCCGCATGGACCGGCTCAGCGAGGATGTTCGCCAGGCTTTGCAACTGGCAGCGGTCATTGGGCGGCGCTTCCAGGTCGAAATCCTCGATAAGCTGGCCACGCAAAGCACCGAAATGGCCGATTGGCTGGCTCAACTGGAGCGCAGCGACCTGATTCTGCCCGAGCAAGCCCGCCCCGACGCCTACATTTTCCCCGATGCCCTGGTGCAGGAAGTGGCCTACGACAACTTGCTTGTCCAACGCCGCCAGGAGGTCCACCGCCGGGTCGGCGAAACCCTGGAAGAAATCTTCGCCGCCCAGGCTGAACAAAAAGGCGTTCCTTTCGAGGACATCCAGGCCCAGGAATGCGAGCTGCTCGCCTATCATTTCCGACTGAGCGACCACCGCGAGAAGGCCGCCCGCTACCTGGAATTGGCCGCCAAACGCGCTCAGGCCGGGTTTGCCAATGCCACCGCCATCCAACACTACACCGAACTGATGGGCTTGCTGGACAAAGACGAAAATGCCTGGCAGCAGCGCTTCGACATCCTTGCCCGCCGCCAGCGCATCCACGGTCTGACCGGCAAGCAAGATGCCCGCCTGGCGGACCTGAATGCCATGCTCGAATCCGCCCAGGCCCATGCCGACTCACTCCGCACCGGCGACGCCCTCAACGAACTGGCCGACCTGTACCAATCAATGGGCCGCTATGAAGAGGCAAAAACCACCGCGAACGAAGCTTTGACCATCAAAGCCGGGTTGGATGACATCGACGGGCAAGCCGACGCGCTCAACACGCTGGGGATTCTGGAATACTTCCGCGGCAACTACACCGAGTCCCATCCGTTGCTCGAGCAAGCCGTGGCTCTGCGCAAGCAGATCGCCGACGGCGAGGGCGAAGCCTGGAGCACCATGTACCTGGGCATGATCCACTTCATGCAAGGCGATTTCAGCGCCGCCGCTCGCCTGCACTCCCACGCGTTGGAATTAGCCGAGGCCCGTCAGGATATGTTCCAAACCGGCATTCACGTCACCAACCTGGCTCGCGTCCTGCTCGGCCTGGGCGATTACGCTCAAGCGATTGAAAAGCTGCAACACGGCCTGGAGATGAAAACCCGCATCGGCGACCGGATGGGCCAGGGCTTCAACCTGTACCTGATCGGTCTGGCCCTGATCTATGAAGGCCGCCTGGACGAAGCCGAGACGTGGCTGAACCGTTCCAAGGAGATCCGCGAACAGATCAAAGACAGCCGCGGCCTCAGCTACTGCCTGCATGGGTTGGGGCTGCTGGCCCTCGAACGGCAGAACTGGCCCGAGGCCGTTGAACTGCTGGCCCTGGCGCACCAATCCCGCGCCGGCCTGGGCCTGAAAAACGAGACGATCGAAAGCCTCTCCTATCTGGCTAAGGCCCGCCTGTTGGCTGGCGACGCCGCCCAGGCCCTGGTCGACTCGACTCAGGCAGTAGAAAGCATGGCCCAGCAAAAAGAAATGCAAGAAGCCCCGCAGATCTACTTCAACCATGCCCGCATCCTGAATGCTCACAAAATTACTGAATTCGAGGAATACGACGAAATGGCCCGCCAGGCGCTCGACCGGCAAGCCCAACGCATTGCCGACCCGCAAGAACGTGAGATTTTCCTGGCAAAGAATCGCATCAACCGTGAAATCTTAGGTTCGTGACCCAAAGAACCCAGGTAATACAAACCATCAGATTCGCCCAAGTAACATATAATTCAAAAAAGGAGAAAATAAAATGGGAACTAAAGGACGCTCAATTGTTGGAATGGATGTTGATGAGCTGCTCAACCTGCTCAACCGCGCTTTCGCCGATGAGTGGTTGGCCTACTACCAGTATTGGATGGGAGCCAAGGTGGTCAAGGGGCCCATGAAAGATGCCGTGGCTGCCGAATTGATTCTGCACGCCACCGAAGAACTGGCCCACGCCGACATGCTGGCCCTGCGCATCATCCAGCTCGGCGGCACGCCCCTGCTCACCCCCGAAGATTGGTACAAGAACACCAACTGCGGATACGATTCCCCCACAGATCCCTATGTCAAGATCATCCTGGAGCAAAACATCAAGGGCGAACAATGCGCCATCGAGGTGTACCAGTCTCTACTCAAAATAACGCGGGATGCCGACCCGGTCACCTATAACATCGTTCTCACCATCCTCGAACAGGAAGTGGAGCACGAGGAAGATTTGCAGTCCTTGCAAGAAGATATCGAGACCCTGATGGTCTCCAAACACTAACCCAAATTGGTTTCTTCATAAAACAGTCAATGCGGCGTGAACACGCCGCATTGACTGTTTTATAGAGGTTTCCCCTCCTCAATAACAGGGATGGGGACGAATATTCTAAATCAGCTTGAACACGCGGAACGAATGCGGCTTGACCGTCACCGGGCAACCTTGCACGCCGGTTTTCTGCCCAAAACGGGTCACCCGCTCCTCCCCCGTAATCTCCTTGCCGGTCAGAATGTCGCGCAGCCCCTTGCGCCCGGCAGCAATCACCACCTGGGCATCCACGCTCTCGTCCAGGAAGGACTCGACAATCAACGTGTCGTTGTCATACAGGAACAGCGCCACCTGCGCCGGGGCTTCCAGGCGGGCAGGCAGTTTGGCTGCCAAAAACTCTTTCATCTTACTCAAAACGCCTTCCGGCAAATGATACAGGTCGCCGAAATTATCAGGGACGGCCAGCACGTACAACACGCCTAGCCCGTAGGTGGCCGAATGCAACAGCGGGCAACCCGTCACCCCGCCCATGCAGGAAATCTCCTCCCATGAATCATTGGTAAAGTAGGTTACCTGCGGCACCGTCACCGGCTTCTCGCCCTCAAAAATCCCGCTCCAGCCAATCAAGAACTTATTAGTCGTAGTTCTGCGGTCCGAAACTTCCAACTCGGCCACGTGGCGAATGCCGCGATCCTGCAGCGCGCGCAGCAGCCCCGAAGTAATCACCACCGCATTCCCTTTCCGAACATGATACTCAATCTTCTCCACAATCCCCTGGTCAAATTTTGACGCCTCGGTCAAAATCACCACCGGCGCATCCTCGGGAAAGTCCGGGCGCACATCCACCGGAATACCCAACATACCCAGGTAGCTAGGCAAAAAGTCCTCGCCGTAAGAATGGTAAGGTTTGTAGACCGGAACACCCACCGGCTGCCCCAGTTCACCCAGGAAACGGTCCACCGATTCAAAGGCAGCCCCTGCGGTCAGCGGGAAAATGGCTTCTTTTCGCAGGCTGCCATCGGGCTGTTTAGCCGCGGCCAACGCCGAGTCATTATCAAAACTGGTGCCCTGACCCTGCCACGCGCCGCGCTGTGGCTCCATGAACGGGCTGATGACCGAGCGGAAGTCGAACAAAGTGATCTCGTGCGTCTTGGAAAACAGCGTCATCCACAGCTGCTCCGCATAACGGTCCGGGGTGAGCGAGGCAAACGGATCCACCCAACCGCCGCCGTTGCCGCCTGGTTTGAGATTTTCAAAATAGCGCATGATCGAATAGCCGTGGTAGGGCTGTAAATGCTGGTTGCCGATCACCGCGTCGCGGGTCTCGGTACCGGTATAAATGCCATCGAACAAGGCCGGCCCGCGCTCCAGGTCAAAACCCAGCCCCTGAAAATGCTCATACCAGTTGGGATATTTAATCACCACCTTGACTTTGGGGTTGGCGGCCTTGGCGGGCTTGATGATTAAATCACTGGCGGCCGCGGTCATCAAATCCAGGCGGAAACGAGTCCAACTTCGGCTGCCTTTAGCTTGAATGCAGGACTCGCACTTGCAGTTGGTAAAGAAAAAATCATCCAGGATCAGCTCGTCAAACATACGCGCCGTATACGCTGCCAGGTCTTTTAACTTAGCGCGGTGCTCCGGGTTGGTGTAACAGTACGTTTGGAAGCGGTTCGGCTCGTTCACGGTCACCGTAATCCCCCCTGCGGTCTGAATGCCGCGCTCCTCAAAGAAACGCTTGGCCCCCAGCACGGCTTCCTCATCCGCCACGAACCAATCCCGATGCGTTTCAAGATAAACCTTGCTAACCTTCACTCCGCTCGAAATTGTCTCAAAGCCCTGGCGCAACCATTCCAGGTCTTTCATCTTTGCCACTTCTTGCGCCCGGCAGTAAATTGCCACGTCGAAATTCTGGTATCTATTTGTCATTGTTGCACCTTTTGAGAAGACTTCCAAGATTGGACGTTACTGCTCAGCCCTTTGGGGAAAGAGGCCCTTTTCTGCCTGGGCCTGAGTAGTTACGATTGGACAAGCGAGATAATGTGATTGTACTCCAACTCTACCAGAAATGTGAAGGTTATCATGGGGGTTCATTGGGAATCGGCGCGGTGGAAAAATGCAATTAATCGAACCATGCTACAATCGAACCATCTACCCCGGAGGTATCCTCATGCGCCGCATTCTGCCCGCCTTGACCCTGGTTCTCCTGCTCGTCCAAACTGCCTGCGCTGCTGCCACCCCCGCCTCCACCGCCACACCCCAACAACCACCCGCTGTCTCACCCAGACCCACAGCCACCCTGGCGCCTGCCGAAACACCCACCCAGCCCGCCGCCATCTTGCCCATGCTGGACGATTTCGAGATCTCCTCCACCTCCTGGATACCCGGCCTGCCCCCCGGATTCAACGAATCCTCGGCCCTTTCTGTGACGCTTTCCGACCAGCACCCCACCAGCGGCGCGCAGTCCCTGGAACTTGCCTTCGACAAGAACGACCAGCCCCAAGCCGTCTTCGCCTACGAACGCCCCCTGGACCTTTCTGCTTCTCGCTTCCTGGAATTCGACCTCTTCAACCCCGGCGCTGCCTCCGCTGTGGCCCTGTCCATCAGCACCGGCGAGACCTGGGAATGGTTTGAATCGGCGGTGATCCCTTTGGAGACAGGCGCCCAAACCCTGTCCTTTGACCTCACCACCCCAAATTACCAAAGTGCCGCCTCCAACTGGGCGCCAACCACCCCCCTCCGCAACCTCGACCACACCCAGCGCATCGCCGTGCTGGTCATCCCGCTCGAGTCCGGCTCCGTGTTCATCGACACCTTGCGCCTCTCTGAAAGCGCATCTGGAACGCTGCCCAGCGCCGCCCAGCCCCAGCCCACCCCAACCCCCATTGTTGCCGTGCCGCCCACCTTCCTGGAGGTTAAACCCTTGCAGTTCATGGCCCCAGCGCACGCGTCCATCGAGTTCGAAATTGCCACCGACGGTGTGTTTGCCAACCCCTTCGACCCCGCCGAGGTCGATCTCAAAGTGCGCTTCAGCGGCCCCGGTGGCAGCGAGATTCTGGCCCCTGCCTTCTGGTACCAGGACTACGACCCGCTCACCTTCCAGCCTCGCGGCGAGCCTGGCTGGCGCGCCCGCCTCATCCCCACCGCCGCGGGCAACTGGACTGCTTCCGCCGAATTGGCCTCCCCCGCCCTGCAATCCCCGGCAGTGGCATTCACCGTCCAGGAAAACCCCGGCGCGCGCGGCTTTATTCGCATTCACCCCGAAAACCCGCGTTACTTCGCCTTTGAGGACGGCTCCACCTACTTCCCGGTGGGCATCAACATGGGCTGGGGCGCCGAAAACCCCATCGCCGACTTCACCCAATGGCTGGACGGGCTCAGCGCCAACGGTGGCAACTGGATTCGCGTTTGGATGGCCTCCTGGTCCTTCGGCATCGAGTGGACCGACACCGGCCTGGGCGACTATTCCAAACGCCTGTTCCAGGCCTGGCAGCTCGATCAAATCATGCGCCTGGCCGAAGAACGCGGCGTGTACGTGGAACTGGTGCTCATCAACCACGGCGCTTTTAGCGCCACCACCAACCCCGAATGGCCCAGCAACCCCTACAACGGGATCAACGGCGGCCCGTGCCAGAATCCCGAAGATTTCGTCACCGACCCGCTGGCCCGCGACTACTTCAAGCGCCGCCTGCGCTACATCGCCGCCCGCTGGAGCGCATCCCCCTCCCTGATGAACTGGGAGTGGTGGAACGAGGCCAACCTGACGCCCATCCAGAACCCCGAGATGAGCACCTGGGTGCAAGAGATGACCCCTGTCCTGCGCGAGCATGACCCCTACAACCATCTCATCAGCACCAGTTCTGCCGCGGGGGCAGTCTATGCCGTTTCTCAACTGCCCGAAATTGACTTTGCCCAATTCCACCTCTATTCACCTAATGATCCAGCCACGTCCTTCAAAGATTACTTCAACGATTGGTCGCTGCGCCTCAAGGATAAACCCATCCTCTTTGCCGAGTTTGGTTTTGGCGCGGGTGGCGAAGACGTTAAAACCGGCAACCGCCAGGGCCTGCACCTGCACAGCGCCTTGTGGACCGCGCCTTTTGTGGGCTATGCTTCCACCGCCATGTACTGGTGGTGGGACAGCTACGTACACCCGCTCAACTTGTGGCCCGAATTCGCCATTTTCAACCGCTTTTTGGAGGGCGAAGACCTGGCTGCGCTCGCTCCGGTCAAGGTCAGCACTTCGGTGCGCAACTTCCCCGTCCACGTCCTCGGCGCGCCCGAGCGCGCCCTGGTGTGGATCCACGACCGCCAGTACAGCGCCAACGCCATGCAAAGTGCTTACGACAAACTGGTGCGGGAAGGCACAACGCCCCAATCCGATTGGGTGTATATGCCCGATCCCATCACTGACCTCACCGTGACCTTAGAATCGCTGCAAGACGGGCAGTACACCGTGAAGTGGTACTCGCCCATCAGCGGAGAATGGCTGGAAGAAACCACGCTGGCGGTCAGCGGCGGCACAGGCACGCTGGCCGTGCCCGAATTCCAGGGCGAGCTGGCCGCGAAGATTGAGCAACCTTGACCCCCCCACTCAAACCCTAAGGGTCTTCAGAGACCCTTAGTAGCCGTGTAAAAATAACTTCCGGTTTTTGATGATGAAGGAAAAGGCGAGTAGAATAA
>JAFGLU010000068.1 GCA_016927865.1 Anaerolineaceae bacterium
AAAGCCATGCTCACTTCTCCGGCGCGGTTAGATGCATTGACCGGTGAAGAATACATGAACGACCCCATCCTGCGCGTGTTTGCCGAATCGGCGCGCACCGGGCGCGGGCATTTGCCGGTGCCTATGTGGGGACTGATCGAAGACCGCCTGTGCGACGCGTTGACTACCATCGGCGCCACGGTTCTGGACTCTCCGGACGGAGTCGCTGACGCCATGATCACCCAAACGATTAAGGCTACCGCCAAACGCCTGAACCTGACCCTCGAGACGCGCTAACCAGCGGCAACCTCTCACGCAGAGGTATAAAAACCGAATTTGAGATATTTGTGGGGCCAAAGCCCCACAAATATCTCAAATTCGGAGGTTAGACACAACCAACGACGGCTTCTGTGTCCCCAAGCAGCTCCATTGACAGCCCCCCCGTCCTGAGGTATCCTTGGGAGGCGTCCGGGCGGGACCGGCGCGGCAGAAACCACCGAACCCCGTCAGGTCCGAGAGGAAGCAGCGGTAAGGAGGCCATTCTGGGCGCCGCCGGCAAACCTGCCCGGCGTATTTATTAAGTTGATGGATGCAGTAAGTGGATCAAATCCCCGTTTGTAATTACGAAGGTTCCGACTACCAGACCTCGTTCTGGGATCAGAGCGACCGCGCCTATGAAGATGGCGCCGAAGCCGTGGCCTTGCGCCGCCTGCTGCCCAAAAGCGGTCAGCGCATGTTGGAGCTGGGTGCCGGCGCGGGCAGAAACACGCCCCGTTACCAGGGTTTTGAGCAAATTGTCCTGGTCGATTATTCAACCACCCAGTTGGCTCAGGCTCGTCAGCGCCTGGGTCAGAGCGAACGCTATCGCTTTGTGGCGGCAGATATTTACAAGCTGCCATTTGGCCCAGCCAGTTTTGATGCAGCTACGATGATCCGCACCCTGCACCACATGGCCGAGCCGCGCCTGGCCCTGGCGCAGGTACGCGCAGCCCTAACGGGCGGCGCACCCTTCATCCTGGAGTATGCCAACAAGCAAAACCTGAAAGCCATCTTGCGTTACACGCTGGGCCGCCAGAGTTGGAACCCCTTCTCGCCCGAGCCGGTAGAGTTTGCCCCGCTGAATTTTGATTTTCTCCCCGCCACGGTGCGTGCCTGGCTGCAGGCCAACCAATTCCTGCTCGAACGCCAGTTGACCGTCTCGCATTATCGCATCGGCTTGTTCAAGCGCATCATCCCCTTGCGGATGCTGGTGTGGATGGACTCGCTGGCCCAGTTGACCGGCGATTTGTGGCAGTTGAGCCCCAGCGTCTTCACGCGCAGCCGCGCTGCCGGCACCGCGCAGGAGATCACCCCAGAGCTCGTCCTGCGCTGCCCGGCCTGTGGAGAGGCACCACTGCCCGATACGCCCCCGCTGCTGACTTGCCCGGCTTGCGGCAAGACCTACCCGGTCGAGAACGACATTTACGATCTGCGGGTGCAGTGAGAAAACCGGAAATAAAAAGCCAGCGAGTGCAAAGCACTCGCTGGCTTTTTATTTCCGGGGTTGTTTGAACAATTACGAAGTTTTTTCCACCACCCAAAAGTGGGACAAGCCAAACGCTTTCAGGGGGGTGCGCTCGAGAAACTGCAGCACGGCGCGCAGCGCTCGGCCCAGACCCGGTCGGCGCGCAATGATATTGTCATACGCGCCAAAAACAATTTGTTGCTCCACCACGCGCACCGGGTGCCCGGCGAACAGCTTACGCAAATCGGCGCGAGTATATACATTCACATGCGGGGCCAGGCGGTCACGCCAGCGGCGGGGCAGGTAATTGACCAGCGGGATGTTGCCGAAACGGTAATTGCCTCGCCAGTAAATGCCATGCGTCTCGAAGGGATACCCCCGGTTGGGCACAAACAAAGCCAGCCGCCCGCCCGGCTTGAGCACGCGCACAATCTCCGCCACGGCTTGCGCATCATTCTGAACGTGCTCCAACACCTCGTGGCTAAGCACCAGGTCGAACCAATTGCTGGGGAAGGGCAGCGACTCGCCCACGCCGCACACCACCCTGGCGTCCTGCTGGCGCGCCTCCAGCAAGCGGGGATGCTCGATATCCAGCCCCGCCGCCAGTTGGGCGGTTTGGGCCAGGCGGCTGAGGTACATGCCCACGCCGCAGCCGTCTTCCAGCACGCGCCCCGAATCCCGCCCCGCGGCAGCCCGGCGAATCATGCCCAGGCGGCGTTCCTGCCCAGCTCGCCAGACGTAAGAGGGCTCGCCGCGCAGCGCGGCCTTGTCGGAATGCTGCTCGCTCATCTGGTTAGATCTCAGCCAGCGCCTGCCCCAGGTCTTCGATCAAATCCTCGACATTCTCAATGCCTACCGAAAAGCGCACCAGGCCATCGGAAATGCCCATGCTGCGGCGCACTTCAGGCGAAACCGTCGAGTGGCTCATGGAGGCCGGGTGCTGGAAGATCGAGTCGGTGTTGCCCAACGAGGGCACCAGCGTGCCGATTTGCAGGTTGTTCATCAACTTAATCCCAGCTTCCAATCCGCCTTCCAATTCGAAAGCGAGCATGCCGCCAAAAGCCAACATCTGGCGCAAGGCCAGGGAGTGGGCGGGGTGGCTTTCCAGGCCGGGATAGTGCACCCGCGAGACCTTGGAATGCGCGTCCAGGTAGCGGGCAATGTGCATGGCATTCTCGCAGTGACGCTCCATGCGCACCTCAAAAGTTTTCAAGCCGGTGTTGGTCAGCCAGGCGTCAAAGGGGCTAGGCGAGCCACCCAGGATTTTGAGCATAGAAAAAAGACTGGTGTTGACATACTCCAGGTGCGGGCTGACGACCGCCCCGCCGATGACCGTGCCGTGACCGTTGAGGTATTTGGTGGTGGAATGAATGATCACATCTGCGCCCAGGCTGAGCGGACGCTGGCAGAAGGGGGTGGCAAAGGTGTTGTCCACCATTAACCAGGCCCCGTGGGCATGGGCAATCTCGGCTACCGCTTCCAGATCTACCAGAGTCAGAACCGGGTTAGCAGGTGTCTCGGCAAAGGCCAGCACGGCTTCGGGCGCCTGGGCAAAGGCTGCCTCCCAGGCTTCTGGCTGAGGGTCATCAATCCATATAGTACGAATGCCGTAGCGAGGGGCAATTTCGTTGAGGAAGTTGAACGTTGCGCTGTATAGCGCGCGCTGGGCCACCACGGTCTGCCCGCCCTGCACCCGCGCCAGGATGGCACTGGTGGCGGCAGCCATGCCTGAGGAAAACAACCGCCCGCCGATCACCTCTTCGAGCGGGCGCTCAGGGTGGGCTCGCAGCAAGTCCAACCCTTCCAGAACCGCCAGCTTGGCGACCACCTGTTCCATGTTGGGGTTATTAAAGCGGGTGTAAATGTAGCCTTCCTGCTCGCCCTTAAAAATCGCCGCGCCCGTGGCGGCATCGGGGAAAGAAAAGGTGGAGGTCTGGTAGATTGGCGCAACCGAAGCGCCGTTTGGATCATCTCCCTCGGCCACATGGTTAACCAGCGTGCCGAGGCCGTAATGTGCTTTGAAGCGGCCCATGATGTATTCCTATAGAGAGGTGCAAAATTAAAACCCTAAGGGTCTAAGAAGACCCTTAGGGTTTGTTGAAAATTTTACTGCCGCAGCAGGCGAATATACACCGCCAGGCCGATCCCGCCCAGGATTAAAATCCCGCCCAGGATGGCCAGAATTGGCGAGCGGCCGCCCTCCTCGCCCCCACCGTTTTCGGGAGGCGGCGCGATAGCGCTGGCCTGCGCGCCGAAATCCACGATGGAGCGGTTCCCCGCGATCAGCTTGAAGGGATAGGTGGTGGAGGTGGTGGGGTTATACCCGTCTGGCACCGCCAGGCTGATGGTGTAATCGCCCTCGGGCATGTCGGCAAAACAGAGCATGTTGTCGTTGCCGTCCGCGTCGAGGCCGGTCACGGTCAAGCCGGTGTTGGAAAAAACAAAACCGGTGCCCGTCACGCTCACCGCGCCGCCCAGGATGGTCGGCTCGGTCTCGTCGCGCATGGCATTCCCATTGATATCGGCAAACAGCACGACGCACAACTCACCCGTGCCCTTGGTGGCGGTGGGGGTTGGCAGAAGCGGGGTCGCGGTCACATCCGGGTTGAGCGTGGCCGTAGGCTCGGGGGTGACAATGCCAATCAGCAAGTCTGTGCCGGGATTGATGGTGCAGTTTTGGTCCAGGTTATTGAGGCGGATGATATCCGCTACCTTCACGCCTGTGAGCAGTTCGATGCGCAAGCAGGTTTCGTTCTCCTGCACCCGGTAGAAGATGCGCCCATCTGCCTGGGCCGTGGGTGTGGCGTATACTACCTGGGGTTGAGGGCTGCCTGCGCGCACAGGGGCAGCCAGCAGCGCCAGCCCGCTCAACAGGATTAATGCGATTGTCAAAAGGGATATTTTGGCTTTCATTTTCCTCACCGTGAAGAAGATTATACCACTGTGACAAGGAAGTCTTTACCTCTAAGGAAGCCTGTAGTGCAGACACATCTCATGTCTAGACATCTCAACTTTCGGCTTGTGGCCCACGCACACTCATCTGTGGTAGAGGCAGGTCTTTAACGCGGGCGAGACCATCTGGTTGCACAATTTATCGGCGGGCAAGACGACTGGGCTTTCGCGCAAGACCTGCCCACCATCATGCAGGCCCGGCGGGTCTGCCTGGTGGGCATATAAACCCTTGCCCGCCAGGAACATTTTCCACACGTCCCCGCCTGGCCAGCATTAAAGACCCGACGCTACGAAGAGAATGGCGTCATTCCTTCCTGCCGTATGACCTGCCGACGCAAGGCTCGCAAAATTTTCATTTCTGGGGAGAAATACCCAAATTCGGCGAGTAGATACGAGGTTTTTAGAGCAAAAATCCACAATGCGTTTACCCCTCATCGATTTTTGAAATAGCTTGCTTTTCAAGGTAAAACGCCTTAAAATCATAACATCGAAAGAAAGTTCTATCAGGAGGTAAGTACTACTCACACCAATGGCAAGAGGCCAATTTTGCGGTGTATGGTAGGGGCAATTCATGAATTGCCCCTACCATACACCGCAAGATTAGGGACTTCCCCAGCATTGGCGAGTAGATACAGGAGGTACACCGGGCATGAGCGCTGCCGACGTAATTCGTGGAATGCTGCTGGTGGTTGTAATCATCTTAGCGTTCATGGCATTCTTGTACCTGGGCCGCCGCCGGATGATCTGGCCGGCTTACCTCGTTTGGGGATTGGTTGCGGTCGTCCTGCCGGTGCTGGGACCGATTCTGGTCATTGCGCTGCGGCCGGGCGAACCTTTGGGTAGGAGATAATATGAAGGAAGACCGCTTTCTTACCGGTATCCTGATCGGGATAGCCGTTTTGGTGATTGCAGCAATTGGACTGTTCTTTTTACGGCGCGAGGCGCAAACCTACGGCCCCGAAACCGACCCCGCCGGCGTGGCTCGAAACTACATCCTGGCGCTTCAAAAGCAGGATTACGAGCGGGCTTATACCTACCTGGCGAACATAGAGGACAAACCCACCCTGGCAGAATTTCGCCAGCCCTTCGTCAACTATCAAGGCCAGGAAGTGAGCAGCACGGTTCTGGACCTGGCAGAGTTGGAAGGCCGGTCTCAAGAAACGACCGTATCGTTGACCCTCATCCGCGGAGCCAGCGGGCCGTTCAACAGCCCCAACCGAGAGGTGAGCCTGGCGCGTTTGCGGCAGGAAGGAGGGGCCTGGAAAATCGTCGAGATGCCCTACCCCTTCTGGAGTTACGAGTGGGCGTACTCCGAGAAACCCTGATCCCCCATGCGCACCATCCGCCGACTTTACTTTTACGCACTGGCCCTGATCGGGTTGGAAGCCCTGGTGTGGGGAGCAGTCAACCTGCTGCGTACCATCCTGGAAGCAGGGCTCACCGGCAGCGATGTTGATTCGCTAGCCATTGGCCTGGCCATGGTTTTGGTGGGGCTACCCGTCTTCCTGCTGCACTGGCTGACCGCCCAACGAGACGCCCGGCAGGATGAAGAAGAGCACACCAGCCGTATCCGGGCGGTATTTCTCTACGGTGCCCAGTTTGCCTTCCTGGTGCCAGTGGTTTTCAGTTCACTGGCTCTGCTCAACCGCTGGATCACCGCCGCAATGGGCCTCCCCGCCGGTGGGGCCATGTTCGCGGCGCGCCAGTCCAACACCGACAACCTGGTCGCGCTGGTCATCACCCTGATCGCCTTCCTGTATATCCGCCGGGTGCGTCAGGCCGATTGGGCCACACCTGCCGCGAAGGTGTTCCTGCCCGAAACCCGTCGCCTGTACCGTTATTTGTGGGTATTGACGGGGTTGGTGATGACCGTCGGCGGGGTGCAGGGACTGATCTCACAACTGTTGTGGTCGCTGCCACATATCGGCGCGGCGGGCGGAATGCTGGCTAACAGCCTGTCGCTGCTGTTGGTCGGACTGGTTGTGTGGTTGAGTTCCTGGCTGCAAGTCCAGGCCTGCCTGACGGAAGAAGCCGAGCGAACCTCGCTGCTGCGGTTGGTGGTGCTTTACCTGGTGAGTCTGGCAGGCGTCGTGGGGTTGCTCACCTCCGCTGGTAATGTTCTTGCCACGCTTCTGGCCTGGCTGTTCGGCAGCCCGCAGACGTGGATCGGTTTCCTGGAGCAAAGTGGCGCGGCGCTTTCGGCAGCCGTGCCGTTGGGCGTGCTGTGGGCCTATCACGGGCGCATCCTGGAAAGCGAAATGGAAGCCATGCCCGACGAGCCCAGGCGGCAGGCTGTGCGCCGCCTGTATCACTCCATCCTTTCGGCGTTGGGACTGGTGGTCACCTTCACCGCCCTGATGGCGGTTACCACGTACATCGTGGAGGTCCTGTTCGCTGAGGCAACCGGCACCCGCCAATTGACGCGCGGGCTGGCCGCCCTGGCGGTGGGGCTGCCGCTGTGGTGGAAGGTCTGGCCGTCGCTGCAGCGGGAAGCCGCTTCTCGCGGCGAGAACGGCGACCGCGCGCGCCGCTCGGTCATTCGCCGCACCTATCTATACCTGACGATCTTCTTGTTAGTGGTGGGCGGGATGGGCGTGGCAGGCAGCCTGCTCTACAACCTGTTCTCGCATCTACTCGGATCGCCAGTTGCCGACCTGGGTTGGGTGGCAGCCAACCACCTGACCATGCTGGGAGTGATCGCTGTCTTTCTGGTGTATCACCTTAACTGCCTGCGCCAGGACGGGCTCATTGCCCAGGAGGCACTGGGCGAGCAACATGCGACCTTCGTCACCCTGGTATTCGTGGAAGAAGAAGGCGAATTCACCCACGAACTGACC
The DNA here is from genome assembly GCA_016927865.1 of Anaerolineaceae bacterium. Taxonomy (GTDB): domain Bacteria; phylum Chloroflexota; class Anaerolineae; order Anaerolineales; family Anaerolineaceae; genus Anaerolinea. The sequence continues at coordinate 7,273 of JAFGLU010000068.1, forward strand.
CAGGCTGTGCAACGCCACACACCGCGCTTGCCGCTGCGCTTCCACCTCCTGGACAATGCGCTGGAGGCTGGCGTCCCAACCGAGGATATCCGCGCAGCGGTGCTGCCCGGCGGCGCGGCGCTCAACCCGCCGGAAGGCATCCGCGCGTGGCTAGAAAACTTTGAGGGCAAGCGGCTGCTCCTACCCCAGGCCCAAGAAGGAGTGGTCTGGTTAGGCATGGGGCGCAAGGCGCCGCGCGAGCTAGCCCGTGAAACTGCCGCGGCGCTGCGGCAAATGGCCGAAGGTGAGACGATCCGCGCCGGACTGCCCGGCAGCCCGTGGGCCATCGTGGGCTTAATCTTGGGCGGTTTCGCTGCATTATGGATACTGGCGGCTTTATTTGGGGTGCTGGTCAGCGCGCTTTGGCGTTAATAACCGCGGAGACAGTATCGCGCCCTTCGGACGCCTAAGAAAATAAGTATCAGGGGGATTTTGTCGCACGCAGTGCGACAAAATCCCTCTCTTTCTTTTTTTGAGGCAGGCAAAGCCCGCCATTTCTCAGCGCACAGCCGGGTCGAGAATAGTAAATCGACGCCGACGTGTATCAATTTGGACGCGGCAGCCCAGCGGCAGGGTCATTTGCGGGGCAGTATGGCCGAAATCCATATCGGTGATGATGGGAAAGTCGTACCCTGCGGTGCGTTCCAGGATGCGCTCGCGCAGCCGCTGCTTCTCTTCTTCTGAATAACTCATGGGCCGTCCAACGAGCAAACCACGCAGCCGCTCGAAGACGCCCATATTCTGATAGTCCATCAAAATGCCGTCCACCGTTTCGGGAGAGGGTTTTTCTTCAGAGGTTTCAAAGAACAGGATGGCATCCTGCCAATCCGGCCAGAAGGGTGTACCCCTAAGGTGCTGCAGCGACTCGATACAGCCGCCCACCAGGATGCCCTCGCTGAATCCGGGCTTCAACCAGGTCCAGCCGTGCAAGGGTTCCAGCTTCCGTGAGCGCTGTTGGTCCTTCTGCGTGCCCCAATCCAGGAACTCTTCTGTCCACTCCGGTGCAGGCTGAACTTCGCCAATGGGAGCCGCCTGGGTGACGGATTTGAGAAAATGCGCCCGAGTGTAGTCAAACATATCGGGAAATTCGGCAAAATCGGTCATCAGAGCTGGGCCGTTGAACGTGACCAGGCTGGTTTGCTGCCAGATTGCCACGTTCAAAACGGTGATATCGGAAAAGCCCATAAAGATCTTGGGGTTGCGCCGGATGAGGTCAAAATCCAGCAAGGGCAGCAGATGGCAAGAATGATCGCCGCCGATGGAGGACAGAATCATTTTAACCTGGGGATCGACGAACAGGCTGTGGATGTCCGCGGCGCGGTGGGCGGGCGTATCGGAGACAAAACCGTTGCTGCTCAGGGCATGCGGGGCCGTAACGACTTTATATTCCATTTGCTCCAGAGCGCGGATGCCGGCCTGAAGGCGGTGAGGGAAGACGCCAGGCCCACCCCAAGATGGGCTGACGATGCCAATGGTGTCTCCAGGGTTGAGTTTGGGGGCCAGCAAATTGGGCCGCATTAAAATCACTCCTTCATCCGCAAGGGGCGCAAGCCGTTGAAAGTGACCAGCAGCGAGACTCCCATATCGGCTAGCACAGCCATCCACAGGGTGGCCCAGCCGCCCAGGGCCAGCAAGATGAAAACCAGCTTGGTGACCAGGCTGAAGGCCACGTTCTGGCGAATGATGGCCTGTGCCAGGCGCGCCAGGCGCACCGCAAAAGGTAGGCGGGCCAGACTGCCGTTCATCAGCACCACGTCGGCGGTTTCCATGGCCTGGGTGTTAACAGCCCCGCCCACGGCGATGCCCAAATTGGCAGCGCTGAGCGCGGGCGCGTCATTGATACCGTCGCCGACCATCGCCAAAGAGCCGTACTCGGCGCGGAGAGCCTCCACGGCGCTGACCTTGTTCTCGGGCAGCAGCCCGGCCTTCACATCGGTGATTCCCAGGCTTTGCCCCACGCGGGCGGCAGCAGCAGGGTTGTCGCCGGTGAGCATGGCAGTGCGCAGGCCCAAAGCACCTAGCTCAGCCAGCACGGCGGCGCTTTCGGGTCGAATTTCATCGGCCAGGGCCAGGTAGCCGCGCACCCGATCCCCGTCGCAAACCAGCATGGTGGTGTGCCCGGCCTGCTCGGCCTGCTCCACCCAGTTGCACAGCTCGGCGGCGTGAGGATGCTGATCGTCGAAGAGGATGTGACTGCCAACAGTGGCCAGCTTTCCGTCCACGCGCCCCTGCAAGCCGCGCCCGCTAATTTGGACGATCTCCTGGGCAGGAGCGTAGCGCTCCAGCACACCTCGGCGCGCGGCCGCCTCTACCACAGCCTGGGCCAGGGGGTGGGCACTGCGCCGCTCCAGCGCCCCGGCCAGGGCCAGCACCTCGTCGCAGCGCTCGCATTCGGCCTCGCCATTGCAGTCGATGGCGCGCAGGTGCGTGACAGCGGGGCGTCCGCGAGTGAGGGTACCGGTTTTGTCAAACGCCACGGCCTTCACGCCAGCCAGCGTTTCCAGGTGTAACCCGCCTTTAATGAGCACCCCCTTGCGGGCAGCAGCGGAGATGGCCGAGATAATCGTGACGGGAGCGGAAATGACCAGGGCGCAGGGGCAGGCAATGACCAGCAAGGCCAGGGCGCGATACAGCCAGCCATGCTCGCTGCCTACATTGAGAAAAGACTGATTGAAGAAGAGAGGCGGCACGGCAGCCACCAGGACCGCCACGGCCACCACTGCGGGGGTGTAGATGGCGGCGAAGCGGTCGATGAAGCGCTGGGATTCGGCGCGACGGCCCTGGGCTTCAGTGACCATGCGGATGATGCGGGCCAGGGCAGTGTCGTCGGCGCGGCGGGTGACGCGCACCTCCAGCGCACCGCTGCCGTTGACCGACCCGGCAAAGACCGGGTCGCCGGGAGCTTTGGGTGCAGGCATGGACTCACCGGTGATGGGGGCTTGATCGGCCTCGCTGTGCCCGTCCAGCACGTCACCATCCAGGGGAATGCGCTCGCCAGGGCGCACCAGGATGCGCTCTCCGGGTTGCAGAGCAGTAACAGACACCAGAGACTCGCCTTCCGGCCCCAGGCGCAGGGCCTGAGCCGGGGTCAGCTCATGCAGCTCGCCCAGCACGCGCCGGGCGCGATCGGTGGTGAAGCCTTCCAGGGCCTCGGCCACCGCAAAGAGGAAGATGAGGGTGGCGGCCTCGCTCATCTCGCCGATGATGAGCGCACCAACAGCGGCCAGGGTCATGAGCAGATTGATGCTGATCGAACGATTGATGAACAGGTTAGCCAGTCCGCTGCGTGCCACCGGGTACCCGGCCACCGCCAGGGCAGACAATTGCAGCCCGGCAGGCACATAGGCGGGGAGGCCCAGCCAGGCAACTGGAAGGGAGAGGAGCAAGAGGGCTCCGCCGATGAGGGCCAGGCGAGTCTCCGTCTGCCGTAGGAGGTAGCGGAAGAAGCCAACCAATGAGCCTTCATGGGGCGCGAGGGTGGCTTGCGGCTCGCCCAGGCGGTAGCCGAGGGCTTCCACACGCCCGCGGATGGCCTCCTCGGGGGCCTGGCCTTCAAAGGTGAGCAGCCCGGTGACGAAGTTGACCTCCACGTTCTTAAGGCCGTTCAACTTCGCAACACCGTCCTGCACATGACGGGCGCAGTCGGCGCAATCCATGCCGTCGATGTGATACTGTTGGGTGCTCATCGGGTTTCCTCCCCGGCGCGGTGGCGGACGTGCTCGAGACCGCGCGCGAAGATATCTTCGATATGGCTGTCATCAAGGGAGTAATAGACCACGCGGCCTTCCTTGCGTGCGCGGGCCAGGCGCAGGTTGCGCAGCACGCGCAGTTGGTGCGAGACGGCGGACTGGGTCATGCCGAGCAGGGAGGCCAGGTCGCAGACGCACATTTCCTGCTCGAGCAGGGCAGAGACGATGCGCACGCGAGTGGGGTCGCCGAGGGCGGCAAAAGCCGCTGCAAGATCCGCGGCGGTAATGAGGTCCACGAGTGCGGCGCGGGCTTTTTCGATGCGCTCGGGGTGGAGGATGGTTTCTTCACAAAAGGCTGGGGAAGCGGCCATAGGAACTCCGTATATATGAATAATTGCTCATATATTGTAACGAGAATCCTAAACTTGTCAAGATTCGAAAGGAAATCCGCGCTTAGATGCCTGAAGGCAAATGAAACACGCCGTCGGCACCGATGGGGAACTCGACGACGCGCTCCACGGCTTCGAGATTGAGGGGGCCGTAGATGTGAGGCCAGTGTCGTTCGCCTTCCAGCCGCAGGGCCGAGACGAGCACGCCGCTTTGGATGCACAGCAGGACGAGGTCGGCGCGCCCGGCGAAATGATTTTGGGCTGAATCCACCACCTGCTCGCGGGTGGAACAGTGGATGAAGCCTTCGGTTTCCAGAGAAGGAGCCCGGTACACACCGGCAGCTTTGGCCGCCTGCCATTCTTTCACAGAGGTGAGGTGATAGATATTCATGCTAAAAGTATACCTTCTCAGGGACATCCTCGGAAGGCGTGTGGGCCAATTCGCGGCGGCGAAGGTGCTCAAAATACAGCACGGCAACCAGGATGGCCAGAAGCAGCGGCGCCTGTACCCAGGCAAGTGGAATCCAGCCCAGGTGGTTGAGGACGATACCGGAGTTGGCCAGGGCATGCAGCCCCATTGCCACGAGCAGATTGAAAATTGCCCGCCGCCAGCCCAGGGCAAGCCCTGCGGCAGCGATGGCGGTCAGAAAACCGTGCAAAAAGACAACCATGAGCCGCTCAAAGAGGTAGCCGGTGAACAAATGAGAAGGCATGGATTGATATTCAGGCGCCTGAGAGATGCCGTAGGCAATGTAGGCCGCTTCGCCCAGCCCGAAGCTCATCCCCAAAGCCAGGCCTGCCCACAGCCCCGACCAGGGCTGGGCTAGATGGCGGCGAGCAACCGGCAGAACAAAAGGCAGCAGCTTGACCAGCTCTTCGAAGAAGGGCGCGGTCATTAAAACGAGCAAAGCAAACCACAACAGAGAATCCGCATTCAGCGAAGGCGAGACCCCGGTAGAGGTGATCACGGCCTGAATGAGCGGGCCCTTGACTAGGCGATTGACGAGAAACGAAAGCGGCAGGCCCAACAGCAGCAGCGGCCAGTATTTGCGCCCACCGTTCGAGCCGGTGGCCAGATAGGCCATAGCGCAAGCCGCCCCGATGAGCATAGTCAGGGCGGCCATAGGATAGATACCGGTCATGCTATTTGCCGGTCCGCGCACGCACGGCAGCCACCAGGCCCTCCTCGTCGGCGGGGGTGATGCCGTACAGACCATGCTCGGTCTCGATTAACAAGATACCTTTGAGGGCAGCGGTGGAGCACATCTTCACCTTGCCAACGTCACCATAGGTGACCTCGAACAAAGCCAAGCCGGGCAGGCGCATACTGGAGAGCAGCGACATACGCAAGTCGCGGCGGCGCATTCCACGAATCTCAGCGAGGGGAATTTTGTAGCGCAGCAAGGGACCGTAAATCAGTTCGAGGGTATCATCGTATAACACGTAACGCATGGTAGGAAACCAGGCGGCGATAAAAATAAACACTGCGCCAATTCCAACCATGAGTAGAATTGGCCAAAGGAAGCCCAGGCCTGTGTTGGCGCTGATGGAGGATGCAAGGATGGCCACTGAGTAGACCAGCAGCACAAACCCAATTCCACCCAAGGTTAACCAACCGGAGGAGGGGCGCGGTTTAAAGACGATTGGTGTCATAGGAACCTCCGTTACCAAAATTGTACAATGGGGCAGTGAGGGAGGACGTCAAGGGGGCGTCAAGAATTCCGAAACCAATTGAATATTCATGAAGGGGAGGCTATACTGCAAAAAGACAAAAAACTTCCATTCCGCCGCGTTCCCTGGAGTGACTCGCGGTGAGATACGCTCTCGGTATGAGAGGAGCAAGCTATGAAAATTCTTGTCATCGGCGCAGGGGTGTTGGGGAGTCTTTACGCAGGGAAACTGCAATGGGTCGGGCACCAGGTGACGCTGCTGGCTCGCGGGCAGCGCCTGGCGGATTTGCGCGAACGCGGCATTGAACTGATTGATGATTTCACCGGCATTCTCACCACCGTGCAGGCGCGGATTGCCGAGCGGCTTGACCCCGAAGAAGCCTTCGATTGGGTGCTGGTGGTGGTGCGGAAAAACCAGGTCGGCGAAGTTCTGCCGGTGCTGGCGGCCAACCGCCACACGCCCAACGTGCTGTTCCTGGTAAACAATGCAGCCGGCCCAGCCGAGTTGATCCAGGCTCTTGGGCGAGAGCGAGTGGTGCTGGGCTTTCCCGGCGCAGGCGGGCGGCGCGAGGGCAGCGCCATCCGCTACGTGTTGGCCTCAAAGGTTCAACCAACCACCCTGGGCGAATTGGACGGGCGCATCACCCCGCGCCTGGAGCAGATCAGCCGGGTGCTGCAAGAAGCGGGGCTGCCCACCCGCTATTGCGACAACATGGATGCCTGGTTGAAAACCCACGCGGTGCTGGTGGCGCCGCTAGCGGCTGGCGTGTACCTGGCGGGCGGAGACATCTACCGTCTGGCGCGCACCCGTGACGGGTTGACGTTGATCGTGCGGGCAGTGCGCGAGGGGATGAAAACGCTGGACGCCCTGCGCGTTCCGATCACGCCGCAGGGGTACCAGGTTTTGCGCTGGATTCCTGAGCCGCTGATGGTGTCTGTTTTGCAAAAGCGAATGCCCAATCCGCGCACAGAGCTGGCGTTGGCCCGCCACGCCAACGCCGCCCGCGACGAGATGTGCCGCCTGATGGTGGAAGTGCGCGATCTGACCCGCTCGGCGCGCGTGCTCACGCCGGCTCTGGATTGGCTGGCAGAGTATTGCGATCCGGCGGTGCCGGCGATGCGCGAGGGCGAGTCCAGCCTGGCGCTAGATTGGCGCGGGGTGTGGGCGGCGATAGGTGTCATTGCAGGGATCGGATTGGCGGTAGGGCTGCTCTGGCGGCGCAAGAAACAGGACTGAAACATTTCGGCGGGGACAAACTCCCTCATGACGACTCAAAAAGTCCCTGGGGCTGCTCCAAAAGCAGTCTCAGGGACTTTTTTGTGCTAAGGCAAAGTTTTTTACCCTCTGGCGTAGCGCTCTTCTTTCCAAACGTCGGCTTTGTTATGATAACCGGCCTCCTCCCAGAAACCCAATTTGTCATCGGTGAGGAATTCCAGTCCGCGCAGCCACTTGGCGCCTTTCCACAAGTAGGGCGTAACCAGATCGTCCCGCTCGGGGATGGCGCCGATGACGCCCCGCAGGGGATAACCATGCTCGGGGTCGAGAGGTTTGCCGTCGTAGTGGGTGGCAAGAAGGAAGTTGTCCTGCAGGGCAACCTCGAGGGGCAGGTTGGTGGTGTAACCGTACTCGGCATGCTGGAGAATATGGCGCGCCGTGGGTTTGATCTTGAGCAGGCCCCGTTCAACCAGAGAACGCAGGGTTACGCCTTCCCACAGCATGTCAAACTGGCTCCAGCGGGTAACGCAGTGCAGGTCCATTTTTACTTGCACACGCGGGAGTTGGTTAAATTCGGTCCACGAGAAGCGCAGAGGTTGTTCGACCTCGCCCCAAACCTTGAAGTCCCACGTGGTAGGATTGAAGGAAGGCACGGGGCCGTAGTGCAGGACGGGGAAGCGCTGGGTGAGGGATTGACCGGGGGGCAAGCGCCCAGCAGAGCGCATGGTTTGTTCATCTTTTTTGCGGCGGAAAATGCTGTCTAGCATAAGGTTCTCCTGATAGAGAAATTACGTAACTGCTTAGAGGTCGAAGAAAACTCCCAAATTTGAGGTGTATGTGGGGCGCTTCGCGCCCCACATACACCTCAAATTTGGGGCATTTCCGCCTCTGGCTGAGTAGTTACGAAATTATAACGATTTTTGTCCGAAATTGCCACGCCGGTGGTGGCTGAGGTGTATAAGCTTGGGAGAAAGGCAAAAACTTAACAAAAAGGATAAATTCAGGTAAAATAATCGGACAGGACTGTCCAAAAATGGATACCAGCGCTCTCACCCGTGAACAACTCGAAAATCGCCTGGTCGCTTTACACCGCGCCAGCCTGGATTTGGTGCGGGATGTTTCCCCGGAATCGTTGATGGAACGAATTGCCAGCCTGGCCTGCGAGCAGGTTTCTGCCCGCTATGCGGCGGTGGGCATCCTGGACGAGAACGGGCGGCTGGAAAAATTCATTCCGGTAGGGGTGAAGGCCGAGGAAACGCAGCGCATGGGGCACCCGCCGGTGGGCAGCGGCCTGATCGGCCTACTGATGAACGGCTCGAAGACAGTGCGCGTGGCAAACATCGGCACAGACAAACGCTCAGCCGGATTCCCCACGCACCACCCCCACATGACCTCTTTCCTGGGCGTGCCCATTCGCTACGGTGACGAGCAGTTGGGTCAAATCTACCTGACGGACAAGACGGACGCGCCAGAGTTCACCGCCGATGACCAGGTGGTGATTGAGACACTGGCCGGCTATGCGGCGGTGGCGTTGTTCAACGCGCGGCTGGTCAAGCACCTCACCGAGCGGCAAGAAAGCCTGACACGGCGCACCGAAACACTAGCCCTGCTCAACAACCTGGCGACTTCACTGGCTTCAGCGACGGACATCGACCGGATCATGGAGAAAGCGCTGAACCACGTGACAGAGTACCTGCGCCTGGACGCGGGTGAGATTTTCCTGCGTCAGGAGGCGGGCAAATACCTGCAAATGGCATCTCACCAGGGCCAGTCGGTAACCGCTTTATGGTCAAAAAACCAATTCCAGCCTGGAGAGGGCGTGGTGGGAATGACCGCCGTCGGCGGGCAGCCCAGCCTGATCGACCTGCCCCAACTCGGGGGCGGGCTGGCCTATGACGGGTACGGCTTTAGCCCAGAGTTGAACGAAGCAAAAATCCACCAGGTGGCTTGCTATCCGCTAAGCGGGCGCAGCGAGGTGCTGGGGGTGTTATGTGTGGCTGCCAGCCGGGAGAACCCGTTGGGCGAACTGGAAATGCAGTTTCTAACAGCGATCAGCTTTTGGGTGGGCACGGCCATCGAAAATGTGCGTCTCAACTTGCAGCAGCGGCGATTGGCGGTGCTGGAAGAACGCGAGCGCATCGGCATGGACCTGCACGACGGCATTATTCAAGACATTTACGCGGTGGGGCTAACGCTGGAACACGCCCGGCTGCTGCTGGCCGAAGACCCGGCCTCCACCCGCACGCGCATCGAACAAGCCATCAACGACCTGAACAGCACCATTCGCGACATCCGCTCCTACATTCTGGACCTGCGGCCGCGTAAACTGCACGAAGAAAATCTGATGGACGGTCTGCGCCGCCTGGCAGCCGAGTTCCGCGCCAACACGCTGGTCGAGGTGAGTATTCAGGGACCGGCCAACGAAAAGATTCCCTTGCCGCAGGCGCGGGCGCTGGTGCTGTTTCACATCTGTCAGGAGGCCCTGGCCAACACCGCCAAGCACGCTCACGCCCGGCATGTCAACATAAGCCTATGGACCACCTCTGACCGGGTGCTGCTGGAGGTGAGCGACGATGGGCGGGGCTTTGATGTGGAGGCAGTCACGCTGACCCTGGGGCACGGTCTGTCCAACATGCATACCCGGGCCCACTCGGCAGGTGGGGAAATTGAAATTACCTCTGAAGCCGGGGCGGGAACAACCATTTTGGTGTGGGTTCCCCTGTGAGCATAACACCGCAGGACCCGCAGAAGCGCGCCCAGGGCGTGCAGCGCATGTTCGCGAGCATCGCGCCGCGCTACGATCTGATGAACCGGTTGATGACCGGAGGCATGGATGTGCGCTGGCGGGTGGAAGTGATCCGGCGGGCGCGCATTGGAGCCGGAGACCACCTGCTGGATTTGGGCGCGGGGACGGGCGACTTGGCCCGCGAAGCACTCAAGCAGGCGCCGGGCGCGCGCGTGGTGGCAGCAGATTTCACGGTGGAGATGATGCAAACCGGTCTCAGCCGTTATGGTAAGCCCCGCGATTGGTCCGGGGCCGACGCGTTGCACCTGCCTTTTCCCGACCAATGCTTCGATGCGGTGGTTTCGGGTTTCCTGATGCGCAACGTGGTGGACGTGCCCCGGGCGCTGGCCGAGCAGTACCGGGTGCTGAAGCTTGGCGGGCGGCTGGTGACGTTGGACACAACCCGTCCTCGTGAGAACCTGCTAAGCCCCTTCATCCGCTTCCACATGCGCAAGGTGATTCCCTGGCTGGGCGGGTTGCTTTCGGGCGACCGCTCGGCCTACACGTACCTGCCGGAGACCTCGGAAAATTTTCTGCCAGCCGAAGAACTGCTGGCGCGCATTCACGAGGCTGGGTTCCGCCAGGCGGGATTCCGCCGCTTAAACTTCGGCACGGTGGCCATTCACTGGGCCGAACGCTAATCAGGCCCGACCTTCAAACTCCTCGATCAAGCGGGCAAAGTATTCGCCTAGGTAGCGCTCGCGCTCTTCGGCCAGCGCAATGGCCCTGGGGGTGAACAGGCGCGCCTTGACCTTGCGCAGCTTGAACAGGTATTCGTGATAAGCGCTGTGCGGCTCGCCTTCTTCTTCCACGCCTGTATCGAGGAACTTCTGCGAAGGAGGGGCGTAGAAAGGCGTGTTGCGAATGGCCGCATAGGCGATGACGCGCGCCACGCCGATGGCGCCTAAAACATCGAGCTTATCGGCATCGAAGAGCACTTTGGCTTCCAGAGTGGTGGGAGTTTCGCCGTCGCTGCGGTAGCGGTGGGCGCGGATGCAGTGCTGGACGGCGGCGATGCGCTCGGCGGGCCAGCCCTCGGCAGTTAAAACTTCGGCGGCGAAGGCCGCGGATTCGTGGTGGTGGCTCTTACGCCCTTCGCCGGCGGGATGGCTGCCTTCGGCATCATGCAGCAGGGCTGCGGCGCGGACGATTTCAAGGTCGGCGCCTTCCATGTGGGCCAGTTCCTCGGCCAGGTGGTAAACGCGCAGAACATGGTCGAAATCGTGCACAGAGTCGGCCTGGGCATACCAGGCGCGGGCTTGTTGAAGGGTGGGCATGAGGGCAGCTCCGGGGGGCAAGATAGGCTGATTATACATTCTCAACCTGGCCTATGCGAGACAAAAGCGCATATAATCCATTTAATGATCGAATTATCGTAACTGCTCAGAGGGCGAAGAAAGTTCCCGAATTTGAGGTGTGTGTGGGGTGCTTCGCACCCCACACACACCTCAAATTCGGGCCTCTTCCACCTCTGGCTGAGTA
>JAFGLU010000069.1 GCA_016927865.1 Anaerolineaceae bacterium
CTGTATGATTATTGGAACCGCAATGGTCAGCATATTGCGGTAATAAGCGCGGTCTTTGAGCATACCTGGAAAAACCTTTCGTAAACACTTGTAAAATGAGAGGTGTTTCCGAATTTGACAAACGCTGGATGATAACCGAAAGGGTGCTACCCGTCCAGGCTGATGCACTGCGGCGGCGCGGTGACCCAGGTATACAGGCACACCAGGGTCCAGCCGTCCTCAAAACGGGCAATGACCAGAGCGTCGGCTCCGCCTTGCCCCAGCGGACGCGGGATGGCGTAGCGGTTGGTGGGGTCTGCGTCCCATTCCAGGGTGTAGGGTTGGTTGGCATGGGCGCTGAAATCCTTGACCGCATTGACGCGCAAATCCTCGGGGAGCGCAGCCGGTTCCGCGGCGGCGCGGCCTTCCTCGATCAGGTCATGGGCGCGCACCAGCAGCGTGCGGGCGTAGGGCGAGTAGCCGGAGGCCACCGCCATCCAGCCGATGAGCAGGACCAGCACCAGGGGAATGCCGATGCTGAGCCACAGCGGGCCTTTCCCTCGGACGATGCGCTGATGCCAATCCAGGGCGCCGCGGAAGAGAGCCACCACCAGCGCCAGGCTGGCGACCAGCGGCATGGCAATGATAAACAAGGCCGCGATCACGCTGTTCAGGTTGCTCGAATCCAGCCCGGTTTCGAGCAGGGTTGCGATATCCATGACCAGCGCGCCCAGCAGCCCGCCCAAGAGTACGCCCAGCAGGCTGTTGTTGGGCCACGCGCTGGCAAATCCCAGCGCCCCGCCCAGCAGCACAAATAGCACCGCAATCATCCAGGGGCCCGGCGCGGGGTGATACAGGGGCAGGTCGGGCAGGTAAAGGTGGTTGATGGACTGGCTGATGACGCCGTAGATCAACCCCAGGGCCAGCCCCAGCAAGATGCCAAAGCGGCGCCGATCGCGGATCCAGCTTTTCTGCCGCGCTTCCAGGGTTTTATCGTCCGGTACGTGCAGCAGGGTGCGTATTTCAGGTGTCAGGCTGGTGCGATCTGGAGGAATTGTTTCATTCATGGTGGATCACCATAATTGGCTCGAAAATTATTAGGTTACCATCTCTGATTATAACCGGTGATTGCCGGACTAGATTCGCCTTTTTACCGGCCCAAATTTGCCTCTGGTATTTAACCTTGCAAAATACGATATTCATATATAATTTATCTGGCCTTCATCATCGCCACATTGAATTTCGCCCTTTCATTGAATTCGATGGAATCTTCCCCTTATTGTGAATGACCAAGCTAAACAATTGAATACTCATTCTGGCGAATCGTTCGATTGTTTTGGCAGACGTCTCGAAGCATATTGATTTCAACGTGCCTGGGAGGAACAATGACGGTGATTAAGACAGAGATACGCAGGGGGGCTTACTTTGACTCAGCGGTCCTGATGAAGTTGCAGCGCTCCCTGCTCGAGCTTCCTGGCGTGCAGGATACGGGCGTGGTGATGGGTACCGATTCGAACAAGGATCTGCTGGAACACATTCACCTGCTTTCGCCTGAGGCAGCCACTGCCCGTCCCGACGACCTGATCATCGTGGTCAGCGCGGAGGACGCCGCGGCGGCTTCTGCGGCAGTGGGCAAGGTAGATGAACTCCTCGCCGCTCGCCGGCCAAGCGAAGACACCACCCGCCGCCCCAAGAGCACCGAGCAAGCCTTCAAAATGCTCCCCGAGGCAGGCTGGATTCTGATCTCGGTGGCAGGCCGGTATGCCGCGGCGGTGGCCCGCCAGGCCTTGCGCGACGGCAAACACGTCTTCCTGTTCAGTGACAACGTTTTGGTGGAAGAGGAGATTGCCCTCAAGCAGCAGGCCTCGGCAGCCGGGCTGCTGGTGATGGGTCCCGATTGCGGCACCGCTCTCATCGGAGGCATCGGCCTGGGCTTTGCCAACCAGGTCCGCCGCGGGCCCATCGGCGTGGTGGCCGCCGCCGGCACGGGCTTGCAGCACGTCACCGCGCGCATCCACCAGTTGGGCGGAGGAATTACCCACGGCATCGGCACGGGCGGGCGCGACCTCTCCGAGAAGGTTGGGGCGGTCACCTTCCGCCAGGCGCTGGATCTGCTCAGCCGCGATCCGCAAACGAAAGTGATCGTGCTGGTGTCCAAACCGCCCGCGCCGGGGGTGGCCGAGGAGGTGCTCAAGCTGGCACGCCAGGCAGGCAAGCCCGTGGTAGTCAACTTCATTGCCCGAGCCAACAGCGCCACCCGCCTCGATAACCTGTATTTCGTCAACACCCTGGATGCCGCCGCCGAACTGGCGGTGGAGTTGGCCGAGAAAGGCACGGGCGAAGCCGAGCCGGAGTTGGGCCTGGAACGCTTTGCCCCCGGGCAAAAATACCTGCGCGGCCTATACTCAGGCGGCACATTGGCCTATGAGGCCCAGCACATCCTGACGGGCTACCTGCCTAGGGTGTACGCCAACGCGCCGATCAACAAAGAACTGAAGATGCCCAACGCCAACATCAGCCAGGAGCATTGCATCGTGGACCTGGGCGAGGACGAGTTCACCCAGGGCCGCCTGCACCCGATGATGGACAACGACCTGCGCATCCGCCGCCTGCTCGAAGAGGCTGACGACCCCAGCGTGGCGGTGATCATGCTGGATGTGGTCATTGGCTTCGGCTCGCACCCCGACCCGGCCTCAGAACTGGCCCCGGCCATTGAGAAAGCCCGCGCCAAAGCCCAGGCCGCCGGGCGCTTCCTCGAGGTGGCGGCAGTGGTCACCGGCACTGACACCGACCCGCAGGTGCTCCAATCGCAAATCGACCAGCTCAAGGCTGCGGGCGTGTGGGTGAGCACCAGCAACGAAGCCGTGGTGCGCTACGTGGGACGCCTGCTGCGCGCATTGGAAGGCGCAGCCATGGTGAAGTCTCCCTTCAAGCCCGTAGACCTGGCCTCGCTAGAAAAGCCGCTGGCGGCGGTCAACGTGGGTCTCGAGTCCTTCGCCGAAAATCTTGCCGCCCAGGGCGCGCCGGTGGTGCAAGTCGATTGGCGCCCCCCGGCGGGCGGCAACGAACGCCTGGCGGCGATCTTGGAACGCATGAAGCAATCCTGAGAGTTGCTAATTCAGGAGGAAAAGCGCATGGTCGATATTGAGAAAGCAAATGCAACCGTAGTAGAACGCATGATGGAAGCTCGCCCGGTGGTCACCGGCGTTGCCAAAGCGCTGGATGTCATTCCCGGGATGCGCGAGAACCTGCTGCTCCACGCCGGGCCGCCCGTCACCTGGGAGCGCATGGCCGGCCCCATGAAGGGTGCCATGGTGGGCGCGTTGATGTTTGAGGGCAAGGCCAAAAGCTGGGAGGAAGCCGAAGGGCTGCTTACCTCTGGCAAGGTGACCTTTGAACCCTGCCACCATCATTCCTGCACCGGCCCCATGGCTGGGGTCATCTCGCCTTCCATGCTGGTCTATATCGTGGAGAACAAAACCCACGGCAACAAGGCCTACTCCAACCTGAACGAAGGCCGCGGCAAGGTGCTGCGTATGGGCGCTTACAGCCCCGATGTTCTGGAGTGCTTGCATTGGATCAATGAGGTCTACGGCCCGCTGGTGGGCAAGGCCCTGGAGTTGATGGGCGGGCTGGACCTGCGTGTGCTGCTGGGCAAGGCCCTGCACATGGGCGACGACGGCCACAACCGCCTGGACGCCGCTTCGCTGTTCTACACCACCCTGCTGGCCCCATCTGTAGTTCGCGCCGCGCCCAACGCCGAGACAGCCGCCGAGACTATTCGCTTCATGGGCGATAACGCCCTGACCACACTGAACCAAACCATGGCCGGCTGCAAAACCATGACCGACGCCGGGCACAACGTGGAAGGCAGCACCATCGTCACCGTCATGGCCCGCAACGGCACCGACTTTGGCATCCGCGTCAGCGGCCTGGGCGACCAGTGGTTCACCGGTCCGGCGGGGCATGTCAAGGCGCTGTATTTCCCGGGTTTTAGCGAGAAGGACGCCAACCCCGATATCGGCGATAGCACCATCACCGAAACCGCCGGGATTGGCGGCTTCGCCATGGCGGCGGCCCCTGCCATCGTCACCTTCATCAGCGGCAAGCCCCAGGATGCTATCGACACCACCCTGGATATGTATGAAATTACCTACGCCGAGCACAAGTATTTCACCATTCCCGCGTTGGATTTCCGCGGCACGCCTACCGGCATCGACATTCGCAAGGTGATCGAGAAGGGCATCCTCCCGCGGGTGAACACGGGCGTGGCCCACAAAGACCCCGGCGTTGGGCAGGTGGGCGCGGGCGTGGTGACGCCCCCCGCCAACATCTTCGAAGAGGCCTTGATTGCCTTCGCGCAGAGGTATGGGTATGAATAGTTTTAACTGGTTTCCGAATTTGAGCCGTAGAGGCAATTCATGAATTGCCTCTACGTTACACCCCAAACCACACACTTAATGCAAGGATGATGGAATGAATATTGTTGGTGAACATGTTTTTAGTGGCCCGCGTGATGAGGTGTACCGGATGCTCCAGGACCCCGAAGTATTGGCTTCGGCCCTGCCCAATACCCAATCGTTGACCAAGATCGACGATGCGCATTACGAGTCCAGGATCAACATCCGCGTCGGGCCGGTCTCAGGGATGTTTCTTGGCAAGTTGGAAGTGATTGACGAGGTGGCGCCCGAATCGTGCACCTTGAATCTGGAGGGCCGCGCCGGGCGGGCTTTTGCCACCGGCACGTTGCACTTGGGCTTTGTCGATCAAGCGAGCGGCAGCACCTTGCTCAAGTATGTGGGCGAAGCAAAAGCGGGAGGGGCGCTGGCCAATGTTGGGCCGCGCATCATTGACCGGGCCGCCCAGCAGCTGGTCAATCAGGTTTTCAAAGCGCTGGACGAAACGTTGAAAGCCCGTATGGCGGCGAATGAGGGACAATTGGTGAGGTTAGCTGAGGCAGGCGAAGGCAATCAGGGGATGTCCAATTAATGCTGGCCGCAAATCGACCGCATAAAAATGGTGTTGTATTCAGTGCTGGTTGCTGAGTCTGATGGTTTTCCAATGCATACATCAAAGGTCGGGGGTGGTTCCTATCGGGAAGGGGAGAAGGATAGGACTGCGAAAGGAGGTGTTTTGAGAAAAAGGGTAACGGTTGATTTTCTAATTGCCAAAAATTTGCAGTCCGAGATGTAATAGGAGAATTTTCCTCATGGCCAAAAAAGAAAAAGTATTTGGATATCTGCCGAATGATACGCCTCCCTTTGGGCAGATGGTCCTGCTGGGGTTCCAGCATGTTTTGACGATGTTCCCTGCCACGGTTCTGGTGGCGCTGTTGATGGGCTTCCCCGTTCCCACCGTTTTGTTGATTTCGGGTGTGGGCACCATCCTGGCGCTGCTCGGTTCCAAACTGACCATCGGCAAATATATTCCGTTGTACTACGGCTCTAGCTTCAGCTATCTTGCCGCGGTGATGGCAATCACCCAGACACCGTTTGGCGTGGAAGCTGATCCCAAGCTTCTATCGGTTGTCCAGGCGGGTTTTGTTGCCACGGGCCTCATCAACATCATTGTGGGTGTGTTGATCCGGGTAGCCGGTGGCAAAAAGGCCATCGACACCATTCTGCCTGCCAGCATCACCGGCCCGGTGGCTTGCACCATCGGTATTGGCCTGGGCCTGGCGGCGTTGAACAACGCCACGGGCATCACCGGCCCCACCGGCTCTCCGCAGGTGAGCGAATTTATCGTGGCTCTGCTGACCCTCATAATCACGATTTGCCTCTCTGTTTACCTGCAGGGGAAGGGCTTCATTGGCATGCTGCCCATCCTCCTGGGAGCCATTGCCGGGTACTTGATCGCCATTCCCTTTGGCCTGGTCAATGTCACCTGGGGCGAGCTCTTGCGCGTGCCCACCTTCAACTTCCCAGTCTTCAATGACCCCATGACCCTGACGGCGGTCGTTGGCATTGGCGTGATGGCCATTGCGACCATCCCCGAGTCCACGGCGCACCTGTACCAGATCAGCCTGTACGTTGATCACCTGGCCGAAGAACAGGGTCGCGAGAAATACAACCTCTCTCAGTATATCGGCCTGAATTTCATCCTGGACGGTTTGGATGACATCGTCAATGGTTTGTTCGGCTCTGTTGCCGGAACGAACTACGGCGAAAATAACTCGTTGATGGTCATCACCCGCAACTACTCCGGCCCCGCGTTGATCACCGCCGGCGTGATTGCGATCCTGCTGGCTTTCGTTGGCCCACTGGCGGATCTTGTCCGCTCGATGCCTTCGGCGGTCGGTGGCGGTCTGTCCATCTACCTGTTCGGCGTCATCGGCATGCAGGGTATTGCTCTGATGATCTCGGAGAAGGTCAATCTGTATGATCCTCGCCAGCTAGCCATCGGCGCGGTCATCCTGATTGTCGGTATCGGTGGCAACATCGGTTTCGCCAACAGCATGATCCCCTTCCCGGTTGGCTCGGTGTTCCCCGATGGCCTGCCCGCTATCGCCTTCGCTGCGGTGCTGGGCATTCTCATCAATCTGATCTTCGTGATCATCAAACCCCCGGTCGAGCGCAAAGCCGTAACCAAGTAAGCCTGTTGACCTGACCGGTCTTCTAAGGAGCTCCCGGTATCCAATCTCCTACTGGGGGAGGCGATACCGGGAGCTTGCAACTACCTTGACAATGTCATTTTAAATTTTTGAGCTTGTGGCCCCACCCCCGCCCCTCCCCGCTGGCAAAATTACTCACAAAATTCAACCTATGTGCGGGGCTCTCGTCAGAGCGCCGAAACGGCGGGGGAGAAGATTTCGCAAAAGTGAGGGGCGAAAGCCCCTCACTTTTGCAGAATTCTTTCCCTCCCCCGGTAAAGCACCTGAGTGATCGAGAGTATTGGCAGCCGGGGGAGGGTAGGGTGGGGGCAACGCCCGAGTTCTAAGGTCGTGACCTTTTAAGGTGACATTGTCAAACTACCCACATGTCGGAAGAATGATCAAAATTTTGGAATTCTATGGATAAGAAGAAAAGCCAGCATTACAACTTTTGCTATGATGTCATTCCGGCGCTGTTCCATTCGCAGACCGATGAATTTATGAAGTATATCGATCGGGACGGGATGAAGTTCCTCGAGTTTTGGTGGAAACATGTGGCCAGTCAGCTACCGGCAGAGATGCTGGTGCCGTTTGCCGGCACAAAAATCATTGTTGAGGAACGCTCGCCCAAAACGCGCATCGTTTTCATCACTATGCCCCCGCCCCGCCACGAAGGGGAAATGTACTTCCTGGCGCTCATCCGCAACCCCGAGAAGCGATTCGCTTTTCTGCGGTTGCCTTCAACGCGAATTTTGGGGTTGGTCAAGCGCTCGAAGGATCAGTTTGAGCATGGGACGGAACTGGGCGATCTGACCCCGCGCGCGATTTTTGTCTCCCAGGGAAACGGCCCGGCTGCTACGTTTGAGGAATTCAAACGCAAAATTTTTGAGATGACTCAGCCCAAGACTCGGGCTTAAAATAACGGTTCCTTTCATCACTTTTTGAGCAGATACAGAAAAGTTAGGGAGAATTCATGAAATTTGATATCGGAATGACGGTCGTTATCCTCAGTATAGTGATTTTTTACATCCGCCTTATCCAACTGCGCGGGCGGCGCAAGCAAGAGCGGCGCGCTGAAGAACTACAGCGCATGAAAGCACCGCGCAAACCCAAGGGCGAAGTGCCTGCTCCAGCAGGACCGCAGCCCATGATCAAAATTGCCAGTTGGTGGTTGGTTGGGACCGGGGCCCTGGTCATGCTGGCCGGGCTGCTGCTCAGATCCTCCCACGAGTTGATCCCGGTTTTGGGGCCCTTTTGGTGGGCGGTGATGGCGGTGGGTGTATTGATCTTTACCTTTAGTTTGAAATAAGGCCCGTTCGGGTTAGAGAGAAAACTTATCCCGAACTTGCGATTTAACCATGTCAATTGTCAGACAAGGATAGGATTCGTTCAACTTGTCAAACAATTCTGAGTATGCTACTATCTTTTTGATCGGATCATCAGGGAGCTCTTTGTTACGCTGTGGGATTTGCTGAGAGACCCACCGTCAGGTTTCCCGATGATTCGCTTTCTGTGCTCTTTTTAAATGTGGCTGTAACAGCTCTTTGAAGCTGAAACCTCTGTAAGTGTGATTCAACAACCTGGAGAGGAAGCCGACTTATGCACAATCCACATCCTGGACTCCCTGAACTAGATTATGTGAAGCCTGCCTCCCTGGAAGAGGCCAGCCGTTTCCTGGTGGAGCACGCCGGAGAAGCGCGGCCTTTCCTGGGCGGAACGGACTGCATTGTCCGCATCCGTGACGGAGCCTGGACGGCCAAGTACATGGTGGACGTCAAAGGCCTGGAAGGGATGAAGGACCTATCGTTCGACCCACAAAAGGGTTTGACCATTGGGGCGGCTGTGCCCATGAACAAGGTGGCAGCCGACCCTGCCGTGCAGCAGCACTACCCCGGGTTGGTGGAAGCCTGCCATTGGGTGGCTAGCTACCAACTTCGCTCGCGGGCCACCATTGTAGGCAATATCTGCAACGCCTCGCCTGCCGGCGACACCATTGGCGCGAGCATCCTGTATGGCGGCGTGCTGCGGGTATTTGGCCCGCAGGGCTTCCGCGAGGTGCCGCTAGATGGATTCTTCAAAGGCCCCGGCAAGACCACCCTGCAACCGGGCGACATTGCCGCCTCCATCTCCTTCCCCCTGTCACATCCTCAACACGCCTGCCGCTACCTCAAGCTAGGCCGCAACAAGCTGGGTGATCTGGCTATTGTGGGCGTGACGGTGATGGCTGTTCCAGCGCGCACCCCTTCGGGTTATCACTTTGGCATCGTCCTCGCTTCGGTTGCCCCCGTTCCACTGCGTGCGGCAGCGGCTGAAGCCATTCTGGAATCGAAAGAGATCGACGAGGCAGTGATTGCCGAGGCGGCCCAGGCGGCCATGGATGGATGCAAGCCGATTAACGATACCCGCGGCGGCGCTGCCTACCGCAAGCAGATGGTGCGCAACTTGACGCGCAACGGTCTGATGGACGTGTGGACGAAAGTCCGCAAATAAAAGGAGGCCGCATGTCATACCATCGAATTACCCTCAAGGTCAACGGCTCGTTGGAAGTGGTCGATATTTCGGGCAACATGACCCTCCTGCAGATGCTGCGCGAAAAACTGGCCCTCACCGGCACCAAAAACGGCTGCGCCTCGGGCGAGTGTGGCGCCTGCACCGTGCTGATGAACGGCGACGCGGTGAATAGCTGCATGGTTCTGGCGGCCGAATGTGATGGCGCCGAGATTATCACGGTGGAGGGACTGGCGAAAAACGGCGAGATGGACGTGGTGCAGAAAACCCTCGTCGATCTGGGCGCCGTGCAGTGCGGTTTTTGCACGCCCGGCGTGCTCATCTCGGCGCGGGCGCTGCTCAACCGCAACCCACACCCCACCGAGTTTGAAATCCGCGACGCTTTGAGCGGGAACCTGTGCCGCTGCACAGGTTATAACCGCATCGTCGAAGCAGTCAAGGTGGCCGCTGAGATTGAAGGCCAGGAAGGAGCATAAGATGGCAATCGCTCAGGCAAGCACCTCTTCTGTGGTTGGAAAGAGCGTCAAGCGCATCGATGTTCAAGAAAAAGTCACCGGGGCGGCGCAGTATACCGATGATATTGCTTTTGGCAATGCCTTGCATCACTGCCGGGTCAAACGCAGCCCCCATCCCCACGCGCTGATCAAAAAGATCAACTACGATAAAGCGTTGCTCATCCCAGGCGTGAAGCTGGTAGTGACCGGAGAAGACTTCCCGGAATACGTGGGGCTTTACTTGCAGGACCGCAACATTTTTGCTCGCGATCGGGTGCGCTTTGTGGGCGAGGGTGTTGCAGCGGTGGTCGCTTCTACCGAGGAAATCGCCGAGAAAGCGCTGGATGCAATCGATGTGGAGTATGAATTGCTCCAGCCGGTATTGGATCCGGAATTTGGGGCCAGCAAAGAAGCCCCAATCATCCATCCCGACCTGGAAAAATACGAACACCCCAACTTCATCTTCCCGGTCAATGGCACCAACATGGCGAACCACTTTAAGATTCGCAAGGGTGACACTGAAGCCGCCTGGCCGCAGTGCGCCGCCATTGTGGAACACACCTTCCGCATTCCCCAAGTCCAGCACGTGCCGATTGAACCCCACGTGGCCATTGCCAAAGCAGAAGAGAACGGGCAGGTCACGCTGTGGGCTTCCACCCAATCGCCTTTTGCCCAGCGCGCTCTGCTGGCAAAATCTCTGCATATCCCTGAGAGCGATTTCCGCGTCATTGCCCCGTTGATTGGCGGCGGTTTCGGCTGCAAAGCGGGCGTGACGATGGAGGCCATTCCAGTCGCGGCAGCGCTCAAGCTCAAGGGCGTGCCCATCAAGCTGCTCCTGACCCGCGAGGAAGAGTTCTACACCAACTTCGTCCGCCAGGGCCTGGTGATCAAGCTCAAGGTGGGCTGCGACAAAGATGGCAACCTGCTGGCGATGGAAAACACCATGTACTGGGACGGTGGCGCCTATACCGAGTACGGAGTCAATGTCACCCGTGCGGGCGGCTATTCCAGCACTGGACCGTATGATATTCCCAATATGCGTACCGACAGCATCTGCGTCTATACCAACCACCCGGTGGGCGGCGCATACCGCGGCTTCGGCATGGCCGAGTTGCACACTGGTGTTGGGCAGATCATGGATATGCTGGCCGATAAGATCGGTATGGACCGCACCGAGTTCCACCTGCGCAATTGTGTGCGCGGTGGCGACGTGCTGGCCACGGGCATGGTCATCCACGAGGTGGGCCTGCCGGAGTGCATCGACAAGGTGGCCCGCGCGTTGAAGCTGGGTGAGAAGGAAGCACCCTCCGCGCCTAATAAACTGCGCGGCAAGGGCATTGCCCTGGCCTGGAAGGCCCCCGCCATGCCGCCCAACGCGGGCTCTTCGGCGCTGGTGAAGATGAACGCCGACGGCACGGTGAACGTGAGCGTGGGCGGGCAGGAACTGGGCCAGGGTACCTTTACGGCTATGGCGCAGATTGCCGCCGAGTCGCTGGGCGTGCCCTACGAAGCCGTCAAGGTGCTGGGCCCCATCGATACGCGTTACTCGCCCTACGAGTGGCAAACGGTGGCCAGCCGCCTGACCTGGAGCATGGGCAACGCGGTTCGCAATGCAGCGTTGGATGCAAAAAAGAAAATTCTCGATATTGTCGCCGAGGCCTGGAACGAGAAACCCGAAGACCTGGACATTAAGGACGGGTACGTGATTTCCTACAAGACCGAAGAATCGATCGAGATCAAAGATTTTGTTGTGTATGGGTTGCCTAAAGCCGACGATCAAGGCTGGCTGGGCGGCCCAATTGTGGGGGCGGGCTCGTTCATGCCCACCTACGTCACCGGGCTGGATGCTGAAACCGGCCAGGGCGAGCGGGCCGTGGTGCACTACACCACCGGGGCGCAGGGTTTGGATATTGAGATCGACAAGGACACTGGCCGGATCACCGTGCTGTACGCTGCCTCGGCCTTTGACGTGGGCAAGGCGATTAACCCGGATATGGTCAGGCAGCAAATGGAAGGCGGCTTTGTCCAGGGACTCAGCTCGGCCATGTTTGAGGAGTGCCAGTTGGTGGGGGGCGAGATGCGCAACCCCAGCTTCGTCGATTACCGCATCGCCACCGCCATTGACGTGCCGGAGAAAATCGACACGTTCATTGTCGAGACGGCGCAGGACGATGGACCGTTTGGCGCGCGCGGTATTGGAGAACATCCTCTCGTACCGGTCATCGCCGCGCTGGCAAACGCCATCTACGACGCGACCGGCGTGCGAATTACCAACCCACCCTTTAGCGCCGAGAAAATCTACATGGCTTTGCTCGAAGCGGGAGTGGTAAACTAGGGTTAATGAATACGTGAGCCGGGGTGCTTTTACACCCCGGCTCATTATCCCAGATGACAGGAGAGCAATATGACGGATTCAGTCGAGTCTTCGGTGGACGGGCGCGAAGCATTGTTGAAACAGCTTCGTGAGTACCGCGAGAAGGCTTTGGAGGGCGGCGGCAAAGATCGCGTGGACGCCCAACATGCCAAAGGCAAGCTGACGGCGCGCGAGCGCATCCTGCAATTGTTGGATGAAGGCAGCTTCCAGGAGGTGGATGCTTACATGGTCCACCGCCAGACCGATTTTGGGTTGGACAAGAGCCACCCCTTGGGCGACGGCGTGGTGACCGGGTACGGCAAGATTAACGGCCGCCGGGTGTGCATTTATTCTCAGGATTTCACCGTGCTGGGCGGCTCGTTTGGCGAGGTGGCCGGGCAAAAGGTTTGCAAAATCATGGACCTGGCCATGCAGGCCGGGGTGCCCATGATTGGCTTGAATGATTCGGGCGGCGCGCGCATTCAAGAAGGTGTGCACAGCCTTTCGGCCTATGGCGAGGTGTTCTATCGCAACACCCTGGCCAGCGGGGTCATCCCGCAGATCAGCGTCATGCTGGGGCCGTGCGCGGGCGGCGCGGTTTATTCCCCGGCCCTGACCGATTTTATTATCATGACCAAGGGCATCAGCAACATGTTCATTACCGGCCCCGAGGTGATCAAAACGGTCACCGGTGAGCAGGTGGACACCGAAACCCTGGGCGGGGCAATGGCCCATTCGGCTACCAGCGGTGTGGCCCATTTTGCTGCCGAAAACGAAGCGGAATCATTTGAGACCGTGCGGCGGCTGATCTCTTATCTGCCCTCGAACAACGCCGAGCCGGCCCCCGCAGCTAGCTTGAGCGACGACCCCTGGCGCATGGACCCCACTTTGGATACCCTGGTACCCGCCGATCCCAGCGTGCCGTATGACATGCGCATGGCCATCGAGGCGGTGTTTGACCTGGGTACCTTCTTGGAAGTTCACACCAACTTCGCCCAAAACGCCATCGTCGGCTTTGCCCGATTGCACGGGCAGGCGGTGGGCGTGGTGGCGCAGCAGCCGCTGGTCATGTCCGGAGTGATCGATATCGACTCTTCCGACAAGATCGCGCGCTTTGTGCGCTTCTGCGATGCCTTCAACATGCCGCTCATTACCTTCTCTGACTCGCCGGGTTTCATGCCGGGCGTGAACCAGGAGCACGGCGGCATCATCCGCCACGGCGCCAAGATCGTCTATGCCTATTCCGAGGCCACCGTGCCCAAGCTGACCGTGGTGACCCGCAAAGGCTATGGCGGCGCGTACATCGTGATGAGCAGCAAGCACATCCATACCGACCAGGTCTTTGCCTGGCCCACCGCTGAGATCGCCGTAATGGGCGCCGATGGCGCGGTAAACATCCTCTTCCGCAAAGAGATCGCCGCCGCCGCCGACCCGGCCGCCGAGCGTGCCCGGCTGGCGCAGGAGTTCCGTGACAAGTTCTCCAACCCCTACCGCGCCGCGGCCAATGGGTACGTGGATGATGTCATCTTGCCCTCGGAAACGCGCCCGCGCCTGATCGCTGCCCTGGAGCTGCTGCGCGATAAACAGGCCAAGCTGCCTGCCAAGAAGCACGGCAGCATGCCGCTGTAAGCCGGAGGTGCTTAATGGGTACAGATTTTTCTGCCGGTTTGCAGGTTAGCCTGCTTGGCTTAATCATCACTTTTGTCGCGCTGGGGGTGTTTATTCTGATCATCCTTGCGCTCAAAACGCTTTTCCCTGCCGAGCGTGCTGCCAAGAAAAGCGCCGCCGTGCAGCAAGCTGCTTTGGTGGAAGCATCCGTGGAAACCGAAGACGATGAAGGCGAGGTAGTGGCGGTTATTGCCGCCGCGCTGGCTTATGCGCGTGTTGGGCAAAGCAATCGCTCAGCTTCCTTGGGGAGCTTGCTGCAAGAGGGGCGTGGCTCCTGGTGGGCGGCCCGGCGCTCAGAATCAAGCGAAGGCAACACGGAAAAACGTTAGGAGTTGGAAGCAATGAAAAGAACAATGAAAATAACGGTGAACGGAAAACCGTATGAAGTAGAGCTGGGCGAGGCCAATGGCGGCGAGATGGACGTGACCGTCAACGGCAAAGCCTATCAGGTGACCCTGGAAGAAGGGCAAGCCCCCGTGGTGGTTCCGGCGGCCCCGGTCAAAGCGGCTGCGCCTGCCCCCGCCCCGGTGGCGCGTCCTGCCCCGCGGCCCGCTGCCCCGGCAGCCGCCGCCAGCGGCAACGCCTTCAATGCGCCCATGCCCGGCGTGATCATGGACATCGCGGTGGAAGTGGGCCAGAAAGTGAGCGTGGGCCAGCAGTTGTGCGCTCTGGAAGCGATGAAGATGAAGAACGCCATTCGCTCCCCGCGCGAAGGCGTCATTGCTGCCGTGGCCGTCAGCGAAGGCCAGCGCGTCAACTACGGCGACCTTCTCTTCCAGTTCGAATAGGCGGGGGTGTTCATGGACTTTTCCAACCTGAGTATCCTGCTGGAAGCCTTCCGAGCCTTCACCTGGCAAAATGGGCTCATGCTGATGATTGGCGGCTTATTAATTTTTCTGGCGGTCAAATATGAGTTTGAGCCGAACCTGTTGCTGCCGATTGGTTTTGGGGCTTTCCTGGCCAATTTGCCCTTAACCGGCGTGACGGATGAGGGCGGTTTTGTGCGTATCCTGTATGATTTTGGGATCAAGACCGAGCTCTTCCCCCTGTTCATCTTCATCGGCATTGGCGCAATGACCGATTTTGGCCCGCTGCTCGAAAACCCGCGCATGGCCTTGTTGGGCGCGGCCGGGCAGTTAGGTATTTTCATCACCTTGCTGTTGTCTCTAGCGGTGGGTTTCCCGCTCAAAGAAGCTGCCTCGATTGGCATCATCGGCGCTATTGACGGCCCCACCGCCATTTATGTCTCATCGAAGCTCGCGCCGCAGCTCCTTCCAGCTATCACGGTGACAGCCTATAGTTACATGTCCCTGGTGCCCATCATCCAGCCGCCCATCATGCGCTTGCTGACCACCAAAGAAGAGCGCCGCGTGCGCATGCCTTACTCGCAGACCCCCGTGTCGCGTGTGGTGCGGGTGCTCTTTCCCATCATCGTGACCATCGTAGTCTCCTTGATCGCGCCCAAGGCCTCGCCGTTGATCTCGTCTCTCATGTTTGGCAACCTCTTGCGCGAAGCCCTGGTGGTGGATCGCCTGAGCAAGGGCGCCCAAAACGAACTGGTCAACCTGGTTACGCTCTTTCTGGGGCTGGTGATTGGTTCCACCATGAACGGCAACACCTTCCTGAACTGGTCGACGTTGGCCATTTTGGGCTTGGGGTTGTTGGCTTTCTGCATTGATACGGCAGGAGGTGTTTTATTCGGCAAACTGATGTACGTGCTGTCGGGCAAGAAGTTCAACCCGCTCATTGGCGCGGCGGGCATCAGCGCTTTCCCCATGTCGGCGCGCATTGTGCAGCGGGTGGCAGCGCAGGAGGATTTTGAGAACTTCCTGCTCATGCACGCCATGGGCGCCAATGCCGCCGGGCAGTTGGGCAGCGTGGTTGCCGGTGGCGTGGTGCTGGCGGTCTTAGCGGGTGTGTTATAAAAATATGGGTACGATTCAGAGGGTGAAGGCATCTTCCACCTCTGGCTGCGAAGATAAATAATATCCAGGTTTTCGGACGAATCCGGTTGACGTTCTTTTCTACAATGGAGGAAAAATGAAACTGATCGATTTGACCATCCCCCTGGGAATTGGCACCCCTGCCTGGCCCACCTACGAGCCGTTGCAGGTCAAGTACTTCAAGCGGTTGGCCCCCAACGGCGCTAACGGCCAGTTGTTGACCCACTCGAACCACCTGGGCACGCACCTGGATGGCGAAATTCACTTCTACACCCCCGGCAAGGATATCGCTTCGTTGAGCATGGACTACCTGGTGCATGACGCGGCCATTGTCGACCTCAGCGATGTATGCGGCGATTACGACGTGTATACCAGCAAGATGATCGAGGAGCGCGTGGAGGTCAAAGAGGGCGACATCCTGGTGATTCACACCGGCTACCACCACTTTGGCTGGGATATGCCCACCGCCGATGAGATCCGTTACATGGTCAAGCACCCCGGTCCCGACCAGGAGTTCGCCGATTGGGCCAAGGCCAAGAAGCTGCGCTGGATCGCCGTGGACTGTGGTTCGGCCGACCACCCCATGAACACCATCATCCGCAACTGGATGCCGCGCCAGGCCAAGCAAGCCGAACACGTCTTCCAAAAGAAGTTTGGCATGCCGTTAGAGCAGTTCTTCGATGACAGCAAATACCAGTTGATGCACATCGACATGTTCCCCAACGAGATCATCCATGCCGAGTGCTTTGGCGGTGAGCTGGACCTGCTGCTCAACCAGCGCTTTACGGTGGGTTTCTTCCCCTGGCGCTTTGTGGATGGCGAGGCCAGCATCGGCCGGGCTGTGGCCTTTGTGGACGACGCCCAGTATGCCGATCTGGTTAAGCTGCGCGAGTCGCTGCCCAAGACCAAATTCGGCGACGCCTACAACCCCGCCCACGTGGAGAGCTTGAATAAATTGACCAAAGCCAATTTGGCCTAAAGTTTTAGATTGAATGCAACACAGCCCGCATCTCGCGCGGGTTGTGTTGCATTAAGAAGAAGTCTGACTTTTTAGTAAAACGAAAGAACGACCATTCCCACCATCGAATCCAGGCCCGAAGAACTGCCGTAATCCAGCAGGCCGTTAAGGGCTTGGGGCAACCGCCCCTCCTGCCCCGCCAGGATCGCGCCGCAGGCCTGCAGCAAGCGCTCATCGGCCTGCCCGGCGGCGGCGGCTTCGAGGATGTTAGCGCTGATGGCTGTCGTGCGCTCGTAAGCCGCTTCGACCAGCGCCTCCGCCATCGTGTCGGCGCCTGGCTGCGCGCGTCCGGCGCGGCAGCGCATGAGTAGCAACCCGGCCAGGCAGTCGTCACCTGAAGGGGTCAACCCGCGCCCCAGTCCAATCAGCCCTTGCAGTTGCTCTACCGCGGCAGTAGTCTCTCTGGCTTGCAGTGCGAGCCGGGCAGCCAGCAGGCGTGCCAGCGGGGTTTCCAACTCTGCGGGGAGCGGGGCGGGTGGTTCGCTCCATCCCATCAGGTGCGGCAGCAGAGGCGTCCAGCCCCCGGCAGGGCGGGCAACGAAGGCCTGCCGGGCCAGGGTTTCCAGCGTTTTGCGCCAATCGGAGCTCAAGGGCGGCGGCGGGGGCGCCTGCCAGGTCCGGGCGGCGCTTAGATCAAAGCACAGCCCGGATTCGGGCAGGCAAATCTCCGCTTCCGTGATCTGGGCTGTCTCACCAACCCTTACAGATAATTTCCGTGAATACTTTTCCGCCAGGATCAGGTTCAGCGGCCCAGCGAAGGGCTGGTAAGAGAGGAAAACCACCTTGCGGTCGGGGAACAGCAGGAAGATGCCCTTTGAAGTGCTGCCCTGCACGCGGGCTGCCCGGTGAGCGGCAAGCGGCGCGCGGGTGAACGAGCCGGCCTGAAGGATAGCATATCGGCGCATGAATCAATTGTACTGTAAGAAAACCGCCCGACCCCCGTTCGGGTTCTGTTCCCTCGCCCTTTCAGGGAGAGGGTTAGGGTGACCCTGGCCCGGCCAGGGTGAGGGTGAAATCTGTGCTAACCATGACCTCGGATCGCGATGGATGGCTTTTCTCTCAACGGTTGCGGATAACCCATTCTACAGGTATGATTAGCTCATGCCCATGTCGGCGGCTTTAGCTTATGGAATTTGCATCCTCGCACTCGTCAGCCAGTTCTTGCTGGCGGTCAGTTTGCGTCAACTTCGCGCCGGAAAAGCCGATATTCTGGCAACTGTCAGCCGTCGCCGGATTCGCCTGGTGCTGGCAGCCTTTTTTTCGACCCCGATCATCGCCGCGGTGGTGGTGACGGGTCTCAATCTGTTTGTTTTTCAAAGCGATGCTGAAATGCGAGCCGCGCACGCGGCTTTTTCTTTGGGCCTGTGGCTGGTGCTGGCCATGTCTTTCATTATGCTGCTGCTCATGTACCGCCTCCACCGCAGACCCTCGCTGGAATCGCTGGCCGGACCGGTTCTGACGGTGGCCCTGGCGGCCTACGTCACCCCGCGGCCGCGCTTTGATTGGGTCTACGGTGAGGTAGGCGCGTTGTTGCCTCTGGTGGTGGGTTGCATCCTGGTGGCGGTGAGCATATTGCTCACCTGGCTGGCCCGTAGCGAACTGCGCTAGCAGGGCTGAAAAAGCCTCTAATTTAATATATGTGGGAGTGCTTTGCACTCCCACATATATTAAATTAGAGGTTAGTCGAAGTCGGTGGGTAGGGCCGGGTTGCGGTGGTGGCGGAACAACAGGCGCAATTGCGCCTCGGTCACGCGCCCGGCAGACAACTCGGGCAGCGCA
>JAFGLU010000070.1 GCA_016927865.1 Anaerolineaceae bacterium
CCGGTGGATGAAACAGTTGGATGGTCGATCCATTACTGTTGTACTCCATCGGCCTTCCTTTGTCCATTGTACTGTAACAGGATTTTGGGAACAGATTTCACGGATTACGAATAAGCGCTCACCCGCATTCCGTAGGGCGGGATTCCCGCCGCCCGCAGACCCGGGACGGCAACCCGGGCTACGGATTCCCCCCACCGGCGTATAATTAACCCAACCCGGCCGGGCGCCGCTCTTCTCTTCATCCTCGCGCAGGCGAGGATTCGCAGCCCTTGCCGCGGTTTCAACCGCCAGGCAGTCCCAGCCTACCCCCGGTTTCAACATCCCTGGCTGCCAATCCTGACCCAGGCCCCATCTTTTTCACTGGCTACACGCAAAGGCCGCTTTTTTTCACCCGACCTCCCCCACATCCCCCACCGGAGACCCCCATGCCCCCTTCTCGACCCAACATCCTCTTTCTCCTGACCGACCAGCAGCGCTGGGATACCACCGGCGTGCACGGTAACCCGCTCGACCTGACCCCCAACTTCGACCGCCTGGCCCAGGAAGGCACCCACCTCTACCACGCCTTCACCCCCCAGCCGGTGTGCGGCCCGGCCCGCGCCTGCCTGCAGACCGGGCTGTACGCCACCCAGACCGGCTGCTTCCGCAACGCCATCGCCCTCGAGCCCGAGTCGCTCACCCTGGCGCGCGCCTTTGGCCCGGCTGGCTACCGCACCGGCTACATCGGCAAGTGGCACCTGGCCCGCGGCGAGGATACCGGCCCGATCCCGCCCGCCTACCAGGGCGGCTACGCCGACTGGCTGGCGGCCAACGCGCTCGAGTTCACCTCCGACGCCTACCGCACCGTCATGTACGACGGCCAGGGGCGCGAGGTGCGCCTGCCCGGCTACCGCGTCGACGCGCTGACCGACGCGGCCATCCGCTACATCGACCAGCACAGCCGGCAGGAGCCCTTCTTCCTGTTCGTCTCGTACCTCGAGCCGCACTTCCAGAACACCCGCGACGACTACCCCGCCCCGACCGGCTACGCCGAGCGCTACGCCGGGCGCTGGACCCCGCCCGACCTGCAGGCGCTGGGCGGCGGGACGGCTTACCAGCACCTGCCCGGCTACTACGGCATGGTCAAACGCCTCGACGAGGCCCTCGGGCGGCTGCTGGACGCGCTGGCCTCACTCAACCTGCTGGATGACACCATCGTCGTCTTCACCTCCGACCATGGCAACCACTTCAAGACCCGCAACAACGAGTACAAGCGCTCCTGCCACGACAGCTCCATCCGCATCCCCATGGCGCTGCGCGGGCCCGGCTTCGACGGCGGCGGGAGAGTCCAGGCCCTCACCACCCTGCTCGACCTGCCCCCCACCCTGCTGGACGCCTGCGGGCTGCCCATCCCGGAGGAGTATGTCGGGCATTCGATCCTGCCGTTACTGCGCCACGAGCCGGTCGATTGGCCCGATGATGTCTTCATCCAGATCAGCGAGGCGCAGGTCGGGCGGGCCATCCGCACCCGGCGCTGGAAGTATGCCGTGACCGCCCCGCAGGCCAACCCCAACGCCGACCCCGGCGCGGACTGCTACCAGGAAGACGCGCTCTACGATCTGCTGGCCGACCCCTACGAGTTGAACAACCTGGTTGGCTACACCTCGCACCAGCCGGTAAGCGAGCGGATGAAGGCGCGCCTGCTCAAGCGCATGGCCGCGGCCGGCGAGGCCATCCCCGAGATCGTCCCCGCCCCAGCCCACCCCGGCGGGCAGAAGACCGTCCGGCCCGAGGAGGTGGGGTTATAGGCGCGGGCTGATCGCCAGGCCGGGCCCTATTATAGGCCGAGTTCAGCCAGCTTTTCTTCTTTGGGGGCGCCGGTCACCGGGTCCCAGCCGCGCGCGGCGTAGTACTCGGCCAACATGCCCTCCAGATCGCGGGTGACCACTGCCGGCTCGTCCGCGTACTTGCCGAAGGCTGGCTGCGTGAGCACGCGCTCGGGTAGGAAGTCATCCCTGGCGGTGATGCCTTCGCGCACATTGAAGAGGCGCTGGATATTGATGGCTCGTTCGCCTGCTTTCAGGATTTCCGCGCCATCCATATCCCAACCGGTCAGGGCTGAGATAAAATCGGCCCAGTGGTCAATGGTGATGCCGCCATACATGTAGAACTTGCAGGTGCCGATAATGTCTGGCAGCACAAGACCGTTCTGCAAGAGCTGCACCACCGCGCCCTTGCCCTGCTCATCCCAGCGTTCCACCGTATTGGGATCGGGCACGCCGTACTTCCCCAGGCCCCAGTCCAGCTTGCCGCGGTCCCAGGCCATGCCTTCCAGCGGCTGAATATGGCACATGCCACGGTTCGCGGTCGCGTATGTAATTCCGAGGGCCTTGCCCGAGCGCGGGTCGTGCGCCGGTCCTTCCAGGCCCTTCACATGCACGGCGAACTTCTCCGCGCCGTTGC
The DNA here is from genome assembly GCA_016927865.1 of Anaerolineaceae bacterium. GTDB lineage: Bacteria > Chloroflexota > Anaerolineae > Anaerolineales > Anaerolineaceae > Anaerolinea. The sequence goes on from JAFGLU010000070.1 coordinate 2,443, forward strand.
CGATGATGGCGGCGGCCCGGCGCACACCCTCGGCCAGGATGTCTCCCAACCCCTGGCGCAGGGCGATGGCCTTCACCAGGTCGGGCAGCACCTCGGCATTCCCCCAGGTCAGATCCAGGCCCTGGAGCTGTTCGGGCGCCAGCAGGCCCTTCTCGTAGCATTCCATTGCAAAGGCGATCACCGCGCCCGTGGAGATGGTATCCAGGCCGTACTCGTTGCACAACCAGGTGCAGTGCACGGCCGCGTCCATGTTTTCGTTGAGCAGGTAGGCGGTGAAGCAGGAAATGGACTCATATTCCGCGCCACCATGCTCAGGGGTCTTGTAAGAGCCATCGGCCACATGCACCCAGCGCGCGCAGGCCATCGTGCAGCCATGGTAGCAACCAAAGCCCTTGATGAAGTTGTTTTTCGCATACGCATCGAAAAGCTCGGGGCCTTTACCCCACGAGTTAGACTTCCAGTTCTGGCTCGGCCAGTCGCCGCCGTCGTCGTTGCCGGCAAGGTCGCCGATGGTTCCATACTGCTTCATGCCCACAAACATGGGGTTATCTTTGATCTCGGCAAAAGCGCCGCGCAGGATGGTCTTGAGCCGTTCGGGCTCGGCGGCTTCGACCTTGTGCTTGCCACGCGCGGCCACAGCGATCAGGTTTTTGGCGCCCAACACCGCCCCGCCTCCCGTGCGCCCTGCCGCGCGGTCATCAGACATGACCGCGGAAATCTTGACCAGGTTTTCACCCGCCGGGCCGATGCACAGGATAGACAGCTTCTTGTCGCCTACCTGCTCGCGGATGAGGGCCGATTTTTCGGCCACAGTCTTGCCAAGCAAATGCTCGGCCGGGAAAAACTCCACCACCCCGTCATCAATCATCATCCAGACCGGGGTTTCGGAGCGGCCTTCAACGATCACGTAGTCGAAACCGGCCTTCTTAAGATCCGGGCCAAAGTCGCCGCCCACGCGCGATTCGCCCCACACGCCAGTCAGCGGGGACTTGAAACACAACATGATCGAGCCGCCGCCGGGGATATTGGACATGCTCAACGGACCGGTAGCCAGAATCATTTTGTTGGCAGGCCCCAGCGGGTCCACGCCAGCGGGCATCTCCTCGTACAACACTTTGGCAGCATAGCTGGCCCCCCCCAGGAACTTGCGTTGTGTGTGCGCGTCAATCGGCTCCACGCGGGAGACGCGCGTGCCAAGTTCCACACGGAGCTGGTAGCCAGCATACCCTTTGATTGGTCCGGTCATGGTTCTCCTCCAGTTGAATGATTATCCACCCGCAATCGCTCGCATTATTCGAACTTCGATCCCATCGGCCAGCGATGCGCTTTCATCCTGCACCGCTTTTTTCTCCACCACCAGCAGGACCGGGCCTTTGAAGCGCCGAGTTTCCCGGTCCCACAGGTAGCCGGGTAAACGCGCCCCCAGGCGCATATCCAGGGTATCCAGCAGGTCGCGCACGGTTGCCCCGTCCGGCAGCGCCACTTCGACTGGGTCGCGCCCAAAATATTCGCGCAGATCGCCGATGGCCTGTACTTTCACACGCATCTGATCTCCTGGTCTACGGATAAAACCGATCCAGCAGCACCTTCAGGTCGGCTTTCAGCTCGGGCGATGCCTCAGCCAGAGGTTTACGCGGTTTCCCCATGCCACGGCCCAGCATTTCCAGCCCTGCCTTCGCCAGCGCAACGTACTGGCCGCTGTTCTCGAACAGATCGTAAATCGGGCGGGCCTGCTTGTAGAACTCCCAGGCCGCGACCTGGTCTTTCTGCTCCACCGCCAGTTCGTACAGCTTGACGCACTGCCTGGCGAAAACATTAGCGGGCGCGGCGATCCAGCCCTGCACACCCATGCGGAACATCTCAAGCGCGAGCGTGTCGCAGCCGCACACCACTTCGATGTCATCGCCGGCCAGCAGTTGGATATCTACCACACGCTGCATCGAGCCGGTGCTTTCCTTAATCGCGACAATATTCTCAAACTCATTGGCCAGTTTTGCCACCGTGGCAGGCAGAGTATCCGAGCCGGAAGTTCCGGGATTATTATAAATGATCACCGGCAAAGCCACATTGCGGGCAATGTCTGCGTAGTGCCCGTAGAGCTCGGCCTGGTTCAGATGGCCATAATAGGACGGAACCACCATGATTCCATCCACGCCCATCTCTTTGTAGCAATTGCCGGCCTCGATGACCTCGCGGGTGGCGCAGGCGGCAGCGCCGGCGATGACCGGAACCTGCTTCTTGACCTCATCGAGGGCGATGCTCACCACGCGCTGGCGCTCCGGAGGGGTAAGGAAGGCAAACTCGCCGGTGCTGCCGCACGGAATGATACCGTGCACCTTGCACTCGTCCAACTGCCAGCGAATGTGGCTGCGCAGCGCGGCTTCGTCTACATCACCCTTGTCATCAAATGCGGTGCAAATGACGGTGAAAACACCCTTGTACTTCTTGTCCATCTTGGTCTCCTTTGCTGCACAAACCATCAACGTTATAGCTTTTGCTGGGACCGGGAAAAGGCCAGCTCACCCAGCGGGACGGCGGTTGCCCGGTGAATAACTGACTGATCTTATGAACCAACCCTGCGCCTGGTCCACAGAGGAAATCATGCGGAGCAAGTCCGCTGTGGAGGGGCGAAAACAGGCCCAGGTACGAATGACGGAAATTTCGGCAAGGACGAGAAAGAAACGCGCGACTCGCGCGCGCCGCCCTGGGCCTCGCTCCCCACTGCAAACTGGTCGAAAGGCCTGGCGGTCTGACCACAATCATAGCACATATAATTTATATAAAAAAGTGATGTTTGTCACGTGTCAGTAAAAAGCGGAAAACACCCTACCCCGGGCGCTTACGATTTCACTTATACCGGGATGGCAATTAGTTGGCGGGGCAGGTTGCTCAGAATTTTTGCACCCTCCTCGGTGACAACAACATTGTCTTCAAAACGCACGCCACCCTGCCCTTCCAGATAAATGCCAGGCTCGACCGTGAGGGTCATTCCTGGAACCAGGACCTGGGAATTCTCCCCAAACAAGTAGGGTTCTTCATGAACGTCAAGACCAATACCATGCCCCGTACGATTCTTAAAGTATGCGCCGTAACCGGCTCGTTCGATCACATCCCGCGCTGCG
>JAFGLU010000071.1 GCA_016927865.1 Anaerolineaceae bacterium
CATCTTGGTTGCCGGGGGAGGGTAGGGTGGGGGCAACACCCGAGTTTGAAGGTCATGGCGTTTTAAAGTGATATTGCCAAAGTAGTTATTCCAAAATTTTGTTATGATAAATCAAATTCACCCACAGGATTCCCCATGCATCCCATCACCTACGAACAATTCGGCGCGGCCGGTGACGGCATCGCCGACGACCTGCCCGCCATTGTCCAGGCACACCAACACGCCAACGCCAACGGGCTGCCGGTGCGGGCCGCGCCCCAGGCCTGTTACTACCTGGGCGGGCGCGACCTGACCGCCGTCATCCAAACCGACACCGATTGGACTACGGCCAAGTTCATCATCGACGACCGGGCCGTGGAGAACAACCAGGCCCACATCTTCGAGGTGCGCTCGGCCCACGCGCCCATCCCCCTGCAAATTCCTGTCTTGAGTAAAGGCCAGCCCAACCTGGGTTTCAGCCTGCCCCAGAATTGCCTGGTGCAGGTCACGAATGACCACGTCCGGCAGTTCATCCGCTTTGGGCTCAACCAGAACAACGGCGTGCCCCAAAGCGACTGCTTCATCGCCCGCCAGGACGGCGCCATCCTCAACCCCATCATCTGGGACTTTGCCGCCGTCACCCAGGCCCAGGCCTTGCCCATCGACGAAGCCCCCCTCACCCTGCGCGGCGGCATCTTCACCACCCTGGCCAACGCCGCCCCCAGCCGCTACGACTACTACGCCCGCGGCATCCAGATTCGCCGCAGCAACGTGAATGTGGAAGGCCTGTCCCACTTTATTCTAATGGAAGGCGACAGCGGCGCGCCCTACCACGGCTTCCTGCGCGTCGACGACTGCGCCCACGTGCGGGTCCAAAAAAGCTACTTCAGCGGGCACAAAACCTATTGGACCACCGGCTCGGCGGACCTGCCCGTGCCGATGGGCTCCTATGACATCAGCCTGTTGCGCAGCATCGACGTGCGCTTCACGGGCTGCCGCCAGTTCGGCATCACCGACCCCACCCGCTGGGGCGTCTATACCTCCAACTTCTGCAAGGACCTGGCCATCGTGGACTGCGTCTTCTCGCGCTGGGATGCGCACATGGGCTGCGCCAACATCCTGGTCAAAGACTCGGCGCTCGGGCACCAGTGCCTCAACGCCATCGGCCACGGGCAGCTCACCCTGGAGGGAGTGCGCATCTACGGCTCCAAACTGGTCAACCTGCGCGAAGATTACGGCTGCCTGTGGGACGGCGACCTGTTGGTCAAGGACTGCGTCTGGCACCTGCCCCCCGGAACCAGCGGCCCCGTCAGCCTGGTCAGCGCCACCCAGCGCGAAGATCACGACTTCGGCTACCCTTGCACCCTGCCCCAGCGCATTCACTTCGAGAACGTGCTCATCGACGACAGCCAGGTTGCCGCCGATTTCGCCGGGGTCTTCCTCCTGCCCGACTTCAACCCCCAGGCCGCGGACGGAACCGCCCCCTATCCCTACGGCCTGCCCGCCGCGCTCAACGTGACCAACGTCCGCACCACCAGCGGGCGGGAGGTGCGGTTGTGTCAGAATGCGGTGTTGGAGGAAAGGTACAGGAAAGCGTTGAGGGTGGAATAAGGGGAACTACGGCTCCCGCACGCAGCGGTAGCTGTGCCTTGGGTTGCCCCCCGATTTGAGTGTGCGGTTCACCCAGCCGTTATACGACACAAAATAGGCCAGCCTGTCGTCATATTCCTCCGCCGCCCAATAGTAAATCGGTTCCAGGTCCGGCGCCCACAACGGCGTCTCCTTGTCCGGCAAAATCGTGCAGTCCATCTGCTGGTTCCCTGGCCCTTGCCACGCGCAGCCCGCGTTCACCCCGTGCCGGGCAAAGGCGCTGGCATAATCTTCGACTGTTGGCATGCGCCAGATGTACTGCGGCTCGTCCTCCAACGTCAGCCCGTCCTCGCTCAGATACAAACATACATTGTACTGCGCCATCTCCTCCGCCGAGGAAAACCTGCCAATCTCCCAACCGTAGCCCGGCTTGTCGCCCATGCCCACCGGCTCCAGCCCGTACAGGGCGATCATGTTCCACGAAGGATAGCCGCCGTAATCCTGCCGCCAGTTCCAGCCCGGCCCCTCGGGGGCCCACAGCAGCGTTTTGCCGCTGCCCTCGATCAGTCGCGTCCCGCGCTGCCCGTCGTCCACCCGCGTCAGCACAATGGGCAGGTAGAAGACCGACAGGCCAATGAAAATCGCCAGCGGCGGGACCAGCGCCAGCAAATATCCCAGGTTGCGCCGCCACCACTTGGGGTGCGGCTGCCAGCCCGCCGCCGCGCGCCGCTTGTGGTTGCGCGCCTCCACCAGCAGCAGCGCCCCCAACAGCACCAGCGGCCCGCTCACCAGGAACCCGGTCAGGTCGCGTTCCATACTGAACTTGCCATCCGCGATGTGGATATCCATAAAGAAAATCGTGAACGCCCCGCCGATGAGGATGATCAGCCAGCCGCCCAAACGCGGCCAGCGGATCCCAATCAGCGTCAGTGCCAGGAACGCCACGCCCGGAATCAGGTACACCAGGCGAATGTAAAACGGCCCCCACCAGCCCTCGTGATACATTTCCGCGATGCTCCAATAGCACCACGCTGAGGTGATGGCAATCAGCAGCAGTTTGGCGATCCAACCCGCGGTGCGGTCGTTGAAAATTTTCTTGAACATGGTCGATCCTTTTCCGGCGTGTATTCTGTTCTCGCAGAGAACTTTGGCCAACCGCCCAAATAGCGCACCGGTAAGATCGCAAGAATAATATTAAAGAATGAGTGTGCAAGCATTATATCCCCTCTCTCGATGGGCACAACCAAAAAGCGCTCCCTTTTGGAGAGCGCTTTTGACTCGCTTTCAATGATCGTCAACCCGCCAGCTGGATCTCTATGCGCTTGCCGCCCTGCTCCAGGGAAGCCCGCGCAGCCAGCGCCACGTTGAGCGAGCCGCAAGCCACCCCCATGTCCAAAATGCCCGGCTCGGCTTTGCCCAAAACGCTGTCCACAAAGTGGCGGCACTCCGCCTCGTAGGGGTCATAGCGCGGCGCTTGCAACACCTCGGGCGCGCCCTGCGCTGGGTAAAGCTTGATCTCGCTGATCGGGTACTCGCCGCCCCAGTACCAGCTCAAATCGATGGCCCCTTCCTCCCCCACCACCCGCAAACTGGTACTGAAAGGGAAGCTCAGCGGCATGATCCCGCTGCCCTCCACCACCGCGCTCGCGCCGTCATACTCCAGGGCCACGAACACCTGCCCCCAGCCCTTCTCGCCGTAAGGCAGCCCGCGGCTGGTCACCGCCAACGGGTTGCCCAGCATCCAGTACACATAATCCAGGTCGTGGAGCATCAAGTCCAGGATGAAGTTCTCGTCCCAGCCGTCGCCCCAAATGGGCGGGGTGCGGCGGTTGGCAAAAACCACCTTCGGCCTGCCAATCCGCCCCGCTGCCACCACGTCATGCACAACCTTGAAGTCGCTCACATAGCGCCCAAACAAGGCCACCATCAGCAGCTTCTGGCAAGCAGCCGCCGTTTGCGCCATCTGCGTTGCCTCGGCCATACTGTACGCCACGGGTGTTTCGACAAACACGTGCTTGCCCTGCTTCAGCGCCGCGATGGCATACTGCGGGTGCACCCGGGTGGGCAGGCACAGGTCAATAGCGTCCACGTCCGGGCTCGCCAGCAGTTCATCGAGTGTGCAAGCCGGCACGCCAAGCGCCTGCGCCGCCGCCTGGGTCTTTTGGGCGTCCCTGCCCGCAATCCCCACCACTTCCACATCCGGGAAGGACGTATAAATGCGGGCGTGGTTTTGTCCAAACCCGGTTCCCAGGATTCCGATCCGTACTTTGTTGTTGGTCATGGCATTTCTCCCTTCGCACCCCAGCATACACCCTCCCCCGAGGGGAGAGTCAAGGGCTTGCCCTGCCTACACCACCGCTACCATCTCCTCAAAAGTCATGCCCGTTTCGGCTTCCACCAGCGGCTTCATCTCCTCCCACATGACCATAAAGGCTCGCTTGCGCCGGTCCAGGTCTTCAACGGTGAAGGCATGCAGCAGCAAAGCCTCCCGAATGCGTTCCTGAAAACGACTCGGCAAGCGCTCCAGCCGCTCCACGCAGTAAAGCCGCCACTTGGTATCGGCAACCAGCTCGTGATTCAAGGCAAACAACAACTCGTAAAAGTAATTCATCCCCTGCTCGAACATGTGCTGCGCGCTCGTCAGGCTGCCCCGATCCACCCACAACTGCGTCAGGCGGTTCACGTACCACTCCGAGAGCGTCAGCCCCGCCATCAACATCCAGCGCCGCTCCTCGGGCTGTAGCGGCACCTTCTGCGCCAGCAGTTGGGCAATCTTGCCCTGGGGGTCGTAGACGATCTCGCGCTGCGTATACGTCCAGCGCCGGGCCATGTCCCAGGCGGCGTCGTTTTCGTCTTCATAATCCGACAGCCAGATCTGCACCTCCAGGCCGTCGATATGCAGGAACTTCTCCTTCAGCGGCAGCTCCGCCCCGCGTTGCTGGAAAATGGCGATGTCGATATCCGCATGGGTGTCAAAATAGCCGCGCGGAATGCCCCCCAGCAGGACGATGCCCACCACGTCCGGGCGCATGAAGTCTTGCACAAAGGCCCGCGCAACAGCGTTTGCTTTGGTCAGCAGGGCCGGGTCGGAATTTTGAATTTGAAACGTTACGCTCATGCTTCCTCTCCTCCAATGTCTAACCGTATCGAGACCCGGTCGCCCAGCAGAAGGCCCTCCGCCTTCTGCACGCTCACACGGATGGGCACCAGGTAGCGCCCGTCCTTCGGGAACAGGGAGGTCTTCCACTCTGTCTCCCCAATCCGCGCCCGCACCGGGATCACCCCCCAACCGTACGTGACCAGCCCGGAGAGCGCTTTAATCTCCCGGCTCTGCTCCTCCGGCACGGTCACAAAGAGGTACGGGGCCGGACCGCGCCAGTAGAAGATTTCGCCCTCAAATTCGAAGGTCTTGCGAATCATGTGACTCAGCCAGTTTTTGTCGTCGGGCATACTGTTCACCTATAAGAACAAGGAATCTGTATAGACCGGAGGGTGTCATTCCATGATCGCGTCCGCCTCGATCTCCACCAGCCATTCCGGCTCGAGCAGTTTCGCCACCTGCACCATCGTCGCCGCCGGGCGCACCTCGCCGAAGAACTCGCCGTGCACCCGGCCCACCGCCTCCCAATCCTCGGCATGCACCAGGAACATGCGCGTGCGGATCACGTCTTTCATGGACGCGCCCGCCGCTTCCAACGCCGATTGGATGATCTCCAGGCAGCGGCGGGTTTGGGCCGCCGGGTCGCCCACGCCCACCGGCTTGCGGTCCGGCCCAATCGGCGCCGTCCCCGCCACCGCCACAAAATTGCCCACGCGCACCGCGCGCGAAAAGCCAATCAACCCCTCATACGGGCTGCCACTCGGAATCAGTTGGTGAGCCATCACCACCTCCTCTTTTACCCCTTTTATTTATATCTTCCCAACCAGCGCCGCACCGTGGCGGCATAGGCCCGATACTCCTCGCCAAATTTTGCCGCCAGGTAACGCTCCTCGGGAAGAATCAAGATAAACTGGCACAGCGCCAGCGAAACCAGCACAGCCGCCAGCCCCCACAGCATTTTCAACACCAGCGCCATCCCCAAAAAGACACACAACGCCCCCAGGTAAAGCGGGTTGCGCGAGAAAGCAAACACTCCCGTTTGGATCAATTTCGTGGTCGGCTGGCCCGGGTCGGTGGGCTGCTTGTGGCGGGCGAATTCCCGGCGCGTCGCGATAATCACAACCAGACCCGCGGCAATTAAGCTGATCCCAATAACCGACGAAACCAGATCCAGAAATCCCTGCGGAAAGGGCAGAGGAACCAGAAAGTGCAGGAGGATGCCCAACAAAAACGGCGCCCCAAACATCACTTCGCCTATCACCCAGTTTCTTTTGTGCGCAGAATCCCTTTTCATCTTTCGACCTCCACCACAAACTTTCTGAACCCCGCCCTCCCGCCGGGATTCTCCGTGGCATACACAAACAGCCCAAAGCGGCAGCCCACAAAATGATCCAGCCCAAAGTACAGCTTCTGCACCGCGCCGATAGGCTTCCATGCCGCGCCGTCCCAATACGAAAACCTTGCCTCGTCCGCCATCTGCGCAAAGTTCAAATCTACCCTCAAAACGGCCTTCGCCCCCGCCAGCGGGATTCTCTCATATTCCACCCCGGGCGTCTTGTCCAGGGTCTTGCCCATCATGTAATCCGCTTTGCCGGGGTTGCCCTTCATCACGATGAAGGTCTGTCCCTTCTCCCGCGCAATCGCCACCATTCCGTAGCGCCCCTGCAGCGCGCACATCCCGGCGTAGTCGCCGTCGTTCAGCAGGCTTCCGTCCACCTCCACGCTCGCGCGGCACGCCGGCCCCACCGCCCGCTGCGTGAGCACATTGCGCGCCCGGGTGACGTTCTCGCTCAGCCGCCCAGCGCAAAGCTGCAAGACCCCCGCCGCGCCATCCACCGCCCAACAGGCATCATCCGGGTTGTGATTCCACTGCCAGGCGCTGCCCAGGCGGATTTTCCCATCCACGCCAGGGAAATAGTGAAAGTCGTCGCTGGAAACGAAAGGCGCGTACACATGCTCCGGGCGCGTGCTTTTGGTTTGAATCGTGGCGGGCACTTTGCCATCCACGCCAAAGACCGGGAAGTCATCCTCCCAGCGCACCGGTACAACCACCGGCACCCGGCCCAGCGCGCCCTGGTCCTGGAACAGGACGGCGTACCAATCTCCTTCGGGGGTGTCCACGATGCCGCCCTGGGCCACGCCGTTGTTGAAAAAGCCCATGTCATCGTCCAGCACATCCTTCCCGGTGAACTCGCCGATCAGCGAATCCGCGCTGAAGCAGGCCTGCACCCGCCGCCCGCTGCCCTCCGCCAGCCAATGGATGAAGAACACGTAGTAGCGCCCGTTGATTTTATAGAAATGCGCCCCCTCATACCCCATGCGCACGCCTTCCCGGTCGCGCACAATCAAGCGCTGCAGCCCGCCCGGTTTAGGCCCGCTCAAATCCGGCTTCAACTCGGTCAGGTAGATCTCGGTGTTCCCGTAGACGATATACACCCGCCCGTCGTCGTCGAACAGCAGTGAGCAATCATGGTAAAAACCCTCCATAATTTGCTTCTGCCACGGCCCGCGCAAATCATCGGCCTGGTACAGGTAAGTTTTGCACGTGTCATTGGCCACAAAGCACACATAGAAGCGCCCCTGGTGGTGGCGCAGCGAGGCCGCCCACATGCCCTGCCCGTAGATACTCTGGTCGCCATCCAGCATCTGCGCGGGGGTGTCGTCCAGCGTCTCGTAAACATAGCTGTAAATCTCCCAGTGGATCAGGTCGAACGAGCGCAAAATGACCCCGCCGGGCATAAAATGCATGGTGGTGCTGATCATGTAGTAGGTGTCGCCCACCCGAATCACGTCCGGGTCGGGAAAATCAGAGCGCAAGATGGGGTTGTTGTTCATTTGGTCCGCCTCATTTCTTCGCTTGCCCGGGTAGGCTCTTTTTCAAAATTCAATCCGATTGCAATTCGACGCGCTCGGTCACATCCTGAGTAGGCGCGGGCTGTGCGACGCACGCAGCCAGGGCCAACAAGACAGGCAGTAGAAATAGTTTTTTTTCATGGGGGTTACCTTCACGGTAAGATGATCTATACACCCAATATCGTTCCACCTTGCCGGGCAACCCGCCCATGACACAGAACGCCGAGAATAGTCAGCCAGAGGCCCAAGAGTCCCGAATTCAAGAATACGCTACGCAGTTCCGCCCATTTTGCTTAGCTTTGTACATTAAAGAGTCCACTCGGTGAAGGATGGTTTCGGCATCATCTGCTTTCGAATCTGTTACGCCGAAGCTGCAACTAATTCTACGAGGCAAGTTCAACTCAACTTGATTAATATTCGTTCTCAACTTTTCCGCAACCAAAACACCATTTGTTAAGCAAGTATCAGGAAGTAATATCATAAATTCTTCCCCACCCCAACGACATAGCACATCTGAATCTCGGATGGATTTCTGAACAGTTTTTGTGATCTCGACCAGGATTTCATCCCCCTTGCCATGGCCGAACTCATCATTAACCTCTTTGAAGTGATCGATATCAAAAATAATAACTGCTAAATCTTTCTTCGTGCGTTTGGCCTGCTTGATGGTTTGATTTAGAGTCTCCATAAAGAAACGCCGGTTATATGCCCCCGTCAAATGATCGCGCATGGCTTGAAGGCGCAACTCTTCTTCCAATTGCTTCAGTTCGCTGATATCTTCAATGATGCCCCACACGATTTTTCTGTCATCTACATCTTTCAAGATGAACCCACGGATACGGATCGGATATCGAGTTCCATCCTTGCGAATGTACTCCTTTTCATTGGGCCCAAAAACTCCCTTCTCGTTTAGATCCGCGATCTGTTGCATTTCTTGCGCTTCATACTCACGGGGAGTGATATCCCAGTAAGTCAGGTTCATGAATTCGTCTTTCGTGTACCCGGTTGAACTAAGCAGGGATCGATTCACTTCAATGAACTGCCCTGTCTCATGGTCAACCAATGCCATGCCAACAGGTGAATATTCGAATAGCATATTAAATTTTTCTTCAGATCGTTGGAGCCTCAGTTCGGAATCAATGGTGGAATCAAATTTCACACTGACCTCCAGCTGAACAAGGATCTAAAAGCCCAAAACTATGAAACCATACGAAGAGCAGAAATGGTAGGAAATATTCGTCGAAGGTGTTTGCCCTATCAAGGATTATACCGCTTTTGAAGGGCGATTTTAAATGACGTTCTCTCCTAATGCACCACCAGCCGGAACGCGTGTGCCTTGACACCCAAGATGCATCCAAAAGGGCATGCGCGTCTCAGTTTATTCCAACTTATGGGTTATCGAGCAAAGCACCCAAATTTTTTAAGTTTTTTTGTACGCTTTATATTTGGAAAATTCAAGTCAGGTTGTTTTTATACCATTCTTGGGTAGTTTGTTCACGTAATTGATGGTTCTTGGTGAAGATGAATCCGATCTTCTTATGGTTAACATATGGGCAAAAAGTGCGTAAATATTATTCTCTTGTTGTTGAATATATGCCCAATTGTGATTCTCTGGTCTATCGGGAATTTCATATGCTGGAAAAGCATCTATTCGCCAAACAACACCTTTACCTAAAACAACAACCATATCAACCAGTAAATCTGGTGCAACGCCTAATTCTTTGGTTTGCGTAGGCAACCAATTGGCAATAGTCGACATTTCTTTTGGCCCATCATAAGCTATAACGTAAGAAATATGACGAGAAGGCACCCAAATATTGTCGCCACACTGCAATCCTAGGCCAGATCGACCTTCAGAAATCAAGTTTTTGTGTCTTTGACTTGCTTCATTTGTTTCCGAAAATTCCGTGGAATTCAATTTCGATTTAATTTCTAATGTAGCCACAACCCCTTCAATAAGGTATGCTTTATCTTTTGGAGAATAAGAAATTTTTGGGTAATCCCTTCTATAAATAACAAGGTCATTTTGGTTCCTATACATATTCGTCGATGGGTTAGGCGCAGAATCGCTGCTAATAATTTCACCTTGTCCCAATTCCCATAAAGACGGCAGATGATTTAACAAAAACTCTTCTACAAACCATTCTCTTGGACCACCGCGAAGATTAGGATGACCAGCTTTTGAAGCTACATCACTCTTAGCCAACAAGACTTTTTCAATTGCATTGAGATATGATACAAGCATAATTACATCGGAAACAAAATAAGCTTCATAATTTGACAAACCAGCCAGGATCGGTAAAATGGAGGGATGAAAAAAGAGCATGTCAAACTC
>JAFGLU010000072.1 GCA_016927865.1 Anaerolineaceae bacterium
ACAGAAAGCGGCTGTTCTGCAAAACGCTTTTGCTACTTTCCTTACCCTGGTTCATCCCCATGTCCGAACTTTTGTCTGAACCTCAGCGAATTCTAACCGTGGCTTTGACCCGTTTGCGGTTCTGCAACCACCAGGCGACCGTGTCGGCCAGAGATTCGGACAGGCGGCGGGCTTTATATCCCAGATGGGTGGAAGCTTTGGCTGAGCTGATCTCGGAGTTACTGACCAGGGTTTCGAGCGAATAGCGGGTGAAGCGCGGGCGAGTTTTGGTGACGCGGTAGTAGATTTCGGCGAAGCGAGCTGCGAATAGTGCCAGGCGCATGGGAATATTGACGGCGGGGGTGCGGATGCCGGCGGCCTGTTGGACGAGCTGCTGGATTTGGGTGACGGAGATGCGCTCGCCGCCGAGGATGTAGGTCTCGCCGGTCTGACCTTTCTCAGCGGCCAAAATGTGCCCGGCGGCTACATCGCGCACATCCACAAAGTCGAAGAAACCGTTGATGACGATGCCGATGGAGCGTTTCATCCAGGTGAGAACCATTTCGCCCATCTCGGAACGGCGGAAGTCGTAAGGCCCGAGCACGCCGGTGGGGCAGACGATGACCGTGTCGAGGCCGGCTTGGGCGGCTTCCAGGACTGCCAGCGAGGCGGCAGCTTTGGTGCGGTCGTAAGCCCCGGCGGGGTTATGGGGGTCGAAGGGCAGGCTCTCGTCAATGGTGACGCCGTCGGGGGGACGGGTGATGGCGTGGATGGAGCTGGTGTATACCAGGCGGCGCACGCCACACTGGCGGGCGGCCTCGATGACGTTGCGCGTGCCTTCCACGTTGACTTTATACAGAAGGGGAGCGTTATCTTCCACGATGGAGACCAGGGCGGCCATGTGGAAAACCACTTCGACGCCCTGCATGGCGCGCACCAGTGAGGGTAGGTCGAGGACATTGCCCTCAACCAGTTCGATATCCAACCCTTCGAGGGAGGTGGTGTCTTCTCCGGGGAGGATGAGGCCCCGGACGGGCTGGCCGCGGATCAGAAGCTCGCGGGCGAGAACATTTCCTAGATGGCCGGCAGCGCCTGTAATAAGGTTCATTGGTTTCAGCTCCTTTAAAATCGCAATAAATAGGTGGGGATTAACGGTTTTCAAAACCACGCAGGAGAATCTGGACGCTTTGCAGGGTGGCTTTGCCCCAGTCGGCGCCCTGCGGATCGAGGAAGGCCTGCAAGAGCAGGCCCATGGCCAGGGCCATGAGGGTTTGACCAGCGGCAAGCGGGTCAAGATCGGCGCGGAAGGTGCCTTCTTCGATCCCTGCGCGGACGATGGTGGCGAAGCGCTCCAGGTAACGGCGGTAGGGGGCCACAGCGGTCTGCCAGACTTCGGGGTGGCGAGAGGCCTGCATCCAGAACTCAAAGACGATGAGCGAGCGGGTGCCGGCTGCTTCGAAGATGGGGCCGGTACCTCCGGCGATGTTGAGCAGGCCCGCGCCAACGCTGGCGGAGGCTTGCAGCGCGGCATTCATTTGCTGGTCGAGCTGCGCCAGCCAGCCTTCCATGAGGGCATGGAAAAGGGCTTGTTTGGTGGGGAAGTGATGGTAGAAGGCGCCTTTGCTGACCCCGGCGGCGGCGCAAATATCCGCGACGCCGGTGGCATCGAAGCCTTGTTCGGCGAAGAGGTTCTCGGCCACCGAGAGTAGGCGGGCGCGAGTTTCCTCGCTGCGAGCTTGCATGTGCTACTCCAAAACAGAAAAGATACCGACCGGTCTGTTTTTTATTGTAGCACAAAAGAAGGCTAAGAGGCATTACAGGAGCATTACAACTTGGTGGGGGTGCGGTTGAGGGATTCGGTCGGGCTGAAGCCCTCCCTCAAGATGCGGAGGCCAAGTGAAGGATAGCCCAATGGATGAGCTTAATCGTCGTTTGGCCGGTTGACCCAGCGCTCTAGGCCGTCGGGTGGGGTGTAGCCGCGGAGCTGGTCGAGGAGGGCCTCGGGCTGGGGTGAATGAACCAGGATGTGGCGATGCTCGGCGTAGAGGAAGCCTTCGTTTGAGGCGTGCTCGATGAGAGCCAGGAGCGGGTCGTAATAATTCATGGTATTGAGCAGGCCGACGGGTTTGTGGTGCAGGCCGATTTGCACCCAGGTGAGGGTCTCGAAGAGCTCGTCGAAGGTGCCCAGGCCGCCAGGCAGAGCGATGAAGGCTTCGGCTAGCTCGCTCATGCGGGCCTTGCGGGTGTGCATGTTCTCGGAGGTTTCCAGGCGGGTCAGGCCGGCGTGGATGAGGGCGGAGGTGTTGAGGTTGTGGGGGACGATGCCGATGACTTCGCCTCCGACCGAGAGGGCACCATCTGCCACCGCGCCCATCAGGCCGGTTTTCCCGGCGCCGTACACCAGGGTGATGCCCTGACGAGCGAGAAGCTGGCCGAGGCCAAAGGCCGCGTCCAGGTAAACCTGCTTCAAGCCGTCGGCGGAGCCGCAATAAACACAGATGGAGCGCAGTGAATTCGTCATGGTGACCTCATTTTGATCGTTCAGAGGGTGGGGAAAGCTTTCGATTTAGGCGTATTAGTTACCCTCATTTGACCCATAAAGTTGTTTCTATATTATAAAACGGGGCGAAGATTTGGATGGGCGAATAACCGTGGGAACGGGCGTAATCCTCTAAGGGGGCTTCCAGGTTGCCGGGAGTCTCGGGGGTCAGGCCTTCGTGCTGGACCTCGAAGCCGGTGAGGATGGCGGCGGGCGGGTCGGCGGCGAGGAAGGCTTCCAGGTCGACCGGAGCAATCACTTCATACTTTTGGCGGCGCTCGACGGTGAGGAAGTTGACCGTGCGCCAGGAGAAGGGGCCAACGGCGAACATTTCGTATGAGTCCAGGCCGCCTTCGAGGGGCAGCATGGGTACCAGGGTGAGGATTTTACCGCTGGGGACGTGCTTGGAGAGGGTTTGGGCGTACTGATGCACTTGCAATGGAATCCATTCTGCAGGGCGGGCCAGGATTTTGACCCGGGTGAGGTCGGTGAAGAGGTTGCCCTGGAAAAGGATCAAGGCTGCCAGGGCGGCGAGGCCCAGGGCTTGCCAGCGGAACGGCTTGAGTTGGCTGAGCGCGGCTGCGGAGGCGATGACCAGGAAGGGCAGCGGGGCGAAGAAGTACTGCACCCACAAGGGGGTGGGGGCAAAGGCGGAGGCGAACAGGGCCAGGATCAAGGCGCACAGGGTCCAGGCGGGCAGATCGCGGCTGCGAGAGCGGATGAATTGGATGGCGGTCTGTGTGCTGAACCACAGCGCGGCCACGTATAAAAGCATGGTGGCAGGGTGTTTTAGCACTTCCCAATAGAAGTAACTGAGCTTGGAGAAGAGGTCCATTTTGCCGCGGTGGCCCAGGTACTCGCGATACAGGCGGTTGAGGTTGATGTAGATGACGTTCCCGTAGATGAATTGCTGGGGGGCGAACAGGAACAAGATCAGGGCGGGGAGCATGCCGAGGGCAAATCCAGCGGCGAGGAGGAGCAGCGGGCGCAATCGGCGGCGGTCACCGCGGATCAGGTTGAGCAGCAGTACGCCACCCAGGACGATGATCACCACAGCGTAGGACAGGCGCACTCCGGCTGCCAGGGCGGCAAACAGCCCCGCCAGGCCAAAAGTGCGGAATCGGGGTGCTTGATCGAGGCCGGATTGGAATGCGCGCCAGGCCAGCAGACTGAAAAAGCAGGTCAGGGTATGATTGAAGGCGCGCCCGTCGAGGAACGCGAGGGAAGGGTCGAGGAGAAAGGCCAACACGCTCAGCGCGCCAGCCAGGAATTGGAAGAGAGCAGGGCGGTTATGAAAGGATTTTTTTACCGATTGGTATAAAAGCAGCGCGGAAAAGAAGGTGAATAGGCTGGCGGTGGCACGCACGGCGAGGAAATCGTAACGGGTGAGGGCCACGGCGAGGGCGTTGACCGCCAGTTGGTAGGGCGTGTGATGGTAGGGGAAGTCGAGGTAGGGGAGCAGGCCTTGACCGGCGAGGAATTGAGCGGGGGCTACGAACTGGTATTCGTCGTGGCTGAGGCCGGAGTCGAGGATGCGCGGGAGGATGAGGAGGAAGACGAAGGAGAAGAAGAGTGCTTCCAGGATGCGCAGCCAGGGGAAGTGCTTGGGGGTGTTCATGGCAGGGGGAATTATAAGCGAAGATTCTGATCCGCGAATAGCCCTGGTAAGGCCAGGGTGACGCGAATAAACGCGAATGAGGAGTAGAGATTCTCCACGAATGACACGAATGGCACGAATTTATGGAGAGGAGATCCGCGTAAGATATTTAGCGAAGGCACACCTGACAGGTCTTCAAGACCTGTCAGGTGTTTCGTATTTCCCCCTTGCGCGTGAACGAATATGTTATATAATATGAACTAAAGGTTCATAAATTATGTCTCCTGATTATGCAACGGAAATTGTTCCATTAGTGTTGGAGCTGGAAGCGCGCGGGCTGGTGACGCGCACCTTCCGGCGGTTGGACCCCGACCGCCAGCAAGCCGTGATTGATGCGATCATGACCGAGGCGGCCGAGCGCGGCCCGGCGGAGATCAATATCAAGCAGGTGGCGGCGCGGGCGGGGGTTTCGGTAGGGTCGCTGTACCAGTATTTTGGCAGCCGCGAAAAATTGTTGGAATTTAGCGTGGAGTTGGTGACACGCCTGGTGACCGGATTATTCAGCGGTTACGCGCCGATGCTGGCTGAGATGCCCTTGTCAGATGGCCTGTCTGCCTATTTGCAAGGCGGGCTGGAGTGGGCCGAGAGCAGCGAGGCGGGGCTGGTGCGCTTCTTTGCTAAAGCGGCTTACCAGGGCGACCCCGCCCTGGAAGAAAGCGTGGTCAGGCCGTTGGGCGGGGCGATGCGGAGCATGGTGGAGGCGATGATGGACGCGGCTCGTCAGCGAGGAGAGTTGCGCGAGAATCTCGACCTGGAAGCAGTGGGGCGAGTGATCAACGCGCTGCTGGTTGTGTTGGGTGACGCGCAGTTGCTGCCTTACCTGAACAGTTATTTTCAACTGTATGACGAGGCGATGACGCCTGAGCGAATATTATCGGCTTGCCTAGACCTGATTATCCGCGGCGTGCGAAGGGAGCAGGTTTCATGAAAGCTGTGCGTGTGGCATGGAAAACCCTGCGAGAAATGTGGCGCGAACCACAGATTTTTTGGCTGTTGATGCTGTTCCCGGCATTACTGGTAGGAATTTATTATCTTGGCTACGGCAACACGGACCAGGGAATGTCGCAGTTCCTAACCCTATGGGTATGCAACCGGGATGCCGGTCTGCGCGGAGGCGAACTGGTGCAGGCGTTTCGCGGGGCGACCTATGAAGGGGCTCCGCTCTATCAGGTGCGCGAGACGGAGGATTGCGCGGCGGGAGAGCGGGCGTTGCTGGACATGCGCGCCGCTGCCATGCTGACCATCCCAGAAGACTTTAGCGCACGGTTGGGCAGGGGGGAACAAGCACAACTGGACTGGCAGGGCGATGCGCAGGCTGATACCTACGTATTTGCCTACAGCTTTGCCGGATCGGTCATCCAGCGCTTTTTGGGCCAACCCGAAGGGGCCGAGCCGCTGGTCTATGAGTTTGTGGGCGGGACAGGCGGACTGAATGACTTTCAAGTTGGCGTGCCGGGGGTGATGGTGTTCGGCGTGCTGCTTGGTGCGCTGGCGGTGGCGCTGGTTTTGTCACGCGAGCGAGTGAACGGCACTTTGCAGCGGCTGCGTCTGGCGGGCAAGGGAGCGGGCAATCTGATTGGCGGTCTGGTGCTGGCGAATATGCTGCTCGGAATTGTGCAATCGGCGGCGGCGTTTGGGCTGGCGCTGGCATGCGGGTTCAACAGCCAGGGTTCGCTGTGGCTGGCGGGAGCCGTTGTGGCTGTGGTCAGTCTGACGGCGACAGGGCTGGGAGCGGCGGCGGCGGCGTTCAGCAAGAATGATGGAGAAGCCAGCCTGATCGCCACGGGGCTGTTTGCGCCGTTCGTCTTTCTTTCGGGGGCGGTGTTCCCCATGCCGGTGGCGCGGTTGTTTGAGGTGGGCGGGCGGGTGATCCAGCCGTACGACATCTTTCCGACTGCCCATGCAACGAACGCATTGAAGCGCATCTTGATCTACGGAGAGGGCGCGGGGGCGGCTGTGTATGAACTGGCGATGCTGGCGCTGCTCACGGCAGGGGTGCTGGGCATCGGTGTGTGGCTTTACCGGAGGGTGATGCGATGAATAACGTTGTCTTGGAAGCAAAAGGATTGAACAAACGGTACGGAAATTTGACCGCGGTGCAGGATTTATCCATGCAGGTGCTGGAGGGGGGAGTGTTTGGCTTTTTGGGGCCCAACGGAGCCGGAAAGACTACCTCGATTCACATGCTGTGCGGGCTGTTGTCGCCGGACGCGGGCGAGGTGCTGGTGCGTGGCAAGCGAATTGCGAACGGCGACCCGGCGGTGCGGGCGCGGGTGGGCATGTGCCCGCAAAAGATTGTGGTGTGGGAACGGCTGACCTGCCTGGAGCAGTTGGTTTTCATCGGCGAAATGTATGGATTGAGCCCCAGCCTCGCCCGGCAGCGCTCGGAGCAATTATTGAAAGATGTGGACTTAACCGAGCGCCGCAACCAGTTGGCCAAGACGCTTTCGGGGGGCATGCAGCGGCGCCTGAACCTGGCCCTGGCATTGGTGCACGACCCAGAGATTGTGGTGCTGGACGAGCCGGAAGCCGGCCTGGACCCGCAGACGCGCATCCAGGTGCGCGAGTTCATCCGCTCGCTGGCCCGGCGCAAGACGGTGGTGTTGACCACGCACGACATGGAGGAGGCCGATCGCGTGTCGGACCGGGTGGCGATTATTGACCACGGGCGGCTGCTGGTGCTGGACACGCCTGAACGTTTGAAGCGGCAGGTGGGCGAAGGCGACACGGTGGAGATTCGCCTGGTGGAAGCCCGAGCAGACGGGCAGGTACTGGCAGAAAGCTTCGCGGCGCTGAATGTGGAGGCGGGTTTGGAGGACGGGGGACAAATTGTCAAAATCCGCGCGCTGAACGCCGTGGGGCGGCTGCCTGAACTGCTAGGCAAGCTGGAGTCGTTGGGCGTTCCGGTTGGCGAAGTGAGCATCCGGCCGAACTCGTTGGAGGATGTGTTCATCCAATTGACCGGCAGGAGGCTGCGGGAATGAAAGCGCTGCGGGTGGCATGGAAATATTTGCTGGAATTCTGGCGCGAGCCGCAGCTCTTGGGGCTGGCGTTGGGGCTGCCGGTGTTTTTCGTGTTCATCACTGCTGTAGGATACGGCACAGCCCCGCGGCTGGCGACCTACCCGTTGGCGATGGTCGTTGAGGGTGGGCTGGAGAGTGAATTGCCGGACCGCCTGGCGGACGCCCGCTACCCAGACGGGCGGGCTGTGTTCAGCGTGAAGCGGTTGGATAGCGCAGAGGCTATGGATGCCTCGCTCAAGGCGCAAAACGCGGTCCTGGGCATGCTGGTGCGGGAGAGCCTTGTTGGAGAGCCGGAATTGGTTGTGCGCGGCGACGGCACGGCGATGGCCTTTACGCGGGCCAGCGTGCAGTTGGAGCGCATCCTGGCGGGTGACACCCGGCAAGCGGTTAAACTGGTGGAGACTCCCTTGGCCTTGATCGGCGCAGCCAGCGATTTTGAGCTGTATGCGCCGGGGATGATCGTTTTTGCGATCTTGCTGCTCATTCCGCAGACGGCCATGCTGGTGGGGCGCGAGGTGCGCGAGGGGACGATGACGCGCTTGCGCCTGTCACGCCTGGGCGCGGCAGAATGGCTGGGCGGGTTGACGATTTCACAAATGCTGGTGGCGGTGGGGCAGGTGTTGTTAACGTTTGCGGCAGCGGCTGTATTTGGTTTCCGCTGCCGCGGGTCGCTGCTGTTGGCGGTGGGAATCGGATTGATATTGAGCCTTTCGGCAATTGCGATGGGCCTGGTGGTGGGACGCTTTTCGCGCAGTGACAGCGACGCGATCAATGTGGGCAGCGTGTTCACCATGTTGCAGGTGTTTCTTTCGGGGTCGTTTTTTGCCATGCCTGGATCGACCCTGCTGGAATGGAGGAATGTGCCGCTGGGACTGTATGACGTTCTGCCTGCCACGCATGGGAACCTGGTATTGCAACAGGTGATGATCGGCGGGGCGGATCTGGCTTTGGTCTGGCCACGGCTGGTGATCATGGCCGGGTTGAGCGGGGTGATTTTTGGGGTGTGCTGGTTGATTTTTCGGCGGTGAGGCAATATTTAGCCTTCACTTTCCCCGACCTTGGAGTTTAGCCTTTTGATATCACGAGCGATTCTGTTCCCTCTCCCACCGGGAGAGGGCTAGGGTGAGGGCGATTTTGGCCTTCGTAGGGCTATTTTTTGCCCTCACCCGCGCCGTCACAGCCCGGCGCGACCTCTCCCGAAGGGAGAGGTTAGGAAATATGGTTAGATTTCAGAAAGGGCATAAACTCCAGGGAGCAGAAGAGAATTAACTTGTCAGTTAAGCCCAAGGCGGGGTATTATTTTATTAAGACTTGAACCCCAGGAGGAAAATCATGCCGCAAATTGGAGCGAACCGCTGGATTGGACCGTTTCCGAAGATTGGTATTCGCCCGGTGATTGACGGGAGGCGCAAGGGGGTGCGCGAGTCATTGGAAGAGCAGACCCGCCAGATGGCCGAGGCGACTGTCCGCCTGTTGAGCGAGAACCTGTGCTATCCCAACGGACAGCCGGTAGAGTGCGTGATTGCCGACACGAACATCGGCGGGGTGGCCGAGGCGGCACAGTGCGCGGCCAAGTTTGTCCGCGAGGGTGTGGGCGTGTCGATCACGGTGACGCCGGCTTGGTGCTACGGGTCGGAGACGATGGACATGGATCCGCTCATCCCCAAAGCGGTGTGGGGCTTCAACGGCACCGAGCGACCGGGAGCCGTGTACCTGGCGGCGGTGCTGGCGGCGCACAACCAGAAGGGTCTGCCCGCTTTCAGCATTTACGGGCATGACGTGCAGGATTCAAATGACCTCAGCATCCCGGCGGATGTGCGGGAGAAACTGCTGCGCTTTGCGCGGGCCGGATTGGCAGCGGCGATGATGCGCGGGAAGAGCTATCTGTCGTTGGGCGGGGTGTCGATGGGCATTGCCGGGTCGATTGTGGACCAACCCTTTTTTGAGGAATATCTGGGGATGCGGGTGGAGGTGGCGGATATGAGCGAGTTCACCCGCCGCCTGGAGGAGGGTATCTACGACCCGCTGGAATACGAGAAGGCTTTTGCGTGGACGAAGGCGCACTGCAAAGAAGGGCCGGATATCATCAACAAACCGGAGAAGCAGCGCAGCCGGGCACAGAAAGACCAGGACTGGCAGGCAGTGGTGAAGATGACGCTGATCGCGCGGGATATGTTGGTGGGCAACCCGCGCCTGGCGGAGTTGGGTTTTGCCGAAGAGGCCCTGGGGCACAACGCCATCGCGGGCGGGTTCCAGGGGCAGCGGCAGTGGAGCGACCATTCGCCCAATGGGGATTTCATGGAGGCCATGCTGAACTCGTCCTTCGATTGGAACGGCGTTCGCCAGCCGTATATCTTTGCCACGGAAAACGACTGCCTGAATGGGGCTTCCATGTTGTTCGGACATCTGTTGACCAATTCGGCGGCCATCTTCGCGGACGTGCGCACCTACTGGAGCCCGGAAGCAGTCAAGCGGGTAACGGGGTACAATCTGAGCGGGACGGCGGCGGGTGGATTCATCCACCTGATCAATTCGGGGGCGGCGACGCTGGATGCGACCGGGGCGTTGAAACGCGACGGGCAGCCGGTGATGAAACCGTTCTGGGAGATCGAGGAGGCCGAGGCGAAGGCGGCCCTGGCAGCAACCACCTGGTACCCGGCGGAGTTAGACTACTTCCGAGGCGGTGGATATTCTTCGGGGTTCTTGACGCGGGGAGAAATGCCGCTGACCATGGTACGGCTGAACCTGGTCAAGGGACAGGGGCCGGTGCTGCAAGTGGCAGAGGGTTGGACGGTGGATTTGCCGGATCCTGTTTACAACACGATCAATGACCGCACCAGCCCGACCTGGCCGACGCACTGGTTTGTGCCGCGCACTACGGGACAGGGCGCGTTCCGCGACGTGTACTCGGTGATGGCGAATTGGGGGGCCAATCACGGCGCGTTGAGCTACGGGCACATCGGCGCGGATTTGCTGGCTCTGGCGGCGGTGCTGCGCATCCCGGTAGCCATGCACAATTTGCCGGAGGAACGGATTTTCCGACCAAGCGCGTGGGGAGCGTTCGGCACGGCGGATTTGGAGGGCGCGGACTTCCGGGCTTGCAGAAATTTTGGGCCGGTGTATGGATAGAGGTTGTCTATCACACCCTAAGGGTCGAAGAAGACCCTTAGGGTGTGAAGATATCCTTGTTTAATAGCGCCTGGGCGGCGGGGAAGGCCGCTTCGATAGGGGCGGGCTCAAGGAAGTGGG
Organism: Anaerolineaceae bacterium; assembly: GCA_016927865.1. Taxonomy (GTDB): domain Bacteria; phylum Chloroflexota; class Anaerolineae; order Anaerolineales; family Anaerolineaceae; genus Anaerolinea. The sequence continues at coordinate 10,448 of JAFGLU010000072.1, forward strand.
CCATGACGAGCAGTTGCGCGCCGGGCGAGGATGGCTCACGGCGGAAGCGGTAACTTACGCCGGGCAGAAGTTGGGCGCCCTGGCGCTGGTAGAACTCAATGCGGCGGTGGGCAAAGGCCTGCGCTTCGGGCGTGGGGCAGTCGGCGGGGTCTTCGAGGTCGAAGACGACCAGGTCGCAGCCGAAGCGACGACAGCGCTGGAGCATGCCGGCGTAGATTTGCGCGCCGAGGCCTTGCCCGCGGCGGGCAGGGTCGACGGCGAAATAGTATAAAGCGGCAGCACGGAGCGCTTCGTTCAGGTTGAGTTCAAGCAGCCCGGCGAAGCGGTCTTCTTCGTCTAGAACTGCTATGAGTTCCTCGTTGGTGGGGCGATTATCGGCCCGGGCGGCAATGACCTCGAGGAAGTGCGAGATGGGTACCCGCTCTTCAAAGGGGAAAGCGGTCTCGTAGAGATCGAGCCAGGGCCCCAGGAAGGGGTCGCGCAGGGAGAAGAGTGGATGAAGGGCGAGGTAGCTCATGGTCTATTTGACCCAGAACTCGGTTTCCATCTCGGCGCGGCAGTCGGACCCGCCCCAAACTTTGAACTTGCCCGGTTCCAGATGGAGCTTTTGATCTGTGCCGTAGAAGGACATTGCGTCGGGGCCGAGGGTGAAGCGCACCTGCTTGGATTCGCCGGGCTGGAGGTCCACCCGCTGGAAGCCTTTCAACTCGCGGATGGGGCGGGTGATGGAGGTGATGCAATCCTGGACGTAGCACTGAGCCACTTCTACGCCGGGGCGGGCGCCGGTGTTGGTCACAGTCACCTGCACCTCGACGGTTTCGCCGGACTGGATTTCACCCCGGCTGACCCGCAGGTCGGAATAGGCAAAGGTGGTGTAGGTGAGGCCGAAGCCAAAGGGGAAGAGGGGCGCGCCGGGCAGATCGGCGTAGCGATTGCGCTCAGGGTAAGAGCCGGAGTCACCGTGGCCGACACCATCAAAGGTGCGCCCGGTGCTCTTGAAGTTGTAATGGGCGGGGATTTGCCCCGTGGAGCGGGGCAAAGTGACCGGAAGGCGCCCGCTGGGGGCTGTGTCGCCGAAGAGGACATCGGCCAGGGCGGCGGCGCCCAGGCTGCCCGGATGCCAGGCGTAAAGGATGGCATCTGCGCAGCGGGCCACGCGGCTGAGATCGAGGGCGCGACCGGCCAGGACCACCACCACCACGGGTTTACCCAAGGCACAAACGGCTTCGACCAGCTCTTCCTGGCCGGGGGGCAGGGTGATGGAGGCGATGTTGTTGTTTTCGCCGGAAGAACGGTTGGACTCGCCGACAAATACGACCGACAGATCGGCGGACAGAGCGGCGCGGACCATTTCATCGCTGAGGGCGTCGTTGGCGCGGCGCGCAATGGCCTGGGGGGCGGCGGCGCGCATGGCTTCGTCGATGGTTTGGGTCTCTTCAGAGAGGCCGTCCAACGTCCAGGAGCCGAGCAGAGCGGTGCGCTGGTGGATCATGGGGCCGATGACGGCGATGGACTGGCCGGTTTTATTCAAAGGCAGCAAGCCGCCCTCGTTTTTGAGCAGGACAAAGGATTCAGCGGCCATTTTGCGGGCGGCGGCCTGGTGGGCGGGGGTGAAGAGCACTTCTTCGGCCAGGCCGGGCTGGGTGTAGGGCTGCTCGAAGAGGCCCAGCTTGAACTTGGCGGTGAGGATGCGGCGGCAGGCGTCATCCAGGCGCTCCAGGCTGACCGCGCCGGACTGCACCAACTCGGCCATGTGGGTGGCGTAGGAATCGGTGATCATTTCCATGTCCACACCGGCGTTGAAGGCCTGACGGGCGGCATCGCGGTTGTCCTCGGCCACGCGGTGGTTGACCAATTCGATGACGGAAGCCCAGTCACTGACGACAAAGCCCTCGAAGCCCAGTTCCTGTTTGAGCAGTTGGGTGAGGAGGTAGTGGCTGCCCGAGGCGGGCTCGCCATTGAGATCCTCGAAAGCGGACATGACTGTGCCCACACCGGCCTGGACGGCGGCCTGGAAGGGTGGCAGGTAGATGTTGCGCAGGGTGGTATCGCTAATTTCGCCGGTGTTGTAATCGCGCCCGCCTTCGGCGGAGCCATAGCCGATGTAATGCTTTGCGCAAGCCAGGACTCGCTCGGGATCGGTGAGATCGGTGCCCTGAAAGCCCTTGACCGCGGCAACGGCCATTTGAGCGGTCAGGTAAGGATCTTCACCGCTGCCTTCGGCGATGCGGCCCCAGCGGGGGTCGCGGGCGATGTCGAGCATGGGGGCGAAAGCCCACTTGACTCCACAGCTAGCGGCCTCACGGGCGGCAATAGTGAAGGCTTCTTCGACCCGGGCCGGATTCCAACTGGCAGCCATGCCCAGCGGGATGGGGAACATGGTGCGGAAGCCGTGAATCACGTCGCGGGCATGCAAGATGGGGATGCCCAGCCGGGATTCTTCTACCGCGACTCGCTGGTAGGCGTTGATTTCCTCGACTCCGGCGGAGCGCTCCTGGGCGCTGCCCGCCAGGTGAGAGCCGGCCAGAATGCGCGAGCCGACGCCGTATTTACGGATATACTCTTTGACTTTTTGAGGGCTTTCGGGGACGGAAGGAATGACCCAAATCTGGTAAATCTGGGCGATTTTTTCCTCGAGAGTCATGCGAGAAAGCAAATCCGCAATGCGTTGTTCAATGGGTAGGGTGGGATCCTGATAAGGGTGGGATGACATGAATTCTCCTGAAGTGCGACGAGGTTAGCGGTTGATAAGGCGTTCTTGAGCGGCGAGCCATTCAGCCATGAGGAGGAATACGGACGCCGTCCAGGTGTAACCAGGGCAGCGCAGGCCTTTTCCGGTGAGAGCGTCGTAGTTTTCCCAGAAGCCGGGCTCTTTGACACACAGATCGCAGAAGCGCTCGGCCACGGTGCGCGCCAGGGCAAACTCCTTGGCATCCACCAGCCCATCGAAGATCATGTAGGTCGAGGCAGCCCATACCGGGCCGCGCCAGTAGCCGTCGGGGGTGTACTTGGGGCTGGCGGGCGCCTCGGAGGCGTAACCATAAGGGGTGAGGAAGGGGCCCTCGGTGCCCAAATCCTGCAGCAGGGCGGCGCGGATTTTCTTGGGGAGGCGGTGGCCCAGCACCATGGGGATGTAGTTGACCAGTGATTGGCTGGGCGGGGCGTCGCGGTGACCATCCAACGGAGAGAAGAAGCGGTTGTCTTTGACGCCTTGTTCGAGAAGGTTGTCCAGTTGCTTTTCAGCGCGCTCGCGCCAGCGTTTTGAGGCTTTGACCTTGCCAAGGGTAAAGGCGATTTCGGCCAGCATTTCGCACTGTAATGTGAGGTGGGCGGCCAGGTCAGCGCCCTCGGTGGGGTAGCCTTGATCGAAGAGGGTGGCGTTGTCCCAACCCGAGTCGTTGCCGTGATGGTACTGGCACATACCGTCGCCGTCGTAATCGCGGTAGGTGTACCACCATTCCGTCAGGCGGGCGAGGGGTTTGTAGAGTTGATCGAGGTAAGGCTTGGATTTAACCGGTCCGAGCTTGGAGATCATCTTGCGGATGGCCCAGCCGTAGATGGGCGGCTTGGTGAAGCAGTTCCAGCACTCCAGGTCGGTGATCTGATCGGGGATCATGCCGTTGGCGTCCTGGTTGTCGAAGAACATGAGCATTTGATTCCAGGCCAGTTCGGGGTCGGCTTTGGCAACGGCCATGGCGGTAAAGCAGTTGTCCCAGGCCCAGATGCCGTTCATCCAGAACTTGCTCATGTAAATGGCCGGGCGGGTGAGCGGGCCGGAGGCGGGGGTGGTGGAGTTCCACATCAAAAACCAGGCCTGGTTGGCGGTGTCTTCATAAACGGACGGGGCTTCGGGGCGAAGTTTCAGCCAACGGCCAAACTCGATTTCGCGAAGGCTGACGGTTTCTTCCAACTCGGGCAATGGATCGGTCCAGTCCGTCTCGATGGATGAAAAGCGCAGTGCTCCCGCGGTATGCTCCCCGCCGGTGAAAGTGATGGTGCGAGGCAGGTCGCCGTGGCGCGGGTCGTACCCGGTGACCGTGGCGGAGTCGACCACTTCCAGTTGGGTGCCCTTGCCGGCGCGGAGGATGTGGAAGCCGCGGGCGGGGTGGTCGATGAGGTAGACCTGGTCGGGGCGGGGAGAGAATTTTTGGGCGAAGTTTTTAGCAGGCAGCAGACGCAGGAGGCAGTGGTGCGTCTCGAAAAGGAGGGTGTCCGCGTCGGCAAAGGCGAAGGTGACCCGGGCGTTGCCATCGGTGATCAGGTCCAGGCGGTGGGGTTGGGCGGTCCACTGATAAGGAATTTCCTGACCATCTTTGAGGAGGGCCAGCTCGAAGAAATCGGGGGCGTTGAAGGGCATGCCCTGGCGGGTGACCGCTTTGCCACTGGCAGTGCGGTAAAGCAGGCGCGGGCTGCCGGAAGCGTTGCGCGCGGCAATGGTGAGGAACGAGCCGGCCAGAGTGAAGGGGATTTGATCGAGTTGGTAAGAAATGTAATGGTTGGTTTGTTCGGTAGTTGTCATGGGTAGGCGCCTCCTGGGGATTGGGACGGCTTTATTATAATGCCCGGTGGGAAGGTTATGATAAGATTTAAGCGAAGATAAGAGTTTGTCCGCGAATGGACGCAAATAGGCGCGAATAAGAGGGAAGAGGAAAGATTTTTTCCACGAATTACACGAAAGGATAAGAGATTTTTCCGCGAATGATCCTGGCAAGGCCAGAGCCTCACGAAAGGGAAAGGTGATTTTCCGCGAATGAACGCAAATCATCGCGGATATATCCAATTTATATCATTTGCGTATTTCTGATTTTGGAGGTCGCATGGAACGGATACGGGTGAGTGAAAACCGGCGGTTTTTGGTGACGGAGAGCGGAAAACCGTTCTTCTGGTTGGGCGATACGGCCTGGGAGTTGTTCCACCGCTTGAGCAGGGAAGAGATTGAGCATTACCTGGAGACACGGCGCGAGCAGGGCTTCAATGTGATCCAGGCGGTGGTGCTGGCGGAAATGGACGGGCTGCGCGTACCAAACTTCTACGGCGAGACGCCGTTGATTGATCTGGATCCAAACAAGCCGAACGAGGCGTATTTTGCGCACGTGGATGCGGTTGTGCGCATGGCAGCAGAAAAGGGTCTCTATGTTGCTCTGCTGCCAACCTGGGGCGACAAGGTGGTTTGCATCTGGGGCAGCGGGCCGGAGATCTTTACCCCTGAAACAGCACGTACTTATGGCGAATTTCTGGGCAGGCGCTACAAGGATGATGCCAATGTACTGTGGATGTTGGGCGGTGATCGCCCGGGCGACGGGTTAATTGAAGTGTGGACAGCAATGGCAGAAGGGATTGCCAGCGGGGTGGGACGGCGGCCATTTATTACCTTTCATCCCAATGGCGGGCATGGCTCGTCGGAGTGGTTCCACGGTTGCGCGTGGCTGGACATGAATACGTGGCAGTCGGGGCACGGGGTCTTGGACGCGCCAACCTGGGAAATGATTGCAACAGACTACAGGCGCATTCCGGTCAAACCGGTGCTGGACAGCGAGCCAAATTACGAAGATCATCCCATTGATCCGTGGACGCGCAAGTGGCTGCCCAAATATGGCCGGTATACGGACTATGATGTGCGCAAACAAGGGTATCGATCAGTGTTTGCCGGGGCGTGTGGATACACCTACGGGCATCACACCATCTGGCAGATGTACGCGCCGCCAAGGGAGCCGATCAACTTCCCGGCGTTTGATTGGAAAGAAGCCCTGCACCGCCCCGGCGCACAACAGCTCATTCACCTGGTGAATCTGATGCTGTCGCGGCCCTATCTGGGGCGCGTGCCTGACATTGGCTTGCTGCTTTCCAATCCCGGAGAAAACGGCGGGCGAGTCTGTGCAACGATGGACCGGGGCGGGAGTTATGCCTTTGTTTACACGCCGCTGGCGGGGCAGACGGTGATGGTGGATATGGGGCGCATGGCGGGGCCGGTGAAGGCGTGGTGGTACGACCCGCGCAATGGACGGGCGTACCCGGCGGGCGAGTTTGCCAACCAGGGGGCGCAAGCGTTCACCAGCCCGCTGGGCGGGCCGGATTGGGTGCTGGTGCTGGACGAGGCGGGGCAAAACTTCCCCCCGCCGGGTGTATGCGGTTAGCCGACGAGGTGGGTGTAGAGAATGCGCAGGCCGATGCCGAGGAGGACCAGGCCGCCGAGAATTTCCATGCGTTTGCCGAATTTTTCGCCCAGCTTGCCGCCGACGGCTAATCCAAAGGCCGACAGGGCAATGGTGACCACCGTGATGATGGCGGCGGGGGCCCACACGCTGACCTGGATCATGGCCATGCTCAGGCCGACAGCCATGGCGTCGATGCTGGTGGCGACGCATAACATCATTAAGGTTTTGCCCTTGGATGGGTTTTCTTTGTAAATTTCCATGTCGGGGTTGAGCCCGGAACGGATCATGCTGACGCCAACGTAGGCCAGGAGGCCGAAGGCGACCCAATGGTCGAATTTCTCGATGTAGCGGGCGATGGTGGAGCCGGCTAACCAGCCGAGGATGGGCATGAGGCCCTGGAAGATACCGAAGTGAAAGGCAAGACGGAAGCGCGCGCGGGAGTCAACGGCTTTGCGGGTGGCGCCGATACCCAGTGAGACGGCAAAGGCGTCCATGGCGAGCCCGGCGGCGATGAAAAGTGAGGCGGTGAATCCCAAGTTGTTTTTCTCCGGGGGCATTGTAGCCGGAAGGTGGGGATCCGTCAATTGACGGTGGAGTGGTTGTAAGGAAAATGGTAATTCCAGCAAAATTTTCTTGTTGGTGGGGAGGTGGCGAAAATCGTCATCACCTGCGCCAACAGACGGCGAGGCTACCGGATATGGGTAGATGCTTTTGACGAATCTCGCCTCGCCGCTACGGGCTGGGTTTGTTTGAATGGATCATTCAAGTGGTGGATCGATACGGAGGATGTGGCGGCTGTCGGCTTTGGTGACGGTCCAGTCGGCGGGGAGGGAGTGCTCCAGAACGAGGCGCATGTTGGGCAGGTCGACGGCCTGGGTGTGGGCATCGGCATCCGTGGGGGATCGCCCGCCGCGCACCAGACGCTCGCGCAGGCCGGCCAGGAGCGATACCGGCTCGCCGGTGAGAAAAATCGAGCGGTCGAAAAGCGGCTGGGCGGCATTCCAGGGTGGTTGGTCGAGGAGCCAGTAGTTGCCCTCAAAGAGCAGCAGGCGGTGGGCTGGTGTGACGCATCCGGCGTCGGGGATGGAGTCGTGTAAAGCGCGGCTGTAGACCGGAAAGGGCGTTTCCGCGCCAGGGGCATCGGCGCGGACGGCAGCCAGGGTTGCCAGGGCAGCGGGCGCATCGAAAGTTTCGGGCGCGCCTTTGAGCGAGCGCAGCGAGAGGGTCTGTGCGCCGCGCTGGAGGGTATGCGTATCGAGGTAGGCGTTGGGATAGTGCCAGCCGTCCAGCCCGATGACCAGAGAGATTTCTTTATCCGCCAGAGTATTGACCACGGCTGCCAGCGCAGCAGCAAAGGCGGACTTGCCCACGGCAGGCGGTCCGGCCACCGCGACCAGGCAGCGATGCGTGGCGGCTAGTTTCAGAAGAGTTTGCGCCAGGGGGCGGTAAAAACGCTCCACCTCGTCGCGGTTGAACTCGAGGAGACGGTTGGTTTGATCGAGGTAGCGCGGAGCAGCGGTGAGACGCTCCCAGAAAGAGTCCATTTACAGCTCTTTGAAGGCCGCTTGCAGCATCTGTGGGGTGAGCAGAACGGGGGATGGGCCAAAGTAGGTCCAGAAGCAGGCGGTGGGGCGAACCGTCTCGAGGGTCAGAGAGAGGGTGGGATCTTTGCGCCCATAGTACGCAGCACGCCAGCCGCGGGTGGAGTCGGGATCGGCGCGAACGAGAGAGAAATAGCCCTCGCCTTCGAGCAGGTTTGTGCGCATAGCCAGAGTATTGTTGTTGATTTGAAGGTCTAGGCCGAGGCTGTCGGGAGCCAGCGTATAAGGTAGGTCGGCGAGGAGCCAGTGCAAGCGGAAACGGTGCGGTTGGCGGCCTTCGAGACAGTCGAGGACCAGCCAGGCGTCGTTCTCCAGGCGCAAGACGGCGCGGCGGTGGGTGACCGGGTCGGGCAGGCGGGTGTAGCCGTCATGCTCGCCGCGCCAAGTGAGAGTGGGCGCAGATGGCAACACACGACCTTC
>JAFGLU010000005.1 GCA_016927865.1 Anaerolineaceae bacterium
GCCCTTGATGCCAAAAATAGCTAAATTTCGTAAGGTTCGGAGTCCCGGATGTGTTCCCGGTTGTTTCAGTTAGCGGAAACTAAAGTTAGAACAAAAGTCTATAGTGCAATCGCCCTAGTGAAAGAGGCCCGCGGATATTAAAAATCCCTCCAACTTGGCGAGATTTATTTGAGAGCGGGAGACGGGATTCGAATACCATCCCTCGAAGGGGCCCGTGGATATAAGAAATCTCTCCAACTTGGAGAGATTTAAAAGAGAGCGGGAGACGGGATTCGAACCCGCGAATATCAGCTTGGAAGGCTGATGCCTTACCACTTGGCGACTCCCGCGTCGGCGATATTATACCACAGCGTTATTTTTGTGGATTAACGACCCAAATATCGACATATACCAGACACACCGATTTCGTCCCGTTGGCCAGTGCCCAAATTTCGCGGTAATACCCCGGAATATCCCAGGCCTGCCCTTCGATTTCAAAGCGATAGGTTTGGCCGACCTCGACCGGATAATCAATATCTCTGCGGTTGGGGCTGGTCTTGAATGAGCGATTGTTCAGCGCCGTCAGATAAGCCACATCGATGTCCCCAGGCGACCAGGTGTTTGCTGTGTTGTTCAATACTTCAAACTGCACCGAGAAGTGCTCGCTGGGGCCGAAGGTGTTCTTTACCAGCAGTGAATTCACCACCAGGGGACAAGCGGGGGCAGCTTGATCGTAGTTAAGATACGGCGGCAGCGGCGCTTCCACCACCGGGATCACACCCCCGTTGAAGGCATAGGTGTTGGCCCGGTATACCCAGGCGGTTCTATCCGCCGAGATCGGGAAGGGTACCTCCAGCCGCAGCCATAACCCGTCTGTCGACTGGCCAGTGACGGGGTAAACCTGCCCGCGCAAGGCATAGCCAATGACTGGATAACCAAAGCCGGGGCCAAAGCGCAGGTTGATGGTGACCACGGCCGCTGAGAGCGGCTCGCCGGCGGTTACGTTCAGTCCCAGCCACGGCTCCAGCGGCGGCGCGTACACCACCGCCACATTTTCTGTGTTGCGGGTGTACAGGCTGTCTGTTGGGATCCAACCACTGCCCGTGGGGACGATATCGCCGGGCAGACGGACCTGCCAGTAAAGATCGTCGGCACTTTTGCCTAAGACGGGGAAGTTCATCCCTGCGAGGGCTGCCATGACCACCGGGTAATCGGCGCCAGGGCCAGAGCGGATCAAACCGGAGGTGGACACAATGCCGGAGGGATCGGTCAGGCTGGGCCAGGACAGTCCGCCCGGCGGAGGTGTGGCGGTAGGGCGAGGCGTCGGCGTGAGGGTGGGGTTTGCCGGCTCAGCCTGGAGCGTGGCCGTAGGGCTGGGCGTAGGCTGGGCGGTGGGGGTGGTGGTGGCTTGCAGCAACGGCTGCGCGGCAGCGTGAACCACCGGCGCGCAAGCCGAGAGGATTAAGGAGAGGCAGAGGATAACAATGATTGCTGGAGAGAAACGCATGGCAGCCTAGATAATTGAGAGCGGTCACAAATCTCCCCAAATTATAGTGCATAAAAAGGGAAAGTAGCCGCTGAAAAGGCGAAGAAAGCCCCCGAATTTGGCTGAGAAATTACAGGGAATTCTACTCAGGCTGGAGTAATTCGCTGAAATTGATTCCCATCGCGCCGCTGAGATCATCATTGACCCTGCTAAACAGCGAGCGCAGTAACTCAAAGCAGCGATCGCGCTCGGCCAGCAATGGGTTGCTGCGCACTTCGCTGCGCAGGCGGTAGAAGTGATCTAACTCGGCTGAGCTGAGCATTTCTCCTGCGGCCTGCCGCTGGGTAAGTTCGTCAGCCAGGGCCTGCACTTCGGCTTCCAGCTCTCGCGCGCGCAGATCCGCCTCGACCGCTGCACAAGCTTCGAGGTAGGCTTGCATCATTGGACTCTGGCGCAGGGCAGAGCCCAATTCACTGGCAGCCTGTAGGACTTCTTGAGAGAAGGGTTGTGATTCGTCCATAAGGTATGGGCCAGACCTGGCCCGTCCGTTTTTATCCTCAGCCACAGCCCGGATCGGGCACGTTGGCAGCAAAAGTCACTCCAGCCGACCGGCTGAGCAATTGATCCACCGCGTCCAGCAATGCGCGCAGGTCGCTTTCGGCCTGGCGAAACGATTGCATGACCGGCAGCGCATCGAGTTCGCCTTGCAAGTCGCGCCCATCTTCGGCACTCATGTAAAACGAGCGCCGCGTGCGAATCTGGCGTACCAGGCTGGCGACCTGTGCATCCAGGGCAACGACCTGGGAACATTCGACAAAGCGGGCGAATTGCGGGGTTTGCCCCAGCAGCTTGCCCAGCCGCCGCGCTGAATCGCTCAGGCGAGTGTCCTCGAGGGTGGAAAAGGAAAGATTGAAAGAGTTGATGTTCATAATTCTAAGTAATTCGACCGATTAAGGGAATTATAACCGCGATGGTACTACTCAACCAGAGGTGGAAAAGGCCAAATTTTAGGGCTATGCAGGGTGATGCCGGACGCGCAGCATAGCAATTTTGGTGGGGTGGTTGAAGGGAGCCGGGTCTGCGGGAGCCACGGTTTGGATGGTGGCGGGGTAGCCGGTCACATCCTGCGGAACAGGGATCAGTTCTTCCACTTCCATATAGCCGCCCTGGCACAGCGCCTCCAGGCTGCGTAGATAATCCGCGCCGCTAAGGAACAAGGCGTTGTTAACCGCTACAATCCGACCCCCGTCTTCTGACAGCGGGCGCACCTTGTTGATCAGCCGCGCCGATTGGTTGAGTTGATCGACGCGCCCACGCTGGGTGGTGGAGAAGAATGGTGGGTCAAGAATGATCAGATCAAAACGCTGCTTGGAATTCCGCAGCCGCGAGGCGACCGAAAAAAAGTCACCCGCCAGAAAATCCCGATCTGAGCAAGATAGCCCGTTTAGACGGCAAGATTGCTGGGCAAGGCGCATGAATCTTCGGTCCAGATCGGTTTGCAGCACGCGCTGCGCCCCGCCCGCCAGGGCTGCCACGCCCAGGCTGCCGGTATAGGCGAAGGTATTCAGCACGCGCAGCCCGGTACTGTTGCTTTTGAGCCAGCCCCGCAAGCCGCGCGTATCCAGGTAAAAGCCCGCGTCCTGGTTCATCTGTAAATCCAGGGCATACCATACCCCGTGCTCGCAGATTTTGCGCTCGGGGGCCTGGCCAAAGGCCAGCACGCCGCGCCGCGCTTCGGGGCTGCCGGCGCGGGTTTTGACCACGGCGGCCTGCGCCCAGGGCAAATGCTCGCGCAAAAGCGCCAGGGCAGTCCCAATCCGCTCGGGCTGAGGCGAGTCGGCGTAATCAAACAGCAGCAGGGTTGTGCCGTACAGGTCAATCACCAGCTCGGGGCAGCCCTCGTAAAAACCGTTTAACAGGCGCAGCGCTGTGTGGTGCGGAGCATCCAACAGCGCTGCGCGGGCATTCAGAGCGGCGGCTAGAGCAGAAAGAGCGTGCAATACTAGTGTACTTTTACCAGCGTGTACGACTTGCGTCCCTTGCGCAGGAGGATGAACTGCCCCGACAGGGCATCCTTCATCCCAGTGGTCTGGGCCACGTCGCTCACGCGGTGGTTGTTGAGGTAAATGCCACCCTCGCTGATCGAACGGCGCGCCTCACCCTTTGATTTTGCCACCCCGGCGGTCACCAGCAGGTCAATGACGGGCATGCCGTCGCCGCCCAACTGGTCTTTGGTCAATTCGCAAGAAGGCACTTCGGCAAAGATGTCGGTGATTTCGTCTACCGAAAGCCCGCCGATCTCACCGCCAAACAGGGCCTGAGAGGCTTGCTCGGCGCGGGCCAGAGCGCTCTCGCCGTGGATGCGCTGGGTCATGTCCTGGGCCAGGGCTCGCTGTGCTTCGCGCGCCTCGGGCCGCTCGGTCATGCTGCTTTCCAGGGCCGCAATCTCTTCCTGGGTGAGGAAGGTGAAGAACTTAAGGTACTTGATCACATCGCGGTCGTCGGTGTTCAACCAGAACTGGAAGAAGCGGTACGGCGAGGTCTTTTCCGGGTCCAACCAGACCGAACCAGACTCGGTTTTGCCGAACTTGGTGCCGTCGGCTTTGGTGATCAGGTGGTAGACCATGCCGTAGGCCTGCCCGCCGCGCATGCGCCGGATCAGCTCACCGCCCGCAGTGATGTTACCCCACTGGTCGCTGCCGCCGGTTTGCAGCTTGCAGCCGGTGGTTTCGTAGAGGTGCAGGAAATCGTAAGACTGGAGCAGCATGTAACTGAACTCAGTGAAGGATAGGCCCTCTTCGCGCTCGATACGATTCTTGACCGAGTCTTTAGCCAGCATGTAGTTGACAGTAAAGTGCTTGCCAACATCGCGCAGGAAGTCGACCATGTTGAGTTGTAACAGCCAATCGGCGTTGTTGATCACGCGGGCCGGGTTGCTCTTGACCTCAAAATCGAGCAGGTGAGCGAGCTGCTTCTTGATGCACGAGACGTTGTGCTCGATTTGCTCCCGGCTGAGCAGGTTGCGCTCGGCGCTTTTGCCGCTGGGGTCGCCGATCATGCCAGTTCCGCCGCCTGCCAGGGCAAGGGGCACGTGCCCAAAGCGCTGCAAGCGAGCCAGCGCGATGAGCGGGACGGTGTGCCCGACGTGCAGGCTGTCGGCGGTGGGATCGAAGCCGTTGTAAATGGTGACCTGTTCTTTGGCCAGCAGTTCCGGCACGCCTTCGACAAAGTCGAAGATCAATCCGCGCCATTTAAGTTCATCGAATGCGTTGTTTGCCATACTCTCTTCTCCAGGGTTGAAACGGGGCTAGTATAACACTGATTGGACAAATAAAAAGCAGCCGCCCGATGGGTGGCTGCCGGTGACCGGTGGTTGCGACCGCTGCCTTAAACCCCAACGGGTTCTCAGAGGAGAACCGGATAATAGGGGAAATAGGCGTACAATCTGCGGCTAAACATAGATGCATTTTACCTTCATTTACAAAGACTGAGAAGAGGAGAAAATATTAACCTCTCTGCGCGTGAAAAAAGCTATCTCATTTTAGGTAAATGCAGGGTACTTCGCGCACCCTGCATTTACCCAAAATGAAGGCCTTCTCCACTTCAAGTAGCTATAAGGTTTGATGCGATCGAGTATAATTTCATAGACATTCCCCCAGGAGCCTTATGCCCAGTCTGAGCGCGCGGATCGTTTACCAACTACTTCACGTCCTTCCGTTGCGGACGCTTGCCAACACGCCGGTCGGGCTGCAGCGCTCGCGTGTTGACCGCTGGGGCTGGTTGTTCGTCAACCCGGGCGGGGTTACCACCGAAACCACCTGGGTGGGACCGATTGAATCGGACTGGGTTTACCCGCCCAAGGCCGACCCGGGCCGGGTGGTGTTGTATCTTCACGGCGGGGGCTACATGACCGGCTCGCGCGGCACGCACCGTTCGCTGGCTGCCGAGGTGGCGGTGGTTGGGCGCGCCCATACCCTGCTGCCCGAATACCGCCTGGCCCCCGAAAACCCCTTTCCGGGCGCGCTAGAAGATGCATTGGCGGCCTATCAGTGGCTGCTGGAAAAAGGCACCGACCCGCTCAAACTATCAATCGCCGGCGATTCGGCGGGCGGAGGGTTGACGATGGCGCTGTTAATTTCACTGCGCGATCAAGGCCTGCCCTTGCCCGCTTCAGCGGTTCTGTTTTCGCCCTGGACCGACCTGGCAGGAACCGGTAACTCTTATCACCGCTTGGCCGGGATGGACCCCATGCTCAGCCCAGAAGGGTTGGACGAAATGGCTACCGCTTATGGCGGGGGAGAAGATTTACGCCACCCCCTGATTTCGCCTTTGTACGCCGACCTGCATGGGCTTCCGCCCGTGCTCATCCAGGTGGGTGGCAACGAAATTTTATTGGACGATTCGATCCGCATGGCTGATGCCATTCGCCGCGCGGGGGGCAAGGCTCGCCTGCAAATTTTTCCTCATATGTGGCACGTATTCCAATTTTTTGGTATGTGGCTGCGTGAAAGCCGCCAGGCGGTGGAAGATGCCGGCGACTTCCTGTGTAATAGCTGGAAAGACTGTTAAGACACTGGATCGACTGCCTCGGGCCGGTCAGGCATTACGCGCTGCCACCAAAAAGATGTGGATCCCAGGATGGACATTGCACCAAAGCCGATTAATGCCGGGGCCAGGCCGATCCAATCGGCCACCAGCACGCCAATCATCGGGCAGAGAAACGCGCCCATGTTGACCAGCGTGGTGTAAAGCGCGGTGAAAACTGGCCGCTGGTCGGGTGGCATCACCTTGAGCAGGATGTTGAAGTGGCTGAGGTTGACCGCTGGAGCCAGCAAGCCGTTCAAGGCCACCACAAAAAGGATCAGGGTCAGGTTGGGCAGCAGGCCGATCATCAGCGGGATGAGTCCCAGCAGGATAATGACATAGCGCAAGATGCGCGGTTCGCCGTAGCGCACGACGATGGGCCGCCAGATCATCCAGCCCAGAATGGCGGACAGGCTGGCAACGGTTCCCATCAAGCCCACCCAGCCATCCGAAGCGCCCAGTTCGCGCACATAGTAAATAATATACAACGGCCCCACGCACCACAACCCCAGCGCGTGTAATATCGTATTGAAGGTCAGGCGGCGGAAGGCAGGCTGGCTGCGCATCATTTCGCGCAGCGCGGCCCATTGTTTCCGCGGTGTGTTTTTAGCAGCAGGAACTTCCAAGACTGCTTTCTTTGGCACGCCCACCTTGTGCAGGAAGAACTGGCTGAGCATGGCAAAGACAAAGCCGAAGGCATACATGATCTGGTAATTCCCAGGGAAGGGCGCCCAGCCTGCTTCCAGCCACTGTCCGTAGAGGAAGACAAACAGGCTGAGGGTGGCGCCGTTGACCACGTTGCGGGCGGTGAAAATTGCCGCGCGGCGCGATTCGGGGATGACGTCAGCCAGCAAGGGGGTGAAGCCCACGTTGAAGAAGTGTGCCGGAGCGCCGATGAGGATCAGAGCGAGCACCACCAGCAAGCCAGGGTTCACTCCAGGAATTTTGATCCACGGTATGGCAGCGATGAGCAGGAACCCGACCCGATGGATGAGCAAACTGCCCAGCACCCAAGGCTTGGCGTTGTGCCTGGATTGCAGAAACTGACCAGCGGGCATGGCAATCAGCATGGCCAGCAGGGCAGGGATCGACGAAAGCAGGCCAATAGCCTCATTGGACGCACCCAAACGCAACGCAAAGGTAGCATTGAAGCTGGCTGCTGCGCCCAGGATGCATGCCCAAAAAACTTCGATCACCAGATGATAGGAATTGCGATCTTCAGGCAGATCGGGATTTAAGCGCAATAAGCGATAGATCAATGAAAATAACCTCGAAGGATGATAAATAAAAGCCGGCTTTACCAGCCAAATTGCTCTAGGTCAACACGCCCTTCGGCGTCAAACACAATGCCTTCGCCTTCCAACAATTCTTTTTGAATGACCGTGCCAAAGCCGTAACCGTGCGGGCTGACCCTACCTTGCGCGTTGATCACCCGCTGCCAGGGCACGTCGGCGCCATCGGGGCGGTTGGGCAGGGCCGCCAGCGCAAAGCCAACCATCTGGGCCGAGATTCCACCCACTATACGCGCAACACGGCCGTAGGTGGTGACCCGCCCAGAGGGCACATGCCGAACCACATCATAGATGCGCTGGTATAGGGATCGTTCGGGATCCTGAGGCAACATGACTTAATTATACTCCTGGGTTTTGTCCTTCTGCCCAGCTTGCATAATTGTCGGTGCGGCTATAGAATGTTAAGAGTATTAGTAACTATTCAGCCTGAGCAGTTAATAAATACACAATTTGCCTGACAAGGAGAATGTCTATGTGGAAAGAGTTTAAAACATTCATCATGCGTGGGAGCGTCATCGATTTGGCGATCGGCGTGATCATCGGTGGGGCATTCGGAAAAATCGTGACCTCCCTGGTCAACGACATCATCATGCCGCCCATCGGGATGCTGCTGGGAAAAATGCCTTTCACCAGCCTGTTCATCGACCTGAGCGGACAAGGGTTTGCCACCCTGGAAGAAGCCAAAGCTGCCGCTGCGCCCACCATCAACTATGGCATGTTCATCCAGACTCTCATTGATTTCGTCATCGTGGCCTTCGTCATTTTCCTGGTGATCAAAGCCGTCAACAAACTCACTGCTCCCAAAGTCGCTGCCCCCGAGGCTCCCACCACCAAGGAGTGCCCGTACTGCTTCTCCACCATTCCGATCAAGGCAACCCGCTGCCCCAACTGCACCTCAGAGTTGTAAGCGGATTTTTTGCCGCCTCCAAACAAACCCTAAGGGTTTCAGAAACCCTTAGGGTTTTTATTTGTGTAACCGCTCAATGGCGTAAGAGGCCGCCTCTTTTCTGACTCGTTGAGTAGCTGTTTTATTGAAACCTTCTCCAATTATCTGCGTATATGATTTATGAGGGGCGAGTGCTCCTGATTTTTTTTGTATGAAAGGCGATACGATGAAGACCTGGTTGCGTTTTACGTTTGTGTTTCTTTTTGCGGTCGTACTGGTGGCGGGCACGGCCCGTCCGGTTGCTGCCGCCTACATTGACGATGACGGCAAAATCGGCGCCGATGAGGTTATTGATGACGATGTCCTCGTGGAAGGCGATCATGTGGTTGTGGACGGTACCGTCAACGGCATTCTGTTTGCTTTTGGCGAAACGGTGACCATCAACGGCAAGGTCAACGGCGATGTCTTTGCCGCTGGATCGACGGTAGAGATCTCCACAACGGCTGAGATCGATGGCAACGTGTTTATGGGCGGGCAAACTATTCGCTTTGAAGGCCAGGCCACCGGCTCGGTCTTTGGCGGCGCATCTGAGATGACTCTGGAAGAAACCGCTTCGGTGGCACGCAACCTGTATTTTGGCGGGTTCAGCTTCAAAAGCCAACCCGGCTCGTTGATTGAGCGTGACCAGTTCACCGGATCGTACCAGGCCCTGGTCTCTGGCGAAGTGGGGCGTGATATTCAAGCCGCGGCCAATGCCGTGGAACTCAACGGCAAGGTCGGTCGCAACGTTCAGATCTACATGGATGAGACCTCGGGTGAAAGCATGGACCGGATGCCCGATTTCGTTCCTTACATGCCCAGGCCAGTAGAGCCGGGGCTGCGCGTGTCTGAAGATGCTTCTGTGGGCGGGACGATGACCTACACCAGCGCTGTGCCGCAAACCGACACCATTCAGGGTGTCGCCCCCGAGCAGTTGGTCTACCAAACCCCCATGCCCGTGCCGGAAAACCCGGACCGGCCCGCCATGCGCCCTCGAATCGAGACGCGTTTGCCCGTGATGCACTGGTTCTTTGATTTCCTGCGCGAATTGGCGGCCCTGCTCATCTTCGGCGGGCTGGCTTTGTGGCTCATGCCCAAGCTAACCCAAAAAGTGATCGATCAGGCCCGCGCCAACCCGCTGCCCTCCGCGGGCTACGGCCTGCTGACCGTTTTACTGGGTTGGCTGGCTGCCTTTGTAGCCGCCAGCCTGATTCTCGGCGTCGGTTTCCTGCTGACCCTCTTGACCCTAGGAGCCGTCTCCGGGCCGGTGTTTGGCCTGGGCTTCAGTGCCTTGGGCCTGGCGGTTGCGGTGTTCGGTTTCCTGGTTGGCACTGGTAGCAAGGTCATCTTCTCGGTGCTCATCGGCCAGTTACTGGTTAGCAAAATCGCTCCGCAGGCCTCGCATCCCAAGGTGTGGGCATTGCTGACAGGTGTTTTGATCTATGCGCTGATCCGCCCGATCTTCTTGCTGGGCTGGCTGGTGGCATTGATCGCGACCGTGGTCGGCGTGGGCGCCATGTACCTGGCTTTCCGCGCCTGGCGCACGCCGTCTACGCCGGCGGTTGTAGAAATCACAGCGGCAGAGTAAGCAAAACCGCTCTAAAAAACGAAGTCCTGCGACGCAAACGCGTCGCAGGACTTCGTTTTTTTTTAGAAAACAGGCTTAAAAAATTTCGCGCAGCTTGTCAAAGAAGCTTTTTTCCTGTGGCAGCACTTCACTGCCCAAGGTCTGAGCTAGTTGTTCAAAGATCTTGCGTTGTTCAGGACTGATGCGCGTGGGCACTTCCACGTTCACCACCACCAGTTGGTCGCCGCGCCCGGTGGAGCGCAAATGCGGAACGCCCTTGCCGCGGATGTTGATCACCTTGCCCGGCTGCGTTCCGGCGGGAATGGTCAAAGAGGTCTTCCCGTCGATCGTGGGAATTTCTACTTCCGCGCCCAGAGCGGCCTGTGCCACATTCACATTCAAATTGAGCAGCAGGTCATCACCCTTGCGGCGGAAGTATTGATGGGGCTTGACCTGAATTTCAATATACAGGTTGCCGTTGGGGCCACCAAACTGGCCCGGCTGGCCTTCGCCCGCCAGGCGGATTTGCTGCCCGTTATCAATTCCCGCCGGGATGGCCACGTTGCGTTTGACCGTCTTGCGCTCCAAACCTCGTCCGCGGCAGGTCTTGCACGGCGAGGTAATGACCGTGCCCTGGCCGTTACACGTGGGACAGGTGGTCACCTGCACCATCGAGCCGAGAATGGTCTGGCGCACCTGGCGGACCTCGCCGCGGCCTTCGCAAGCCGTGCAGCGCTGCGGGCTGGTGCCCGGTTCGGCGCCGCTGCCGCGGCAGGTTCCACAGGTTTCGTCGCGAGTGATTTCCACTTCTTTTTCGACACCAAAGACCGCTTCCTCAAAATTGAGTGACAGCGAGTAGCTCAAATCGGCGCCGCGCCGGGGATTGTTGCGGCTGCCGCGTGATCGCCCGCCCATGCCCATGCCAAAACCAAACAACTCCTCGAAGATATCCGAGAAGTCCACGGTGGTGAAATCGGGTGCGCCGCCCATGCCGTTCAGCCCGGCATGGCCAAAGCGGTCGTACGCGGCCCGCTTGTCGGGGTCTGACAGCACCGCGTAGGCCTCATTGAGCTCTTTAAAGCGTTCTTCAGCATCCGGCGCTTTGTTCACATCCGGGTGGTACTGGCGCGCCAAATTGCGAAACGCCGATTTAAGTTCATCCGGCGTTGCGCTGCGTCCAACCCCTAAGGTTTCGTAGTAATCTTTTTGTGCCATGTGAATCATTCACTCCCGAGGACCGGCGCGCCGGTCCTCGGGAGTGTAGATAAATTTACGCGTTGCGGAATTCGCCGTCAACGACGTCACCGTCATTGCCGATCGGTCCGGTTGCGCCGCCACCCGGAGCGGCAGGGCCACCGGGTTCGCCTTGTGGGCCGGGCTCGTCCGCTGGGCCGCCCTGCTGTTGGTATATGCTGCCGCCAACTTTCTGGATGATCTGGCTGAGTTCGTCGGTCTCCTTGCGGATATCGGCGACATTTTCAGTAGCCAGTGTTTGCTTGAGCTTGGCAGCACCATCTTCGATCTGCTTCTTCATGTCCGCGGGCAATTTGTCGCCGTATTCTTTGATCAGCTTTTCGCCGGTATAAACCGTGTTGTCAGCGTTATTGCGCGCCTCGATCAATTCCTTGCGGCGGAGGTCATCATCGGCGTGGGCTTCAGCCTCTTTGCGCATCTTTTCTACCTCGGCGTCGTTCAGGCCCGAGGAGGCAGTGATGGTAATGTGCTGGCTGCGGCCGGTGGCCTTGTCTGAAGCGGTGACCTTGAGGATGCCATTCGCGTCGATATCAAAAGTTACTTCCACCTGGGGCATGCCGCGCGGAGCGGGGGGAATGCCATCCAGAATGAAACGACCCAAAGATTTGTTGTCGGCGGCCATGGGGCGCTCGCCCTGCACCACGTGCACTTCCACCTGGGTCTGCCCGTCCGAAGCCGTCGAGAAGATTTGGCTCTTGCGGGTAGGAATGGTGGTGTTGCGCTCGATGAGCGGGGTAGAAACGCCGCCCAGGGTCTCGACCGAAAGGGTCAACGGGGTTACGTCCAGGAGGAGAATATCTTTGACCTCGCCGCCCAACACGCCGGCCTGGATGGCCGCGCCGATGGCGACCACTTCGTCGGGGTTGACTCCCTTGTGGGGGTCTTTGCCAAACAGGCGCCGTACGGCTTCTTGCACGGCGGGCATACGAGTCATACCGCCCACCAGGACGACCTCGTTAATATCCGAGGGTTGCAGGCCGGCATCCGACAAAGCACGGCGCACCGGGTCGAGGGATTTCTCGACTAAATCGCTGGTTAGTTGCTCGAGGCGGGCGCGGGTGAAGGTCATCACCAGGTGCTTGGGGCCGGTCTGATCGGCGGTCAGGTAAGGCAGGTTGATCTCAGTCTGCATGACGGTCGACAGTTCGATCTTGGCTTTTTCCGAGGCTTCCTTCAAGCGCTGCAGGGCCTGGCGATCGCTGCGAATGTCAATGCCGTTTTCTTTCTTGAACTCGGCAATGAGGTAATCCATGATGCGCAGGTCAAAGTCGTCGCCACCCAGGAAGGTGTCGCCGCTGGTGGAGCGCACCTGGAAGACGCCGTCGCCCACGTCCAGCACGGAAATATCGAAGGTACCACCGCCCAAATCATAGACGGCGATGACTTCATTCTTCTTCTTATCCAGGCCGTAAGCCAGGGACGAAGCGGTCGGTTCGTTGATGATGCGCAGCACTTCCAACCCGGCGATCTTGCCGGCGTCTTTGGTGGCATTACGTTGGGCATCGTTGAAATAGGCGGGCACGGTGATGACGGCCTGCGTGACAGGCTCGCCCAGGTAGGCTTCGGCGTCGGCTTTCAGCTTGGCCAAAATCATGGCCGAGACTTCCGGCGGAGAGTATTCGCGCCCGTCCAGAACCACACGCATGTCGCCATTGGGGGCTTTTGCCACCTTGTACGGCACGCGGCTGACGGTGCGTTGAACTTCGGGGTCCTCGAACTTGCGCCCCATGAAGCGCTTGATCGAGAAGATGGTATTTTCGGGATTGATGATGGCCTGGTTGCGGGCTGTGCGTCCAACCACGCGTTCGTGGTTCTTGTTATAAGCCACCACCGAGGGCACCAGGCGCTCCCCTTCTGCCGACGGAATGACCACCGGCTCACCGCCGGTCATGACCGCCGCAACTGAGTTTGTCGTTCCGAGATCGATGCCAATGATTTTTCCCATACGATTATGTCTCCTATCTTGCAACTCTGACTCGCGCCGGGCGCAGGACCCGATCACCAATCATATATCCTTCTTGAACTACCCCAATGATTTGCCCGCTGGAATGATCCGGGCTGGCTTCGTACGAAATTGCTTCGTGGCGAGAGGGGTCAAAGTCTTCCATTTCGGCTGGAATGCGTCTGATGTTTTCGCTTTCCAGAATATTCTGCAGTTTGCGGTAGATCAGCTCAATACCGCTGGACCAAACACGCAAGTCGCCTTCTTCCGGGCGCATTTGCATGGCCCGGTCCATGTCATCCAGAACAAGCAGGTATTTCTTGACCAGATCGCCTGTGATGCTCTGGCTCAGGAACTGCTGGTCGCGCTCGATACGTCGTTTGTAGTTCGAGAAATCAGCTCGCTCGCGCTGCCAGCCCTCAGAATACTCTTTGGCTTGTGCCTGAGCCTCTTCCAGTGCTTGCCGCAACGCCTCCATTTCCTTCAAGGTTTCTTCGGGCACAGTTGCGGTCTCAGGTTGTTGTACGTCAGGTTGGTTGTTACTGGTATGTTTTTTAGCCATCCCCACATCCTTGTTACTTTATTCTTCATCTACAAGCGTTTCGGCTACCAGGTTGCTTAATAAGCCTGATAGGAAGCGCATTGTAGAAATCGTCCGTCCGTAGGCCATGCGCATGGGGCCTAGCACGCCCAGGGTGCCGGTTGCCAGCCCTGGAACGCCGTATCGCCCAATGACCAATGAGCTCTGGCGCAGATCGTCCCAGCCGCCTTCTCCGCCGATGAGTACTTGCACACCGCCTACCAGGTTATTGGTTTGCACGGTTCGTGCCAACAGGTCCTGCAAAACAGAACGTTCTTCCAGCACCCGCAGCGCCCGGCGCGCCTCTTCCGAGTTGGTGAACTCGGGTTCAGCCAGCACGTTGGATAATCCGTCCAGGTAGATTTCGCCGGCGGCGGTCTGGTTCGATTGGCCCAGGGCCTCTACCAGCGGGTCGATAAACTCCAGGGCCAGTTCACTGAAGGCGCTGCGCTGGGTGCGTACCCCGGCGGAGTCGCGCTCCTGGCACAGGCGGGTGATTGCATCTGCCGTGGCCGAGAGCTGTTCCTGGGTGACAGGCTCACTGAGGGTGAGGAAGCGCTGGCGAATTTCACCGCCCACGATCACTACCACCATCAAAACCTGCCGACCACGGGTAGAGATCAACTCCAGGTGTTTCAGGCGGGTCACCTCGGGGTGGGGCGCCGTGACCAGTGAAGCCGCCCGGGACTGGAAGGCCAGCACCGAGGCCGCCAGCTTCATCCATTGATCCACGTCATTGTGCATCTGGGAAAATTGGTGGGTGATGGTATGGCGAACAGTGTCGGGCAGGCTGGTTTCCTGCATCAACCGTCCAACAAAATAGCGGTAGCCCTCTTCGGTTGGCACGCGCCCAGCCGAGGTGTGCGGCTGTCGCAGATAGCCCATTTCGGTCAGAGCTGCCAGTTCGTTGCGCACGGTGGCCGAACTCATATCTAAATTGTAATGTTCTACCAGATTGCGCGAACCGACCGGGGCCGCCGTACGGGCGTACTCGTGTACGATCAGGGCTAATAAAAAGCGTTGCCGTTCGCTCGGTTCTTGCATCTGTATCCTTTTACTCATTAGCACTCTCGCGCCGAGAGTGCTAATGCTGCGTCAAGAATCATACCATGCAAAAAAACACGAGTCAAGAAATGCGGGAAGTTCTAAGAAATTTCTGATAATCGCCCATGAACAACTCGAATTGGGTTCATTGGGGATTGGTGTGGTGAACCTACCACGGCAACTTTAGAGTCTCTAATTTGGTGGGGTTCAAAGCCTCTTCATGGGTCGACCATGAAGCCCTTTTGCATGTCGCGCGGGTCAATGAGGTGCAGGCCAGGCAGAAAATCTTGTGAACGGGTGCAGGGTAAATCGGCATACCAGCATTGGTCTGATGACTCGCCGGATGTATGAACTTCCAAGCCTGAGAGGGTGTGGCGAGTTGGGAACGCAGCCGGTTGATAGCGCTTTTCGAGCAGTTCGCTTTCCCCAAGTGGATAAATGATTTGTCCGGCCTCTGGGCGCTGAATATAAAATTGATTGGGATTGAGCCAGAGGGTCAAACCAAGCAGGACTGCGCTGGTCAACAGCGTCGCTTGCACTTTGGCGCTTTCAATCAACATGTGCGCGGCGAAGAGGGCGGTGGAAATCAACAGCAGCCACAGGGCCGCCCCAGAAAAGCGGTAGTCAGGCGCCAACCAGAGCCAATACACGCTGGACAAAAGACTGGCAGAAAACAACAGGATGCTTCCCAAATGAAGCTTAACTTTTTTGCGAAAAGCCACCATCCATCCGAAATTAAATATCCACAATGCTGCGCTCATAAAGAGAGCTCGCTGAACCGCGGTATGGGGGAAAAGCTGCCACCATTGTCGGAACCAGGCCAGGTCGCCGCTGTAAGTGAAGGTGTTGCTGACTGTGCGGGCCCACTCCGTGATTCCTGGTGCGATGGGCGCGGTCATGGCATAAGGTATTCGCCAGGAAAATGGAAGAGAAAGCACTGTGCTTGGAAACAATAAGTAGCCGCTCAGGATACCATTGCGGGCCACCCACGGAAGCAAAAATAGAGAGGCCAGAGCGGAACAGGTGAGCAATGGCTGCCAATCTTGTTTACCACCCCAGCCAAAGCGCAAGCGGATAGAAAGCAAGGCAGCCAGGAGAAGACTGAGCCCAAAGATTGCAAAGCTCAACTTTACGGTTACGCTAACACAGGCGATTAAGGTGAGAAACTTCAACCGTCCAAACGCCTGTGCTTTATCTTCGCTCTCAACCAGGCTCAGAAAAACACCGGCGGCGACCACCTGTAGAATGAAGATCATCGCGTCTGTTGAGTATCCGGCAAAGAAAACACGGTTAAACTGCCACAACATGATGGGCAGCATCCAGGCATAAAAAAGATGTGCAATACTTGGCCGCTTGGCCGGACGAAATGCCTGGAATAAACCGTTGGCTCCTGTCAGAATGAGCATGAAAGCAGGCATCGTGGTCGCCAGGTAGTAAGCTCGATCGACAAACGGCCCCCAGTTGATCAAAGCTGCATAGAGCAGATTGGAATTGTTGAAAGCAAGACGGTGGTGCAGATTTCCCAAACCAGGCACAATGGCATACTGATTCAACCAACTCACCACCTGCAGGTGATATAAGCCATGATCATAAGCCGGGGAGGCAAACATGACATGACTGGAAAGGATCACCAGTGGGATCATAGCCAACCCGCCTGCCAATGCAATCCGTCCCCAACCCCAGATCTTGAGTTGGGGAAGAACAATTTTACGCGCTCGAAGCCATCCTAGTAAGCTGGCAGCAAGAATCACAAAAAAAGCTGCTCCGTTGACAGGAAAGAACAGGTGCCAAACCTGTAAAAATGCAATGATCATTGCCCAGCCAATCCAGAAACTGCGCATCAGCGCTTCGAAGTTCACCTGCTCTAATCGGCTGGCTCGCGAAAAGAATAAGCCGGCTCCGATCCAGATAAAAACCAGGCCAATGCATGAGAGGATGATATAGAGCATACGGAATCTTTATTCGGAAAGCGGAAATTGACTTGTCTGAAGCCTGGAAATGATTATACCAAGAAGATTTTCAGCCTTCCCCAACTACGGTGGGCAGATCCGAATCTTTGATACTTTCTATAGCTCTACCCGGCTTGAAATGTGTTAATATAACGACAGTGTTACTGCTCGAAGAGGCCTGAATTTGAGGTGTATGTGGGGGGCTTCGCCCCCCACATACACCTCAAATTCAGAGACTTTCTCCATCCTCTGAGTAGTCACACTTCAGTTAGGTTTATTTTTGGAGGACCTGCATGGACGACCCCGTGTTTGCCAAACTGAGCGCCGAGCAACTGGCTGCGCTAAATGATGAGCAGAAAGCTATTTACAGCTTGATGGTGTCCAGCGACCAGGACTTCTTTGCGGCAACCTTCAAGCCTGCCGACCTACCGGGGGTGTTGGAGCGCAAAGGTGAGATCATGCGCCGAAACCAGGAGTTGCGCGAGCGGCTGGAGCAGCTTAAAGCGGCCATGGCGAAAAATGCCGCGGCGCTGGCGCCTGCTTCAGCATCCGGTGAGGGTCTGGGTAACGCGCTGGGCATGGCGGGCGCACTGGGCCTGGGCGCGGCGGCAGCGGTTGCCAGTGACAACACGGCTCACTACCGCGGTGTTCAACCTGTGGACCTGGCCCCGGCACTGCGCAGCGAGTTTGGCAGCGGCAACACCACCATCTCCTTCTCCGGTGCAGAAGATTCCTTGCTGGCTTCGGTGGGCATTCTGACTGACCGCGGCGCGGTGACGGCGATGACCGTGCAGCTAACCTCCCGTGATGATGGAACCGAGGTGCGGGTGAATGATCTGACCCGCCAGGGTGTGCTCGAGACCGTGAAAGAAGGGGCCAAGAACCTGGTGGGGCTGGCTGGGCAGGGGTTGAGCCTGCTCACCGGGCGCAAGGACCCCGCGCGCATCTACAACGCCGCCAGGCAAGCTGTTGAAAACGGCTCGGATCTAGCCGAGGTGGCGGGTAACTTCAAGCTCAAAGAGCGTGCCTGGAAGGTGATCAAGGCAGCGGCGGAGAGCCTGGAAAAAGCCCACATGAGCCGGGTGAAAGAAGAACGCGAGGCCCGAGAGCGCCTGGAGAAGGCCTGGGATTCGTATTACAACTGCCCCAACTGCGGGGTAAGTTTTGCCGACGCGGACTTGATTTGCCGCGTGTGTGGTACCGATCGCCCAGACCAGCCGATGAAGCCCGATCCGCGTAGACAGTAATGATTAATTTAGACCCTAAGGTTTTTTGAAAACCCTTAGGGTCTTTTTTGTAATCCTATTCTTCTGTTGTCCCACGCAGGTGCGGGAACAACAGCACCTCGCGGATGGTGCGCTGGTCGGTGAGCAGCATGGCCAGCCGGTCCACGCCCATGCCAAAACCACCGCAAGGCGGCATACCGTAGGACATGGCTTGCAGGTAATCGTCATCCATCGGATGGCGTTCATCATCGCCCGCTTCATACGCCCGGCCCATCTCGAGGAAGCGCGACTCTTGATCGAGCGGATCGTTCAACTCGGTGAAGGCGTTGCACAATTCCATGCCCGCCACATAGCCCTCAAAGCGCTCCACGGTGTTGGGATCGCCGGGCAGGCCTTTGGCCAGCGGCGAGATGTCGCGCGGGTAGTTATATAGGAAGGTCGGCTGGATCAGCGTCGGCTCGAGGAAGTCGCTCAGCAGGGCGTCGATCAACTTTCCGCGGGTCGAACCAGGTTTGACGTTGATGCCCTTGGCGCGCATGGCCTCGGCCAGCGCCTCGCCGGTGGGGTATAGGCCGATGTCGATGCCGGCGGTATCGAGAATGCCCTGACGCAGTTCTAACCGCCGCCAGGGTGGGTTAAAGTCCAACTCCTGGCCGTCATAGACCACAGTGCGTTTACCCAGCACCTCGTCGCACACGTAGGCAACCATCTGCTCGGTCAACTCCATCACCTTCAGGTAATCTGCGTAGCCCCAGTAGAACTCTAACTGGGTGAACTCAGGATTGTGTTTGAAGGACACACCCTCATTGCGGAAATCGCGCCCGATTTCATAGACGCGCTCCAGGCCGCCCACCAACAAGCGTTTCAGGTACAGCTCAAAGGAAATACGCAGGTACAGGTTCTGTTTGAGTTGATTATGGAAGGTGACGAAAGGCCGCGCCGCCGCGCCGCCATAAATGGGCTGCAGGATGGGGGTCTCGACTTCAAGAAAATCATGCTCATCCAAGAAGCGGCGCAGCGCCGTGACGGTTTTGGCGCGCGCGCGGAACACCTCGCGCACCTCAGGATTGACGGCCAGGTCGGCGTAGCGCTGGCGGTAGCGTGTTTCGGGGTCGGTCAGACCAGCGTGGCGCACCACCTGCCCATCCACCACTTCGTCTTTGGCGGCAGGAAGGGGTGTGATGGCCTTGGCCAGCATGGCAAAGGCCTGTACCTGCACGCTCACCTCGCCGGTGCGCGTGCGAATCATCACGCCTTCAGCCTGGATGAAGTCGCCCAGGTCGAACTGCTCGCGGAAGCGATTCAGGGCCTCTTCGCCCAGCTCGTTGACGCGCAGGAACAGTTGCAGGCGGCCCCAGCCATCTTCGATGTGCGCGAAGCACAGCTTGCCCATCAAGCGCTCAGAACGCAAACGCCCGCCCACGCTGACCTTGACCGGTTCGGTGCTGCCGGCGGCTTCGGCCTGCTCGAACAGGCGGATGGCCTCGGCGGTGGTGTGGGTCACGTTCGAGCGCGTAGGGTAAGGTTCCATCCCGGCGGCGCGCATGGCTTCGATTTTGGCGACACGAATTTTTTCTAGATCGTTGAGTTCCATACTTTCTGCTCCTCAAAAAGGTCTTTGAGCTTTACCGTGGTAGGCGCTGCACGCCTATCTCTCACGGGTCAAAAAAAAGCCCCGCCCAGGAAATCCGGGCGGGGCGGTATACTTTGCCCCTGGTTAGCCAATCTTCAAAATCCGCACGGCGTAAGAGCCTTGCGGTGCTTCAACCTGCACTCGGTCGCCTTCTTTTTTGCTCATCAGGGCCTTGCCCAACGGGGATTCGTTGGAGATGCGCCCTTCGCGGGGGTTGGCTTCAGCAGCGCCGACGATGGTGTAGACTTCCTCTTCCGCGCCGTCGGCATCTTCGCAGATGGTGACCTGCACGCCCACCTGGACAGCGCCCTGGTGCGGGATGTCGCCATCCACCACCCGTGCGGTCGCCAGCAGAAGCTCTAGCTCTTTAATGCGCCCCTCCACAAAGGCCTGCTCGTTCTTGGCAGCCTCGTACTCGGCGTTTTCGATCAGTTCACCGCCCTCCATCGCTTCGTGGAGGCGGTTAGCGATTTCCTCGCGCTTTTTTGTGCGCAAGAAATCCAATTCGTCTTGCAGTTTGTTAAAACCGTCGCGCGTCAGGAATGAAGTTGGCATGACAATCTATCCTAAATCCTTTGCTATACATATTCTTCCAGGGCTTAAATGACAAAAAACACTCCGGTACGGAGCATTTTCAGAGGTTGACCCTGGTAACCTTCCCCAAAAGGTTGGATACATCATAGCATAGATTATTACAGGATGCAAGGATTTTAAAGGCGGGTCGCGCCGCAGGCAGGGATGGGGCCGTTCTCTCCTCGTAGCCGCGGGTCTATAAGTCGGGCCAGGCGTGGACGTCTCAAAGACACCTGGCGGGTAAGGGTTGTTTGCTCACCCGGCAGACCCGCCGGGCGGGCAGGCCGGGCAGGTCTTGCGCGAATGCCCAGGCGCCTTGCCCGCCGAAATTCGTTCAACCGGATGGGGCAGCCCCCGTTATAGACCTGCCCCTACCACCACAGATGAGCGTCCGTGGACCACAAACCGAAAGTTGAAATATTGTAACTACTCAGGCACTGGTAGAAAAGTCCCGAATTTGTGGTGTTTGGTGGGGCGAAGCCCCACCAAACACCACAAATTCGGCCTCTTTCCCCGATGGGCTGAGTAGTAACGAAATATTTAGATATAAGATGCTTCTACCCTGGGAGTGGCGCAGTAGGTCACAGCCAAGGCCACGGCCTGTTCGCCCGCCAGCAGGTATTCCGCGCTGATCTCGCCGCTGGAAAACAGGTTGAGCGAGCGGATCTGCGCCCGTTCAAAGTCCCACAGGGTCACTTGCAGGCCTTGCTGGCTATAAACCGGGCAGCCAAAGCGCATCTCCAGGGGATCCTCCCAACATCCGGGCAGCAGTTCTGACCAATCCCGCCTCTCGCCGAAGCGCTTGCGCAGCACCACCCGCCGCACGCCCAACTGGTGGCAGCGCTCCAGGTATTCCGGGACCTCCACGCGGTTGATCTCGGTCACCAGGCAGGACAGCTTGACCGGCAGCCCGCTTTGCTCCATGATCTGGCCCACGTCGGGCACGCCTTCCACGCCCATCGCTGCGCGGTAGATGACGGGGTCGAAGGACGGAACCGACAGGCACAGCTTGTCGAAGCGCCGCATGAGATCCATGCGCGCCAGGGCCAGCCGACCGTTGCTGTGCAAGCCCAGGCGCGTCCCGGCGGGCAGTCCGGCGCGCAGATCGTCCAACAGGCGCGCCAGGGGCTGGTAAAGCAGCGGGTCGGTGTTCGCCCCGGTCAGCACCAACTCGTGGATGTTGTGCTCCCGAATCAGGTCGAGGAAGCGATCCAGGCCTCTGGGCAGGTATTCGTCCAGGTTGAGCGGCGCGCGGCGCGGGTCAATCTGCTTGCCGATGCAATCTGGGCAGCGCGCATTACACGGCCCCGAGAACAGCAGGTTAGCGAAGTGAAACATGCTCGGCCTCCACGGGCAGCGCGGCGGTCTCCCAGCCAAACAGGCCCAGCAGGTAGGACTTCACCGCCCCGGCGTAGAACAGGGGGATCACGCCGTTGTAAACCAGCTCGCCCGCTTCGGTCAGGCGCAGCACGCGCCCGCCCGGCTCATCCCGATATTCCATATAGTCGCGATCGAGCACAAAGGCCACCTCGTCGAGGAACATGGCCTCGAAGGTGACGCCGAACTTGCGCTGGAACTCGTCCAGGTTGACCTCGCCGAAGTAGAAAGACACCGAAACCATCTTGCCCGCCGCCGCTTCGCGCGAAAGGTGGTAGAGGTCTTGAATGGGCAACTGCCCGGCCTGCACCATGCGCAGGTAGCGCTCCAGGCGCTTCTCGGCGGCCCCGGCGTTATAGGCCAGGGTGGTCTCAGAGAGCGACTGCGCGCCCAGGCCCAGGCCCAGATAGGGCGTGCCCGCGATGACCCGCCCGGTGAGGTAGTCGCTGGTGCCGGGGTCGCCGGGCAGGCGGCTGAAGGTGTTTTTGCCGGGCGTGCCCTGGTACCCGGCATCCAGCAGCATGCGCTTGGCCAGTTGCGCCTGCTCGTTGACCTCGGCCAGGGTCACCCCGGCGGCCTGCGCCTCGATGCGCGTGCCCTTGTAACGCACGCGGTAGAGGGTGACGTACTCGGGCTGCAGGCTGGTGGCGTGGCGCAGGGTGGCTTCCAGCGAGGCCAGGGACTGGTTGGCGAAGCCATACATCACGTCGACGTTGAAGCGCTCGAAGCCCGCCGCGCGCACGGCTTCGGCGGCCTTGCGGTTGAAACTCAGCGAGGTCGAGTCACGGCCCATCTCGCTCAACAGGCGCGGATGGATGGTCTGGATGCCCATGCTGATGCGGCGGACGCCCAGGTCATGGTAATCGCGGATCTTTTCGGGATGCTGCGCGGCAATCTTGGGCGTGGTCTCGATGCTGATGCGCACGGTGTCGGGCAGGTCGAAGCAGCGCCGGGCGGCATCCAGAACGCGGGCAATGTTGCGCGTCTGCGCCGCCGAGGGGGTGCCCCCGCCGATGTCGAAGCCGGTCAGCTCGCGGGCCGAATCGCCCAGAGCCCGGCGGTAGAGGTCGAACTCCTGCTCCAGGGTGTCAAAATAGACCTCTTCGTGGGTGGCGATTTGGAGCGGGTCCACCACGCAGTACTCGCAGTAGTTGCAGCGCTGCTCGCAGAACGGAATGTGCACGTACAGCCCCAGGCGGGGGGAATCCTGCCAGGCCAGGGGGGCCAGGCGCTGGGCCTCGGGGGTGATGACGCGGTAAGGGCGCATGGTGGTCAGGTGACCGATGGGATAGGCGGTGTTGGCGATGTGATGGAGGGCCAGCCCGGCCTGGAAGATGCGTTCGGGGTGGTGGCGGGCCTGGTCGGCGGGGGCGGTGGGGTGGTAATTCATCGGTGGTCTCCTGATGTTTGTGTAATTTATACACTTAGTATAATGTACGATGTACACTTATTCAAGGGATAAATGTCATTAGAATGCGATTCGCGAACCGCTTTTCGCTTTCAGAAGCGGCAAGGAGCGACCGAGGAAACAGGTTTTGTGTTAAAATAGGAAGAAGCCCTCTGCTCCCTCTCCCTTTTAGGGAGAGGGTCGGGGTGAGGGTAAACGCTTAATTGCCGATATTGCCCTTGTTTACAGGGGCCCGTAGCTCAGCGGCAGAGCGCGCGGCTCATAACCGCTTGGTCGATGGTTCGAATCCATCCGGGCCCACTATTAACAAATATTGATCAAAACAAGCGTAATCTATAAGTACATCGGAAACAAAATAAGCTTCATAATTTGACAAACCAGCCAGGATCGGTAAAATGGAGGGATGAAAAAAGAGCATGTCAA
>JAFGLU010000073.1 GCA_016927865.1 Anaerolineaceae bacterium
CCTTCTCACTTGGTCGTGATGGGTGAAAGATACCATGCCTTCTTCTTTTAACCTATCAAGCTTTTCGACTTTGCGCTGTAATATTAGGGATGGGAATGAAAAAGGAAAATCGAACCATCTATTTTAACGGAAGATTTCTTGTTCAGCCTAAGACCGGTGTGCAGAGGTTTGCAGAAGAAATGCTCACAGAATTGGACGGCCTAATTGCCGGATCGACCTGCTCCAATTATGAATTCATTTGCCTTGTTCCGCCCGAAAATTATCCTCGAGGGTTGCCAGATTGGCAGAATGTAAGAATTCAACCTTGTGGTAGGCTTAAAGGAAATCTCTGGGAGCAGATCGATCTTCCTTTCGCTGCACAGCGGGGTAAGTTAGTCAATCTCTGCAACATCGGTCCTGTGCTTCATCCATCACAGATCTCGGTCATTCATGATGCCTCTGTTTTTACGGTGCCTGAGGCTTATTCCACTGCGTTTCGGCTGAAATATAAGTTCATTTATCATGTGCTTGCCCGTTCCGCACTCCAAATTCTGACAGTCTCTCAATTCTCCAAGAAAGAGTTAAGTCGTTATCTTCATATAACAGAAGAAAAGATCAGGGTGCTGT
The DNA here is from genome assembly GCA_016927865.1 of Anaerolineaceae bacterium. GTDB lineage: Bacteria > Chloroflexota > Anaerolineae > Anaerolineales > Anaerolineaceae > Anaerolinea. The sequence continues at coordinate 607 of JAFGLU010000073.1, forward strand.
CTGAGGGTTGTGAGCATATATTACGGACTCAAGCAGACCATTCGATCTTAGATAAGTTCTCATTGAGGGGGCAACCTTATTTCTTAGCAGTTGGAAGTGCCAGTCGGCACAAGAACTTGAACAAAGTAATTGAGGCCATGCATTCCTGTGGAGAATATTTTCCCCGATTGGTCATTGCTGGCGGGAGCTTTTCCCAGGTGTTTCGAAGTGAAGAGACAATACCTACGGATAAGCTCATCCGTCTTGGGTTTGTGACCGATGCGCAACTGCGTTCTTTGTATGAGAATGCCCTGGCATTTGTTTTCCCTTCTTTGTATGAGGGGTTTGGTTTGCCTCCACTTGAGGCGATGGTTTGCGGTTGTCCCGTCATGGCTTCCAATACAACTTCGCTGCCAGAGGTGTGTGGCGATGCCGCAGTATACTTTGACCCAACAAGTGAAGAGCAAATTATTCTGATCACCCGGCAATTGGCCAACTCGCATATTCTTCGCAACGAGTTGAGAAAAAAAGGCCTGGAGCGCGCGCAGCAATTCACATGGAACAAGGCTGCCCGTGAACTCCTGAAAATTTTGATCGCGGAACTATTTCCCCTCTCTGTCGAATAGAACCACCCAAAATGTTTTTATTAGAATATACATATCTAGCCACAAGGACCAGTTGAAAACATAATAAATATCTAATTGAGTTCTTTCAGAAAAAGAAAGGTTATTTCGGCCATTCACCTGCCACCACCCTGTCATACCTGGCTTCACCCTGAAGATCATTTTGGCAAGATCACCCATCTCGTCGATCTCCGATTGGATTAATGGGCGTGGGCCAATCAAACTCATCTCGCCGCGCAAGATGTTAAAAAACTGCGGCAATTCGTCAAGGCTGAATTCTCGGATCCATCTGCCAATTCTTGTGACACGAGGATCTTTTATCAACTTGTGATATTTCTCCCATTCGACTTTTATTACAGGATCCATCAAGAGATTATCCAGAATTTCGTCAGAATTTCCGTACATTGTCCGGAACTTCAACATGTTGAACGGTTTTAAATTCTTACCAATTCTTTCTTGCGAATAAAAAACAGGGCCTTTCGAATCAAGTTTAATTAGAATGGCCAAGATGAGGCACAACAAAAGAAAGGGGATGGAAAGCAGAAGAAGCGGAATGGCTTCAAAACACCATTTGACAAAGCGCAAAGATGAGTTAAATAATGATTGGTGGGAAATGACAGCGGGTTGTCCATTAAGGTCGACAGGCTGCGCCATCATGCTGCCGTAAATGTCATTATCCAACATGAAAATCGTCTTCTTGAATTTTAAACCTACTGAGTTATAAATTGACGGGTACTTTTGGCGAAGCTCGCTGGTCGATGTCGCCAAGATCACGGTATTAATCTTATTTTTAGCAATAAGGTCTTGTTCTTCGATAGACCAGGGGAGAATTCGCAATTCATTGGCCCTGGTTGACGGGATTTTTTTGTCTACTGCAAGGCCGACTACAGGCTTGAACCCTAATCTAGGGCAATTATCCAGCCGTTTGGCCACGTCTAGCATATCACTGCCGGTCCCAATGATCGCGACTGGTTCGCCCCACCAGGAAAAGGATGACGCGATCAACTTTCGGATGAAGATACGGCCTATGGTAATCAATCCAATTTCAAAGAAAAGACTTAACAGATAGATTGACCTTGAGTAACTGTACAGTCTACTGTCGATAAAAATATAGACACTTACGATTGCATACGCAATAATAATAGCCTCGGAGACCTGTTTTAGTTCAATTACAGAAATTCTGCCTCTGCCAGGGTAGAGGCCTTTGATGACAAACATGAACAAGCTGATACTGGACAACATGAAAATTGTCCGCAACACCTGTGGATCAAAAAGAAAAATTTCATCTACTTTGAGTACATATTTTCGTACCAGGGTGATCAGCCCAAATGAAATCGCAAATCCAAGCAAATCGCTACTCAATAGAAATATATTTAACAACCAGGTTCTTGAAGTTACGATATCATAGCCTTGAACTCTCAAATTTAGCCCCTTTTCTGAACGATATTGTTTACGTATTGAAGAAATTTCTTGCGGAAAACGGATATATCAAAATTCATGGAGTTTTCTCTGATCAGCCTCGAGTCAAAAGACATCGATTCAAAACGTTGAATGGCATCGATCAGTGAATCTTCAGTTTGTTCATCAAAGAAAACCCCAGTTTCTCCTTCAATCACAGTTTCAAGAGCGCCACCGGATCGGTAGGCAATTACAGGGCGTCCGCAAGCCTGCGCTTCGACAGGTACTAACCCGAAATCTTCGTCACTTGGAAAAAGCAGCGCTTTACATTTCGAGTATAGCTCGTTAAGCTGTTGGTCCGTAACTCTGCCTGTAAAAACAATATCTTTTTCGGGGAGTTCTTGTAAATTTTCACGTTCTAATCCGTCTCCACAAACAACAAGTTTCCTTTTCAATTTTTTGCAGGCATTGATAACAAGGTCAGCTCTTTTGTGTGAAATGAGCCGTCCTGCGTAAAGATAGTAGTCTTCTGGCGCGTTTGAGATCGGAAATGAGTTTACGTCGACGGGAGGGTGAATTATCTCGGCACGCCGGTCATAAATTCGTTCTATTTGTCTGGCAACGTTTTTACTATTGGTCAACAGATGTCCAATGCGTTGGGTTTTTTTGATGTCAAATTCCTTTAAGATAGGCAGGATAGCTTGGATTAATGGTAGGCTAATCATCCCTAAAGGTACGCTATCTTTGCTGTACACTCGAGATTTCCACAGGAATCGGACTGGATTGTGTAAGTAACAGATGTGAGTTACATGACTGGGTAAATTGATGAATTTCGCCAAGTAATTGGCGGAAGAGATGACAATATCGAATTTTGAGAAGTCTAGAAAAGATAGCTCTAGCAACCACAAGAGGTAAAGGTTCTTAAATTGCCTTTCATTCTTGATTGATTTTGAGAACGGCAATGTATGGATATTCTTTTTCTTAAATTCGGGGAAAGTGTTTTCGCAAAGGTACGCAGACGTAAAAATAGGCGCATCGGGAAAGAGATTGCTGATATTGAGTGCAACCCTTTCAGAGCCCGCGGGAACCACAAGCGCATCATGGACAATGGCGATATTCAACCGCCTATCAAGTTGATTGTCCTGGGTTATTATTGCCATGGTAGATTATGATCAATCAATTTGCCAAAAGAACTCTGGTGCATGATTGTTCGCGTTCGTATAAATGTGTAGATTGTTGAGCGAATGACCCCACTCAGAAAAGTAATCAGGTTTTGAGCAGACCTCCGATTAGGGGACTGTTCTCCAGTTTTTGTTGTTAAAAATAGAGGCGCCAGATATGGCATACAAGCGATTGTAGCAGATTTTGGCTACAACAGCAAAGATCGGCTTACCCCTTCGCAGCCAATGCTTTGAACAGATTTTTTATCTTGAATGGCTGCCCTGAAAGTAGCGTTTGGGCGCGGAAGAGGCCGGTGACGGCGCGGATGGTGAGGTAGCCGGCGATGATCAGTAGGAGGATGGCGGAGAGGATTTGCCAGAGGGGCACCTGGGTGGCGGCGAGGCGGAGCATCATGGTGGTGGGGGAGGTGAGGGGGAACAGGCTGAGCACAACGGCGAGGACGCTGTTGGGCTTTTCGATGAGGGGGCTGATGAGGAACATGGGGATCATGAGGGGGAGGATGACGACGGTGGTGGCCTGGGAGGCTTCGCGGAGGTTGGGAACCAGCGCGCCGATTCCGGCCATGAAGCTGGCGTAGATGAGGTAGCCGAAGATGTAGAAGACGACGCCCCACAGGACGAGATGGGGAGGGATTTGCAGGCCGGAGAGGGCGGGGATGGTTTTGCCGCTTAGGGCGGCCAGGCTGAGCGAGCTGAGCAGCCAGATGACCAACTGGAGCAGGCCGACGAGGCCCAGGCCGATGATTTTTCCGAGGAACAACTGGAGGGGGCGGGTGGAGAGGAGGAGCACTTCGATGACGCGGTTTTCTTTCTCTTTGCCGATACTGTTCAGTAACATGCCCGCCGAGCCGAGGATGGTGATATAGAAGAGCATCATGATGCCGTAAGGGAGGAAGAAGTAGGTTATGTCATCCTGGCTGTCGCGGGCAACGACATGGTCCGGTTCGAGCACAGTGGTGGTGGTTTCGAGAATGGGGTTGCGAATTTTGGCGGCGAGGTCGTCGTCTGCGCCCAAGAGGTTGTAACTGAGCAGGCGGGCGAGGCCGGCGGAGCGGTTTTGGCTGTTGAGGGGGTCGAATTCCTCGGTGTAGACGGTGATCTGGCCGGATTCGACGTAGTCGGGCGCGACGACCAGGTACGCGCCGATTATGCCCCAATCGAGGTCGGCGCGAGCGTCCGCTTCGGTGGGGTAGGCGATCCAATCCTGGGCATTAAAGTCTGGGGGGAATTGGCGGATGAGGCTGGAAAGATCGACGTACCCCGAGGGGCGGGTGTCTTCGTCTTCCTGAAAGATTTTGCCGACCTGGGCCAGGGGGAGCGGGCTTTCAGCGCCGGAGGCGTTTTGTTGGTTCACGTAGTCGACGGTGGTGAGGATGATGAAGCCGAGGAGAGGAATGCCCAATACGCCGAACCAGAAGGAAAAGCGGCTGACGAGGGTGCGAATTTCGTGCTTCAAGACGAGGAGGGTGGTTTTCATTGGGCCCTCTGGCGGGTGAAGGAAGCGAAAATGTCCTTCCAGCGCAGGCGCTGGCCATAGCGCAGCATGCCGAGGCGGAAGATGCGCCCGGCCAGCCAGAGTGAGCCGATGGCGGAAAGGATGAGGAGGGCGACGGCCACGGCGATTTGCCAGGCGGGCACGGTGGAGGTGGCCATGCGGATGAGGATGGCGTTGGCCGAGGTGAGGGGGAAGAGGCTGAGAAACACGGAAATGGGGCTGCCGGGGTCGGACATGAGCACGTTGATGAGCATGATGGGGACCATGACGGGGAGGGTGATGAGGCCGGTGATTTGCTGGCCTTCGCTCGATTCGGTGACGGTGGCGCCGATGGCGGCCATGAAGGCGGAGATCATCACGAAGGTGGGCACGAGGAGCAGGAAGAAGAGGCCGAGGAAGGGCCAATCCATGGAGGCCTGGAAGGTGGGGATGTAGATGACCGCCAGGATGAGGGCGAGGATGGGGAGGAAGGCCCAGACCAGCACCTGGGTGAGGCCGACACCGATGAGGGCGATGATTTTGCCGCCCATGATCTGCATGGGGGAGAGGGAGGTGGCGAGGATTTCCATGGTGCGGTTTTCTTTTTCTTCCACCACCGACTGCATGAGGTAGCCGCCGGTGGAGAATATGACGAGCAGGAGGATGGCGACAGCGGCGAAGGGGATGGCGATTTTTAGCCAGGTTTCGTTTTGGGCTTCGAGGTCTTCCTGCGTTGTGCGCGTCTCGATGACCGGCCCGTCAAAGATTCTTTGGGCGACGTCATCGGGGAGGCCGGCGGCGAGCGTGCGGCTGAGGAGGGTCTCGAAATCGGAACTCACCTGGTCGCCGGGCTCTTCTTTGGAGACGAGGCGGGCCTGGCGGGTTTGAAGAAAATCAGCTTCGAGCACGTAATAGGCCTGGATTTTCCCGGCTTCGAGGTCGGCGCGGGCGTCCTGTTCTTGCGCGTAGGGGATCATTTCCAGGTCGGCAAAGAGGGGCACTTCTTCTTCGGAAGATGCAACCGGGTTGGCCAGCACGCCTGAATGGTCCACATAGCCGATGGGGGTGTTGTCGAGGGTGAGCACGACTGCCAGAACGGCGACGACCGCCATGATGAGCAACCAGAGGGGGATGGAGAGCAGGGCAAACAAGAAGCGTTTGCGCAGCACGTGGCGGCGGTATTCGTAGGTGATGATTGTCCAGACTTTGCTCATGCTGAGGGTTGTTCCCGTTCGGTGACCACGCGGATGAAGATTTCGTCGAGGGTGGGCGCGGCGATCTCAAACTGTTCGATCTGGATGTCCTGGGCGACCATGTGCTTGAGCACGGCCTGGGGGGTGGCGTCGGGGTCCATGGTGAGGCGGTAGCCGCCATTGGCCTTTTCGATGCCAGCGACGCCGGGGATGGGGGGCAGGGGGGCGGGCGTGCGGACGAGGAGGGCATGCCCGGAGAAGCGCTTGCGGATTTCTGCCAGCGGGCCGTAGAGCATGACCTTGCCGTGGTCGATGAGCAGGATGCGGTCACAGAGCTCTTCGACCTGGTGCATTTGATGGGTGGACATGATGATGGTGGCGCCCTGGCGGTGGAGGTCGAGGAGCAGGTCTTTGACCATTTGGGTGTTGACCGGGTCGAGGCCGCTGAAGGGCTCGTCGATGATGAGCAGTTTGGGCTGGTGGATGATGGTGGAGATGATTTGGGCCTTTTGCTGCATGCCCTTGCTGAGCTCTTTGACCTTCTTTTTGCGAGAGGAGGCGAGGTCGAAGCGCTCGAGGTAGCCGCCCAAGCGGTTGTGAATTTCCGTCGATGAAAGGCCTTTTAGCGAAGCCAGGTAGGTGAGGGCGCGTTCGAGGGGGATGTCTTGATAGAGGCCGCGCTCTTCGGGCATGTAGCCGATGCGGTTCTTTTTGTCTTCGGTCATGGGGCCGCCCAGGATGCTGACGGAGCCGCTTTCGGGTTTGAAGATGTCGAGCAGGATGCGGATGGAGGTGGTTTTGCCCGCGCCGTTGGGGCCGAGCAGGCCGAAGAATTCGCCGGGCTGGACGGACAGGGAGACATCATCCACGGCTTTAAGGGAGCCGAAGGATTTGGTGACGTGGGATAGTTCGACAATGCTCATGCAGGGCTTTCTCCAGGGCTTGAATTTGTTGGTACAGGTTACTGCTCAGCCCTTCCGGGAAAGAGGCCGAATTTGTGGTGTTTGGTGGGGCGAAGCCCCACCAAACACCACAAATTCGGGACTTTTCTACCAGGGCCTGAGTAGTTACCCGTACAGTATACCTGTAAAAGCGGTGTGTGGAAGGGTCTGGGGGAGGGGTTGAGGGGGGACTTTGGGAGGGGGGAGGGCGGTCGGGTTGAAACCCTCCCTCAGAACACGGAAACCCCTTCGGGGTTGTGGAAGGGTGGGTTGGGGTGGCCTGGGGGGCAGGGATTGGGCGGAAAGGAAGGAGGGCAATTCATGAATTGCCCCTACGCGAATTCCATCCACGGAGTGTGAGGCGCGCGGATGTTTCGGCGGGAGCCGGTCGGGTTGAAACCCTCCCTCAGGACGCGGAAACCCCTTCGGGGTTGAGGGGGAGGCATGGAATGGGGGGGAAGGGAAGAGGGTAATTCATGAATTGCCCCTACGGCGGATGGTCGGTCGGGTTGAAATTTGCGTCCGTTCCGTGGGGGAAGATAGATAATCATTGACTTTAACGATCTATGTATATACAATCGAATTACCCCTATCGGTACGATCATTTATTAATAATGCCATCTCAACCTGTAATTTTGATGAGGAGGCAGTATGCATACCAAAGGATGGATTTTCTTTCTGGCCTTGCTGTTGACAGCTTGTCAGGGCGGAACTCTGTCTTTGTTCGGTCCCACCCCCACACCGTTTCCAGAATTGTTCACGGCTACCGTAGATTTAGGCGAATATCAGTTGCCAATCTCCTGTAAGGGCAGCGGTGAGCCGACCATTATCCTGGAGAGTGGGCTTGGGGGTGGTAGTTGGGGTGAACTCGATCTGATGAGATTTCGAACGATCACTCGAGCCTGTTTCTACGATCGGTGGAAGCCTTCGCAAGCCCCGGATGGGGTGGGCGGGCCGCGTACCACGATGGACCAGGTTACAGATCTGCATAACCTTCTTCAGACCGCAGGCGTGCCAGGGCCTTACATCTTAGTCGGGCATTCCCTCGCAGGTTCTATCCTCCCACTGTATGCCAACCTCTATCCTGAGGAAGTGGTGGGTTTGGTCTGTGTGGATTGCTGGTCAATAAGATGGGAATTTGCCATCGTTGAAGGACTTGAAGCACCGAATACATTTGATCCTGACCGGGTTAAAGAGGTATTGGATGTGAGGAAATACTTATTTTTTGATGACTGGAGACAAAACCCGGAAAACCTGGACATCAGAGCCAGTTATGATCAAGCAATGAAGGTTACCGACCTTGGCGACATCCCTTTTGTGACGCTGGTGGCCTCAGATGGCATTGATTTAGGTGATCAACCCATTAGAGATTGGGCTACTGAATTATGGAAAGAGAATAGCCAGGAACTCTGCGATTTATCTAGCAACTGCCGGTATGAGTTGGTCGAAGGGGTTGATCATTGGGGCATACTTTTGAATGAGGCGGTTGATCAGGCGGTGCGCGAGGTGTACGACGAGGCGAAGGAAAAGTAATAGGTGGCGGGCGGGACTCGATAGAATCCCCGGAAGGGGAACCCACAACCGAAAGTGATTTTGTTAAAAGGTGGCGCCCCCGGCGGGACTCGAACCCACAACCTACTGATTCGAAGTCAGGCGCTCTGTCCACTTGAGCTACGGGGGCGTTGCGACCATTATACCCGAAAGATGCACTTCCGGTAACGCTATTTGATCACCATTACAGGGCATTTGGCCAGGCTGATCACCTTTTGGGACTGGCTGCCGACCAGCAGCCCGGCCAGGGCTCCCGACCCGCGCGAGCCGATGATGATCAGGTCAATGCCGCGGGTGTCGGCCACCTCGATGATGCTTTCGGCGGGGGGACGGAACATCAGCTCGCGGTGGATGGGCACATGGGTACCGACCAGTTCTTCGGCTTCGTCGAGCAGCTTTCCGCCTTCGATGGTTTGGTGTGAAATCCACTGTTCGGCCAGGGCTTCGCCCACCGTGCTGGCCACGTTGCCCATGGCGCAAACGATCCACAACTCGGATTCTTTCTCTTTCCGCGTGATTTCTCCAGCCAGCAATGCGGCCCTCTTAGCCCATTCCGACCCGTCGTAAGCTAACAGAATTCGTTGGAACATGCTGCACCTCCTCTCGCAATTTCATTATAGCGCGGGTTCGAGTAGAAGGCGAGAACCACAGAGGCGCGGAGGGCGCAGAGGATCGCAGAGAGAGAAGCTGGGGGAAAACCAATCAAAACGGGCGCACGCCGTGCGCCCGTACAGGGAATGGATGATGCGGAGATGGGAAGGATTAACGCCGGTTGCCTTCCCATATCATGAAGGGCGAGGCTAACAGAACTGGTTGGATTCGGTTGCCGAATCTCGCCTCGCCCCTACGCCAAAATGCAAGGAAATTAAAGCGGGCGCACGCCGTGCGCCCGTAGAGGGAATGGAGGATGCGAGGTTATTGAATGTTCTTCCTGCGCAGGCGCAGGCTGTTGGTGACGACAAAGACGCTGCTGAAGGCCATAGCCCCGGCGGCCAATGCCGGGACCAGGTAGCCCAGGGCGGCGGCGGGGATGAGGATAATGTTGTAGAAGAAGGCCCAGAACAGGTTTTGGCGGATGGTGCGCAGGGTGGCACGCGACAGGCGGATGGCGCGGGCTGCGCCGCGCAGATCGCCGCTGATGAGCACCACCGGGGCCGAGGCCAGGGCCACGTCGGCGCCCGTGCCAATGGCGATGCCCACGTCGGCCTGGGCCAGGGCGGGGGCGTCGTTGATGCCGTCGCCGACCATGGCGGTGACGAAGCCCTGCGCTTGCAACTTCTTCACCGCGGCCACTTTGTCACCGGGCAGCACTTCGGCCAGCACCTCGTCGATGCCCACCTGCCGGGCAATGGCCTCGGCGGTCTGGCGGTTGTCGCCGGTGAGCATGGCCACGCGGATGCCCATTTTGTGCAGTTGCTGGATGGCTTCCACCGACCCGTCCTTGACCGTGTCGGCGATGGCAATGGCTCCGGCCACGCGCCCATCGACGGCGACCAGCACGGTGGTCTTGCCCTCGCCTTGCAAACGCTGGACCTCGGCGTCCAGGGCGGCGGTATCCAGGCCGCGCTCGGCCATCATGCGCGGGCTGCCTACCCACACGCGGCGCTCTTCCACCTGGGCTTCCACGCCGTGCCCGGCGGTGGCAGAAAAGCCTTGCGGATCGGCCAGAACCAACTCGCGGTTGCCCGCTTCGGCCACGATGGCTTCTCCCAGGGGATGCTCGGAGCCTTTCTCTACGGCGGCGGCCAGGCGCAGGAGTTCGTCTTCCGCCAGGCCTAAGGCGACGATGTCGGTGACAGCGGGCTGCCCGCGGGTGATGGTGCCGGTTTTGTCCAGGACCACCATCTGCACGTGCCCGGCGCGCTCCAGGGCCTCGGAGCTTTTGATGAGCACCCCCATTTCGGCGCCCTTGCCCGTGCCCACCATGACGGCGGTGGGGGTGGCCAGGCCCATGGCGCAGGGACAGGCGATGACCAGGACGGCCACCATGACGATGAGGGCGCGGGTGAAGTTGCTCATGTCGGCGTTGATAGCCAGGGGCGGGCCGAAGAAGAACCAGCCCAGGAAGGTGAGCAGGGCGATGGCGATGACGGTGGGGACGAAGACGTTGGAGATGCGGTCAACCAGTTTTTGGATAGGGGCTTTGGAGCCCTGGGCTTCTTCGACCAGGCGGATGATTTGGGCCAGAGCGGTCTCTTTGCCGATGCGCGTGGCCTCAAATTTGATCAAGCCGAGTTTGTTCAGGGTGGCACCGATGACGGTTGCGCCGGGGCTTTTTTCCACCGGCATGGACTCGCCGGTGAGCATGGATTCGTCCACTGCGGAGCGCCCCTCGACAACCACGCCGTCCACGGGGATTTTCTCGCCGGGGCGTACGAGAACCACGTCGCCGACCTTGACTTCGTCCACGGACACTTCCATTTCAGCGCCGTCGCGGATGATGCGCGCGGTTTTAGCGCGCAGGCCCATGAGTTTCTTGATGGCCTCGCTGGTCTGGCCCTTGGCGCGGGCTTCCAGCAGCTTGCCCAGCTTGATGAGGGTGAGGATGACGGCTGCGGTTTCAAAGTAGACATGGCCTGAAAGCCAGCCGAAGGTGACCGGCAGGGAGTACAGGAAGGCGGCCGAGGAGCCCAGGGCCACCAGAACGTCCATGTTGGCCGAGCCGTTGCGCAGCGATTTGTAAGCGCCGACGTAATACTGCCAGCCGACGTAGAACTGCACCGGGGTGGCCAGGGCCAGCATGAGCCACTTCATCCAGGGGGCGTGAGAGATGCTCATGGGCAGCAGGCCCAGGTCGCCGGACATGGCCAGGATGAAGAGCGGCACGGTGAAGATCAAGCCGACCAGCAGGTGGCGCTTTTGGGTGTCGATTTCTTTCTGGCGGGCCAGGGCTTCGGCGTCTTCGGCGTCGCCGCCGGTTTCAATGGCTTCGAAGCCCGCGGAGGCAACCGCGCGGCGCAGCTCGGCCTGGCTGACGATGGTGGGAACATAGTTCACGCGGGCGCGCTCACCGGCAAAGCTGACCTGGGCGGAGAGCACCCCTTCCAGCGAAGAAAGGGCCTTCTCCAGGCGGCGGGCGTCGTTGTCGTCGCTCATGCGGCGAATGGACAGGTTGGCCTCACCGGCAGCCACGCCGTACCCGGCGCGCTCTACGCGGGCGATCAAGGCGGGCAGGGCGGTGAGGGCGGGGTCAAACTCGACTGTGGCGCGCTCGGATGATAGGTTGACCGCGGCGGTTTGCACGCCGTCGACCTTTTTTAAGTTGCGTTCCACGGTAGCGACGCAGTTGGCGCAGGTCATGCCGGTGATGGGGAGGGTCAGTTGTTTGGATTCGGCCATCGGGCCTCCAGGAATAAGAACAGAGCAGGGGCGCGTGAACTACTGCGCCCCTGGATATGAATTTTGAGAAATTGCACCGGCAGCGAGGGTTAGTTCGCCGGGGCGTAGTTGATTTCGCGCAGGACCGAGACGATCTGCTCTTCGGTGGCGGGCGCGTCGAAGACGATGACGGCGGTTTTGGTGTCGGCGCTGGCTTGCACGCTTTGCACGCCGTCCAGGTCGCTTATTTCGGTGGTGATGGTGTGGACGCAATGTCCGCAGCTGATATTGGGGATGTTATAGATTACGGTTTTCATCAATACCTCCAAACAATAGGTTTAGACCCGCGTAGCGGCTTCGAAGACGTCGCCGATTTCTTTCATCACGCGTTCGCGCTCGGCGGGGTCTTCGCCGCGGACCGCGGTGATGACGCACGAGTTGAGGTGCTGTTCGAGCAGCAGGGCGCTGATCTTGTTCAGCGAGGACTGCACGGCCTGAATCTGGCGGATGACGTCGATGCAGTAGGCGTCTTCTTCCAACATGCGTTGAACCCCGCGCAGGTGACCCTCGGCGGTTTTCAGGCGCCGGATGGCGTCGGTGTTGTCATGGTGCATGTTTGGCTGCTCCTTTCGTATACCCCCCCCAGGGGGGTGGGGTGTTTATATTGTACAAGATATGTCCGATTAATGCAAGGGGTTAAGAAAGAAAACCCTAAGGGTATTCTTCGACCCTTAGGGTTGGGGAAAGAGGGGAGGAATTTGATTATTTCCCCTGCACGTACACCTTGACTGCGTCGCGGATGAATTCGGCCAGGGCCGGGTGCATTTTGTCAAAGGTGGCCCGGAAGCGCGGCTCGTCCACGTAGCCTTGCGCCAGGAACAGCAACTGCTCGACCGCGGGGGTCCAGAAGTAGTCCATGTGGCGGCGCCAACCCTCCACGGCGGACTGAGCCTGTGGAGAGGCGGGACCCTGGGGCATGGAGTCGATGAAGGCCTTGTAAACGGCGTTGCCTTCGTCAAAAATGCGCTGTTTTTCGGCGGCGCTGTAGGCCCGCCAGCGGGCGTTGGAGGCTTTGACGGTTTCGGGGTCGTACATCTCCATGGCTTCCTTTTCATATTCGGCTTGCTGCTCTTCGCTGAAGCCTTCGAACATCTCTTGTTCGCTCATTTCTTCTTCTCCTTGTAAATGTCGAATGGTGCGTTCCACGGTGGCGATCAGGCGTTCCATCTGCACGATGCGCTTGCGGAGTTCCTGTTTGTGTCCCTGCAGGGCGATGACTATGTCGAAATCACGGCGTCCCGTGATGCGCTTGATCTGCTCGAGGGGCATGTCCAACTCGCGAAAAATCAATATCTGCTGCAGCCGGAGGAGGCAATCCTCATCGTAATAGCGGTAGCCGTTCTCGCCGAGCGAGGCGGGCTTGAGTAGCCCAATCTCGTCGTAATAGCGCAGGGTCCGCGCGCTGACGCCTGCCAGTCTAGCGATTTGTTTCACGGTATAGGTCATGGCTGCCTCACTGATGAGAAGTATAAACTATGACGTAACGTTAATGTCAAGAGGAAACATAACTACTTTAAATGTCGCATTAAAAAGAGCATGATCTTCGAACGTGGGTGTTGCCCTCACCCGCGTCGTCAAAGCCCGACGCGACCTCTCCCGAAGGGAGAGGTGAAGAAAATATGCCGAGATTTGAATAAAGACTGAGTTCCAGGCAGAATTCTTCCCCGCTCATGGGTTGATTTTAACGAGGTGCTTTGCTGGCGGGTCACGCAGCAGGCAGGTGTGGGCTGCAAACTTCAATATGAAATGTGATACGTCAACGTAGTTACGAGGAATGCGAAACCACTTGCAACTTTTGACGCGTTGGTGCGTAAAGAGGTATATACAAAAGGAGCTTTGCCATGACTGAACCTACAAAAAAACTTTATCGTTCCCGCAACCGCATGTTGGGCGGGGTGTGCGCCGGATTGGGCGACTATCTTAACATCGACCCGACTGTGGTGCGGATTTTGACCGTGATCATCATGTTTGTCACCTTCTGGACTGCGGCGATCGTCTACCTGGCCTTGTGGCTGATCATCCCCGAGGAACCAGCCCCGCTGCACCCGGAAGTGATTGATCCGCCGGATTACAACGCCGGCCAATAGGGCGAGACTTCGCCAGTGGAATAAAAACGGGCCGGCATTGCCGGCCCAATAAATTCTGTGGTGAATGCGGGTGCTAAGCACCCGCATTCACCTTATATTTATTCTAACCGCCGGCTTTGTGGCCGCACTCGCCGCAGAATTTGGCGCCGGGAGGCAGCTTGGCCCCGCACTCGGTGCAGTGCACCACCTGCTGGATCTTGGCGCCGCATTCGGGGCAGAATTTGACGTTGGCCGCCAGGGGTTTGCCACATTCCGGACAGGTGGCGCGCACGCCGCCCCGCCAGTTCTCTTCGCCCAGCTTTTTGTCGTCTTCGGCCATCACGGCGTGAGCCCATACCTCCTCGACCGACTTGGAGGCTTGCGCGGCAGCCATTTCGACGCCCAGGTCAGGCGCGCAGCTCTTGCACAGGCCTTTTTTGTTGTTCCAGCACTGGTCACGGCAGACCCAACTGGAGCAGCGCGGGCACTGCACGTAATTGGGGCGCATTTGGATGGTCGCCTCGGTAAAGGCGGCGTCGTGCGCGCGCTCATAGGCCGCCGAGCTGACCTGCCCGGCCACGTTGGCGGCTGAACTGAAGATGCCGCCCAGCAGGTTGCTGGCGGTGTCCATGACGCCCGAGACTTTGCCCAGGTTGAAGGGCTTGAAGGCCGTGCGCTTGCCGTTCCCGCAGCGGTTGCAGATGAACTCGAACTGGAAACCTTGCTCTGTGCTCAGATCATTATAGTTGTTGGCGAAATCGATTGATTCGGACATCCCTGTTCTCCCTGTGACGATGGTCAATCTAATTAATGTTACTACTTTGATAATAGCCTTTTAAAAAGAGCTTAACCTTCGGTTTCGTATGTTACCCCCACCCTACCCTCCCCCGGCCTTTAAGATTCTCAATCACTGAGGTGATTTGCCGGGGGAGGAAAAGAAATCAGTAAAAGTGAGGGGCTGAAAGCCCCTCACTTTTGCGAAATCTTCTCCCCGCTCATGGGCAGAATTTTAGGGGCGCTTTGCCAGCGGGTCGTGCAGCAGGCGGGGTGGGACTATAAGCTTGAATATAATGTGCCATTGTCAAACTACTCGGACGTGGCTGAGTAGTTACGAATTAACTATAGCACATCTTTCCCGGCCAGGAGGGCTGCCAGGTAGACTTCTCCCACCGGGACGTTGTGGGCCTGGGCTGCGGCCAGGCACTCGTCGTACTCGGGCTGGGCCTGCACGGCGCGACCATCCAGCAGTTTGACCTTGACGGTCAGCTTGCCGAAGGGCGTTTCCACGCTGCGCACCTCGCGCTGGGCTTCGTAGCGGTATACGGGCTGGACGCGCAGGCCCAGGGTGCTGGTTTCGCTGAGGATGATTTTGGCCAGGTCGGCTTCTTCGCTGCGGCGGGCCACCACGCCCAGCAAGGTAGCGGGGCGGTTCTTTTTCATATAAATTGGCGCCATGAATACGTCCAGCGCTCCGGCAGAGAACAGGCGGTTCATGACGCTGCCGAAGAACTCGGGGTTCATGTCGTCGATGTTGGTTTCCATGAGCACCACCGGCTGGTTGACGGCAGATGGGCTTTCGCCCAACATCAGGCGCAGTACGTTGGGCCAGGGCAGGTCTTTGCGCCCAGCGCCCACGCCCACGCGGGTGAGAACCATGTCGGGGCGCTCGAAGGTGGCGTGAGCCACCAGGATGGCTGCCCCGGTGGGGGTGACCAGTTCGGATTGAGCCGGGGAGGCTACCAGGGGGGCGTGCCCGCGGGCCAGAATCTCGAGAGTGGCGGGGGCAGGCAGGGGCAGGAGGCCGTGGTCGCTGTTCACCTGACCGCTGCCGTAGGGTAGGGCGGAGGCGTACAAGCGCTCGATGCCCAGTTCGTGCATGCCCACAGCCGCGCCGACCACGTCGGCGATGGAATCGAGGGCGCCGACCTCGTGAAAGTGAACATGGTCGATGGGCGAGCCGTGCACGCGCGCCTCGGCTTCGGCTACCACCTGAAAGGTTTTGAGAGCGTTGGTCTTAACCGGGTCGGGCAGGGGGCTGTCGCCGATGATGGTCTGGATGTCGGAGAGGTGGCGGTGGTGGTGGCTGTGGGGGGCCACCACGGTGATCTGGGTGGCGCGCATGGCGCCCTTATGGACTTCCTCGACCTGCACTTCCACATGCTCTTCGAGCTTCAGTTGGGCCAGTGCCTCGTTTAACAACTGCGGCGACAACCCGGCGTCGATCATGGCGGCCAGGAACATGTCTCCGCTGATACCAGAGAAACAATCACAAAATGCAAGCTTCATTGTTTTAGCACCTCGTTTAAACTTCCCGAGCGGTAGCCGACCAGGTCGACTGCCACATGGGTGAATCCTATCGATTGGAAAAAGGCGGCGATCTCTTTTCGTTCGGCGGCCAGGCGGGCAATTTGCTCGGGAGCCACTTCCAGGCGGGCCAACGTGCCGTAATGGCGCACGCGCACGGGGGCGTAGCCGCGGGTTTGCAGGAACTCCTCGCCGCGGGCAATCTGGCCCAGGCCTTCCACGCTGACGGGCGTGCCGTAGGGGAAGCGGGTGGCCAGGCAGGGGGCGCTGGGGCGGTTCCACAACTCCAGGCCCAGGTGGTGGGACAGTTCGCGCACTTCGGCTTTGCTGAAGCCCAGCTCGGCCAAGGGGCTGAGCACGCGCAGTTCGGCCACAGCGCGCTTGCCGGGGCGGTAGTCACCGCTATCGTCGGCGTTGGAGCCTTCGAGCACGCAGGCGTAACCTTGGGCCTGGGCCATCTTGACCAGCGCGCCCAGGCGCTCCAGTTTGCAATGGTAGCAGCGGTCGGGCGGGTTGGAGACAAAGTTGGGGTTGGCCAGATCGTCGAAATCGATGATGCGATGGGCAAAGCCGACCTGTTGGGCCAGGCGCGTGGCGGCCTCGGTTCCGGCGGCGGTTTCGACTACCGAGCGCACAGTTACGGCCAGCATGCGCTCGCCGAGGGCCTGGTGGGCTACGGCAGCCAGCAAGCCGCTGTCGACGCCGCCGGAGAAGGCCACCAGGGCCGAGCCCAGCCCGCGCAGGTGGTGGAGCAGAGATTGATATTTATGGTTTAGTTCAGGTGAGATAGCCATAAGTGAATTTCCTAAGAGAAGAAGTTATCCGCGAATTTCGCGAATGGGCGCGAATGGAAAACAGAAGCAGACTTGTTTGACATAGATGAATGCTCTAATTATTCGCGATCATTCGCGTCCATTCGCGGATTATAAGCTCTTACCCGAGACGGTTGATGAGGGCGGCAAGGTAGCCGGCTCCAAAGCCGTTGTCGATGTTGACCACCGAGATGCCGGTGGCGCAGCTGTTGAGCATGGTGAGCAGGGCGGCCAAGCCCTGAAAGCTGGCCCCATAGCCGACGCTGGTGGGGACGGCGATGACCGGGGCCGAGACCAACCCGCCCACCACGCTGGGCAGGGCGCCTTCCATGCCGGCCACGGCCACCACCACGCGGGCGGACTGGAGCTGCTCGAGGCGGTTGAGCAGGCGGTGCAGGCCAGCCACGCCCACATCATAGGCGCGTTCCACCTGGTTGCCCATCAGTTCGGCGGTCAGGGCTGCTTCCTCGGCCACAGGCATGTCGGCGGTACCACCGCTGGCTATCAGGATGCCGGGCTTGCGGGGTTGGTCGGCGGCGCGGTCAAGGATGAGCACGCGCGGGAGTGGGTGGTAGGTCATCTCGGGGAGCCGGTTGCCGATCTGGGCGTACATTTCGGCGGACACGCGGGTGACCAGGACACGGTCGTTGCTTTCGGCCAGGCGTTTAGAGATCTGCACGACCTGGTCGGGGGTTTTGCCCTGACCAAAGACCACTTCGGGAAAGCCGCAGCGCAGGGCGCGGTGCTGGTCGAGGTGGGCGAAGTTGCCCACGCTTTCAAACGGTAAAGTGCGTAAGCGAGCCAGGGCGGCGTCGGTGTCAACTTCGCCGGCGCGGACCTGCTCGAGAAGATTCTTGAGGGCTTGTTCTTCCAAAAATACCTCCACAGATGAAGACGAGATGGTTGAATTATACCGGAGTTATGGCGGGAAAAAGGAGCACCGGGGGGATCACCGCGGAGGCGCAGAGGGCGCGGAGGAACGCAGAGAGATGAAAACTATGACAGAGAAATGAAGCGTCGCAGGGGCGCAGAGAGCAGGAGGCTCGTCCTGCTGGTAGGCGTACAAAAACACCCTAAGAACCTATCCTAAAAATCGGAGAGGGTAGAAAAAGAAGACGTACCCCGTTATAAATAAGGTGCTCAAACCCCAAAAAATA
>JAFGLU010000074.1 GCA_016927865.1 Anaerolineaceae bacterium
GAACTCGAGGATCTCGCCCACCTCGCGCATGTCGCAGCGTTCGGTGGCGTATTGCTCGCTGTAAACCCAGGATTGCCCTCCGTCGCTGCTGGTATAGTTGGTGTAATGCGTTTGCCCGTAAATGCGCCCGTCTTCTTGCGTAAAGCACATGATGCCGTAATCGGGCGCAGCGGCATCCGCCACCCCTACCAGAAGAACGAGCGCTACCAGGAGCGGTTCCCAGCGCAGGCGCAGGGGCCGCACGGATTGAATCTCATTGCGGAACCACAGCCAGGCGGGAAGGAGCAAGATGGGCAGCAGGAGCAGGTCGCTGGGGTCGGCCACTGCGCGCAGGCGCTGACCACTCATAGCCAGCAGGATGGTGTTGGTGGCAGGGGAGAGCTTGAGCAGCAGGTAGCCCGCCAGGGTGAGGCCCAGGGCCAGCCATCCCGCCAGCGCAGAGCTGTGCTTCCAGCACCGTGGCAGGATCAAGGCCAGCGCGGCGGCAAAGAGCAGCGGCCAGACCACCAACGCACCTACGTCGCTGAGTTTGCCCGTCCACCAGGAAGGCGCGACCGGGCGCAGGAAGAAGTCGTTGACCAGGATCAAGACCGCAGCCGCCAGACTCAGCGGGTGGGCCAGTAAGCGAATGGCTTTGCGAAGTACCGGTGTCATCTCAACCTCCCCTGTGTCCGGGCTTAAGGCTGCTGCCAGCGGCAGAAGCGCTTTTCTAACCAATCGACCACGAAGTACAGGCTCAATCCCAGCAAGCTCATGGCCAGCACCCCGGCATACATGGCCGGGTAATTGACCAGCGTGCTGCCTTGTAGATATATATAGTACCCCAACCCCAGGCGGGTGGCAAACAACTCGGCCACATAGAGTACCGCCACGGCCGTGCCCACCGACTGGCGCAGGGCCGTGAGGATTCCGGGCAGGCTGGCGGGCAGGTAGACAAAGCGGAACAGTGCCCGCCGTCCAGCCCCAAGGCTGCGCACGCTCATGAGCAACTCAGGGCGGATGGTGGCAGCCTGGTCGCGCACCAGCACCAGGATTTGGAAAAAGAGGATTAAGAAGATCATCACCACTTTGGGGGCGTCGCCGATGCCGAAGAACAGCACCACCACCGGCAGGAGTACCACCTTGGGGATGGGGTAGAGCAGGTAAATGACCGGGGCGAAGATGCGGTCCAGGCGCTTGCTTTGGCCCAGCATCAGTCCGGCGGGCCAGGCAGCCATCACCGCCAGGGCCGTACCGGCGGCAACGCGCCCCAGGCTGGCCAGGAAGTTGATCACCAACTCGCCGCGGATCAACTCGTCGAAGAACACCCGGCCCACTAAAACTGGTCCCGGCAAGATGATCCGATTCACCAACCAGGCTGCCACCTGCCAGACCAGCAGCAGACCCACAACCGCTAAAAGCACGTCGCGGCGTTTCATAGGGTGGCCTGCAACTTTTGGCGCAGCTCGCGGCACATAACCAGGTATTCGTCAGTGGAGCGGAAGTCGGGCCGGGCAGCGCCGGGGTTATCGATGATCAGAGGGTGAGTGTTGGGGCGCTCGCCCAGGACGAGGATTTTTTGTCCCAGAACGGCAGCTTCTTCAATGGTGTGGGTGACTATGACCAGAGTCAGTTTCTGCTCGGCCCACAGCTCGAGCATCAGGTTTTGCAGCCCTTCGCGGGTGGGAGCGTCCAGCGATGAGAAGGGCTCGTCCATCAGCAGCAGGTCGGGCTGCAAGACCAGCGTGCGAGCGATGGCCGTGCGCTGGCGCTGGCCGCCTGAAATGCGCCCTGGGTAGCGGTCGGCGATCTCGCTCAGCCCCAGCCGCTCCAGCCAGGGATCGACAGGTGCAGGCTTGAATTCGAGCGGCGTATGAATGTCATCCGGCCCGTAGAAGCGGCGCACGCGCAAACCCAGTTCCACGTTTTCGCGCACGGTGGCCCAGGGCAGCAGGCCGTAATCCTGGATGATCAGCCCGGTGTAGGGTCGTGGGCGGGTGAGGGGTTTGCCTTCCACCAGGATGCGCCCTGCGCTGGGTTGGGCCAACCCGGCCAGCAGCGAAAGCAGGGTGCTCTTGCCGCAGCCCGACTGCCCCAACACGGCCCAGGCTTCTCCGGATTGGACGGTCCAATCAAAGCCGGAGAAGATGGGGGTGCTGTGCCCGTAAGCGAAGGTCAGGCTCTCTACCTGGATCATGCCGCGCCCAAGGAATGCATGCTAGGGCAAGAGACTGGCGTTGACACAATCGGCGTAGTTGACGTCCACGGTTAGCAAGCCTTTTTCCTGGGCCCAGGCCAGCGCATCGGAAAATTGCGCTTCGCTAGGCACGCCAGCGGTGATGAATTGGGGCACGTCAAAGCTCTCGGCCAGGGGCGGGGGCAGCAGTTTCTGCTCAATCATCAAGGGGCGGTACTGGTTGCCATTGGCATTGATTAAAGCCACGGCTTCTTCGATGGCCTTGAGGAAGCCTTTCACGGCTTGCGGATTGTCGTTGATGATGGCCTTGCGGAACGAGTATACGCTGAAGCTGTACTCGGGGTGGCTGGTGTCGTCGAGGATGTCGACGGCGCCCTGCTGCATTTGCAGCGAAGCCAGCGGGTCGGGCAGCGTGGCGGCTTGCAACTGCCCGTTGCCCAACAGGGCCACCCGATCGGTGATACTGGGCACTGAGACGGTTTGAATCTCGCCCGGAGCAAAGCCTTCGGCTTGCAGCAGGCGATCGGTCAGATAGGCGATGACCGTGCCGTCCGAGACGCCAATGGGCACGCCCTTTAAATCCGCTGCTGAAGCGATGCCGCTGTCTTTGCCCGCCAGGATGCGGAAGAGGGGCGAGCCGCTGGTGGCGGCGCGAGCATAGCGCACGGCTTGAACGGTGGGGGTTTCTTTGTTGAAGAACATGACCGAGACGATCTCGTTAATCATCCCGTCGGCTCCTCCGGCGGCGATGATCTGATCACGCTCGGGACCCGAAGCCACCGGGATCAGTTCCACCTGCACGCCGTTCTTTTCAAACAGGCCTTCCTGCTGGGCCACATACAGGGGCATGGTATCCAGTACTGGAATGACCGCGATCTTGAGCAGCGGAGTTTGTTGTGTTTTGGGCGTGCAACCGGTAATGAGCGCGGCGATGATCCCTGTCAGCGCAATGATTGAAAACAATCGATTTTTCATGGTCGGTCACCTCTACTCACCGGTTAGAAATTTTCGGGACAATCCGGTGGCTACGATTATAACTTGATCTATATTACCTAACAATTACTTTACAACCATCGTATTCGGCTCGTTGCCCACCCTTCTCAGCTTGACACACAAGTGCCCCTGTGTTAAATTTGTAAGAGACAATTATTATGCTAATTTAGCGGGCCATCGTTAAAACTAGAGCCCATGTTTTGGGGGCGAAAGATCGGCCTGCGGGAATCCCCGAAAAGGAGTGCCACCTTGACCAAGTCACGCACGCAAAGTATGGTTGATCGTCTCCGCGAGCTGCAAGCATCCTCGCCGGACATTGAAGCTTCGGCAATCGTAAGTGTGGACGGCTTAACGATTGCTTCCGCACTCCCCCAGGGTGTTGAGGAAGACCGCGTTTCTGCGATGTCTGCCGCCATGCTCTCGCTGGGCGAACGTATTGCCAACGAGCTGGGACGCGGTTCTTTGGACCAGGTTTACATCAAAGGCGAAAAGGGTTATGTTGTGCTCATGTCCGTTGGCGAAGAGGCGGTCCTTACCGCTCTGGCCCGCGAGCAGGCAAAACTCGGCTTAATTTTCCTCGATATGCGCCGCGCAGCCGAAGATCTGACGAAACTGATCTAACAGGAAACGAAAACCATGGAACCTATCCCAAAGAGTGGCCTGTACTACCCCAATAAGATTGCCCGGCTGGCTCTCACCGCATTGGAAGAGGTGATGGGGAAGAATGGCCTCAATGCCATTCTCAACCTGGCGGGGCTTGCCTATTTGATCGACAACTACCCGTCGGATAACCTGGATCGCAAATTCGACTTTGCCGATTTCTCGGCGCTCAACGGGGCTCTGGAAGAAATGTACGGACCGCGTGGCGGCCGAGGCCTGGCGTTGCGCGCTGGGCGCGCTGTGTTCATGGAAGGTCTGCGCAACTTTGGCGCGCTGGCCGGCGCCGGTGATCTGGCTTTCAAGGTGCTGCCGCTGCCCGCCAAGCTGCGCATCGGCATCCCCGCCATGGCTAAGATCTTCTCTACCACCAGTGATCAACTGAGCACGGTAGCCGAGAAAGATGACCACTACCTGTATTCCATTCACCGCTGCCCCTGCTGTCATGGACGCCACACCGATAAGCCGGCCTGCTTCATGGCAACCGGTTTGCTGCAGGAAGGGCTCAAGTGGGTTTCTGGCGGCAAGGAGTTCAGGGTGATAGAGACGGCCTGCATTGCTGTGGGCGACCCGACCTGCGACTTTGCCATCTATAAAGAGCCGATCGCTTAGGCTGCCCCAAAGGAAACCGCGTGGACGAAGCGAAACCTACGATTCTGGTTGTCGAGGATGATCTTGACATTGCGGATATGCTCAACGCATATTTCCGCGTACAAGGTTATGATGTTCTCACCGTGAACTGGGGCGAGGACGGCGTGCGCGCCGCCCAAACCAGCAATCCAGGCCTGGTGATTTTGGACATTCGCCTCCCAGATATCGACGGTTTTGAGGTTGCGCGTCGTTTGCGCAGCAACCGCCGCACCAAAGAGATTCCGATCATCTTCCTGACAGAAAAGCGCGAGCGGAGTGACCGCTTGCGCGGTTTGGAGCTTCAGGCCGATGACTATATCACCAAGCCTTTTGATATTCAAGAACTACGCTTACGTGTGCGTAACGCCATGCAGCGCTCCCGCCAGGGCTCGCTGACCAACCCGGTCACCGAAATGCCCGAAGGCAGCCTGGTGGACGAAACCCTGGCGGCCAATCTCAAGCGTAGTGATGTGGTCATGCAAGTGGTCTCTCTGAAGAACCTGGACCGCTTCCGCGAAGTGTACGGTTTTGTGGCCACCGACGACCTGCTGCGGGCTGTGTCGTTGATGATTCGCGACGCGCTTCGCGACCTGGGCACCGGAGAAGAATTCGTTGGGCATATTACCAATAGTGATTTTGTGATCATCACCCGCCCAACCCAGGCTGCTGCTTTGAAAGATCGCATCAACAAGCGTCTCGAGCAGTCTTTCGACTACTTCTACTCAGATCAGGATCGCGAGATGGGAACTTTCCGCAACCGCCGCCTGGCTTTAACCATCAATGAGGTGGTCCCCAGCGCCGGAAAATTTGCCGACGCGGCTCAGTTGAGAGAGGCCCTGGAACATTACTGTCATTAATCCCGCCCAAGAAAGGGCCATCAGTTGTGAATGTAACCATTGTTATTCCAACTTACAACGAAGCGGAGAACCTCCCCAAACTGGTCTCCGCTTTATTTGCGCTTCCAATCCCCGGTTTGCGCTTGCTGGTGGTGGATGATAACAGCCCCGACGGCACCGGAGACCTGGCTGAAGAACTGAGCAGCCAGCACGGTGACAGGGTGGGTGTAATGCACCGCGCGGGCAAGCTGGGCCTGGGCACGGCTTACATCCAGGGCTTTCAACGCTGCCTGGAAGAAGGCGCTGAAGCTATTATGCAAATGGACGCTGATTTTTCTCACCCGGTGGAGAAAATTCCCGTGCTGATCGACACCTTGCAGCATTGCGACTTTGCTATTGGCTCGCGCTATGTTCCAGGAGGCAAGTTGGACGAGCGCTGGCCGGCGTGGCGTAAGGGGCTTTCAGCCTGGGGAAATTTCTACGCTCGCACCATCCTGGGCATGTCCATTCGCGATGTGACTGGCGGGTTTAAGCTGTGGCGAGCCGCCACGCTGCGAGCCATGCCCCTCGAGCGCATCAAATCCAATGGTTACGTCTTTCAAGTAGAGATGAATTATGTTGCTTCGCGCCTGGGGTTCAAGTCCATTGAGACCCCCATTTATTTCGCCGATCGGCGTTGGGGCCACTCAAAGATGAATTTTCGCATCCAGGTGGAAGCTGCCGTGCGCGTCTGGCAACTTCCGGGGATGTACCGCGATTTGAAAAATCTGTAGAATCGTGTCATTACGCTGAGGGTCAAGAAAGTTGCCGAATTTTAGTGTATGCAGGGTGCTTCGCATCCTGCATACACTAAAATTCGGTTTTTCCGCCGATCATTGATTGCCACAAAAGACAGCTCGCGCGAAGCGCGAGCTGTCTTTTGTACAGAAACATTTGGCTAATAGCGCAACATGGCGCCGATGTTACCGATTTTTTGCATCACCTCGGTCTGATGTACCACAATCACCTCGCCGCCGGTGCGCATCACCGCGCCAACCGCCAGATCGACCACATCATACACCTTTTGGTACTCCAACTCGCGCCCATCTCCTTGGGGAGCAGCCATCACCAGCATTCCGTTTTCTTTGTGCCGGAAACCAACCTTGCGGAAGCCCTCGGCCAAAACCAGATGCTGCACGCGTCCCTCGTTCACCGCGTCTAAGACTGCTGCCAGGCCTACCACGGCGCCGCTGCCCTTGGCTGCCTGGGTCTCCAGGCGTTCAAGCAGTTCGGATTCCATGTGTGCTTCAGCTTCCATGCCAATTTGCATGGCTTTTTCCAGAACCTCGGTATGCTTCGAAGTGATCGGTATGGAGAAGGTTCCTACGATCAGGCTTTGCCATGATTTAGGCAGGTAATTCCTGAATAGGTTTATATTATCGTCGGTGCCCCCGATCAAGATCCGGCGAATATGCTTATCTTCAAAGAAATGAACGGCGAACCCGGCCGAATCGCGCATGTTGCGCTCGATTTGTTCTTCCATTGCCCGGGTGCGTCCGGCTACGCCGCCCATGCGCCCCGGAACCGTAGACGCGCCGCCGCGTTTGGTGTGTTTTACCTCCTCGCCAACCACGCCTTCTTGTTCAACTAATGAACCAAGATGAAAATGGAAGACACGGGCGCCCTGTTTGTCGACCAGGATCACCCCGTAGCCTCCATAATTGTCCAGCAAATCTGCCAGGATTTTGACGCTGGGACGGTCGCCGATGTGGAGTAAATTTCGCACAGGCACGGGCAGGGAAAAAACCCGCAGGAAACCCTCTTGCGCGCAGGAAAACAAAGCCACCCCACGCCCCGACCAGTTAAATTCATGGTCCAAATAGCGCTGGATGGCTTCTACATCCTGGGGCAGGTTGATGTCCTTCAGCATGCTGCGCACGCGCAGTTTATGGGTATCTGCGTTCCCTTGGGTTGGGTCAGTGTTCAGATAAAGGCTGAGCACCGGAGCCTGAGCTCGGAATTCCACCAGCTCCCGCAAGTCATGTTCGGCAAACATGGCAACCTCCTGGTTGTATTAGACGCCAGTACTGGGGGAACCTTTTCCCCAGCCCGTCGTCTTGTTGATCCGTTACCGCGCCTTTATGGGCGCTTCGCCAATGTGACGGTCACCTCCTTTTGTTCTCCATCGCGCAATATCGTCATGACCACCTGATCACCGGGGCCTTTGTTGACCATCAAATAGGTGAGCAGGTCGCCAAACACTCTCACTGGCTGTCCATCGATGGCGATGATCAAGTCACCGCCCGCGGGCAAGCCCGTAATTCCCGAATCGGTAGAGCCCCCGCGTAATCCGGCTTCTTCGGCCGGGCTGTTGGGCCGCACACTGATAATATATGCCCCCGTGGATTGCGGCAGGCCCAGAGACTCCTGCTCTAGCAAGCTAATATCTTCACGGCTGGTCACGCCCAAGTAGGGATAATCATACTTGCCAGCCCGGATCAATTCCGGCACTACCCGCTTGACGATATCGACATTGACGGCAAACCCAACGCCGCTGTTGGCGGGCTCGCCCATTGCGGTAGAAGATTCGGTGGCAATGGCCCGGTTTATGCCAATGACTTCGCCGTTGAGGTTGAGCAGCGGGCCGCCGCTATTGCCCGGATTGATGGCGGCATCTGTCTGGATGACTGCCCCCGCCGAAAAAACTCCGCCGTCGGGCGTAGAGCGCATCGAATCCAGCGTGCGCCCCTTGGCCGAGACGATGCCGGTGGTCATGGTGCCGGTCAGTCCAAAGGGGTTACCGATGGCGATTACTGTCTGTCCAATGCGCACATCCTCGCCGCTGCCCAAAGGGAGCGGCACAAGGTACTGCGGGTCCACATCCACTTTCACCACGGCAATGTCCGAGTCCGGGTCTGTGCCAATCACCTCGCCGCGAACCTTCAAACCAGAAGGAAAGTCCACTTCCAAATCGGTGGCGCCTTCCACCACGTGGAAGTTGGTGATGATGTGACCCAATTGATCATAGACAAAACCGGTGCCCGAGGCGCCGCCCAGCTCAGAAGCGATCTCAATGGCGACCACGCCAGGGTTCACCCGATCATATAGGCTGACCAGGAGCGTTTCCTGCTCAGCCAGATCGGGAACGGAGCCATCGATGGGCGCCTGGGGAACCAGCGGAACCTGCACGGCAGGAGACAGCGGGGTGGGGTCAGAGTCTCTGTCAAAATCAGGCAGAGGGCTCATGCGGCAGGCCAGCGCGCTAAACGCTAATACGA
>JAFGLU010000075.1 GCA_016927865.1 Anaerolineaceae bacterium
CTGACGCACGGCCATCCCTACCTGACCCAGGCGCTGTGTTACCAGGTCTGGGAAGCGACCTACGAGGAGGGGGATCCACAGGGGCCAGTCATAGC
Organism: Anaerolineaceae bacterium; assembly: GCA_016927865.1. Taxonomy (GTDB): domain Bacteria; phylum Chloroflexota; class Anaerolineae; order Anaerolineales; family Anaerolineaceae; genus Anaerolinea. The sequence continues at coordinate 96 of JAFGLU010000075.1, forward strand.
GAATCAGGTGGAAGCGGCCGTTCCAGCAGCTCTGGAGGCTAGCCGCCACACATTCGAATGGCTGTGGGACGGACTCGGGCCAGCCGAGCGTGTGGTGATCTCGGCCTTAGCCCAGGCAGGGGCGGACGCGGTGGATGAGGCGCGGCTGGACCAGCTTCTGCGGGAGAGCGGCGTACGCATCCTGATCCGCGAGTTCAAAAACGCCCCCCAGGATCTGCAGGATTGGGACCTGATCGAACCTGCCGATGGCGGTTACTGTTTCCGGGTCGAGTTACTGCGGCGCTGGATTATCGCCCACCGCCCCTTGAACCGGATCCAGGAAGAACTGGACCGCATCAAACCGCTGGCCGAAAGCCTGTTTCAATCGGCTGAAGGTTTTTATCGCAGTAAGGATTTTTCCAAGACCGAGGCGCTTTTGCGGCAGGCCATTTCGGTCAATCCCAACCATGTGCGCGCCAATGAACTGCTGGCGGAGATCCTGATCGCCGATGACAATCTGGAACAGGGCGTGGAAGTTCTAGAAAACCTGTACGGGTTTGCCCCGCAGGCAGCCCGGCCGCGGTTGGTGCAGATTTACCTACTGATGGCGAATAAAGCGACGGACGACAAGAGCCGCCAGGTACTGTATGAGAAGATTATCGAGATTGACCCGCACCAGCCTGAAGCGCGTAAAAAACTGGATGCCATCCGCAAGTTGGCTGAGGAAGACAAAGAACTCACCCTGCGCTTCATCGAAGGCCGCCAGGCTTTTCAGCGTGGCGATTGGGATAGGGCGGTTGGAAATTTCCAGGCAGCGGTTTGCACGCGCCCGGGATTTCATTACGATGGCGAATACGTGGCCGACCTGCTAGCCGATGCCGTGCGGCAGCGAGCGATGCGGACACCGCGCTGGAAGGCACGTTTGCGCAGTCCGCAGACCTGGGCTTTCTTGGGTGGGGCGGTCTTCGTTCTTCTACTGATGGTCGCGTGCGGGACTGGGGTACGGTTGGTCACCCTTGGTGCTCAAGGATTTGGCCCGTTCAAAGAACTTGCCACGCCCACGGCCACCAATACTCCAACGGCCACCTTCACTCCCACCCCAACACACACTCCAACAAATACACTTACGGCAACCAGTACCCCAACAGCCACTTCGACTCCACTCCCGCAAGCCGGCTCGACCTGGACCCGCCCAGCAGATGGGATGGTGATGGTTTACATCCCCGCTGGGGAATTCCGGATGGGGAGTAATAATGGCGAGAGTGATGAGGAGCCGGTGCACACCGTTAATCTTGATTCTTTCTGGATGGACCAGAGCGAAGTGACCAATGTCATGTATGAAAAGTGTGTTCAGGCCGGGGCCTGTTCAGAACCTGGCGGATCTTTCTACGGAGATCTACACTTTGACAATCACCCGGTGGTTTATGTAAATTGGAATAATGCGAACACATACTGTACGTGGGTTGGCGATGAAATATACACAGTGCGCCTGCCCACCGAAGCGGAGTGGGAGCGGGCTGCTCGCGGAGGACGAACCGATATCTATCCGTGGGGGAACGAGGCACCTACTTGTACTTTCGGGGCAGGCAACGGGGCACAATACGTTAATTGTGATAGTGATATGGTTCCTGTTATGAGTTTCGCTCCCAATAATTATGGTTTGTATGATATGGCCGGCAACGTCTGGGAATGGGTGGCCGATTGGCACGATAGCGATTATTATGCTACTCTGCCGGAAAACGTTCGAAACCCCGAAGGACCAGCGTCTGGCTTTTCCCGCGGATTGCGCGGGGGCTCTTGGAGCGGTGATGCATACGGTCTGCGAGTCACAAATCGCTCCTTGCTCTCGCCTGATCTGCCCAGTGATAATGTTGGGTTCCGTTGCTCACGCTCGCCTTAATTATGAATTTCCTGTTTTCTACAAGCGGTTTTTCTTCGGAGATATGGCTTGAGTAAAATCATGGATGCTCCCTGATCGTGGGAAAAGTTGACTTCTTTCCCGAATAAGTTATTGGCATTCATGAAGGCTGCCCGGAATTCGACGCAGCTACGCCTCAGTTGCGGCCTTTGAGCGCGTTCCAGCTGTTGAACTGCCTCCTCTAATTGAGAGAGCCCTTTCTATGGAGATGCTGATGGATGTGTTGATGAAAGATCCGTTCTACGTGGGTGGTGCAGTGTCATCAAATGGTTTGATTGATCGGAAAAGCGAGTTGCGTCGTCTGGCCAACTGGATTAAAAATGACGGGCAGTCGGCTGCCATTATAGGCGAGGCACGCAGCGGAAAAACATCCCTGCTTAACTATTTGAGTGCGGCCGAAACTGGCGATGCCCTGTATGGTGAGGAGTGGTCCCGGCTGCGTTTTCAGTACTTGGACGCACAAATCTTGGGGAGCCGTTTCGATGCAGCCCATTTCTGGGAATTTACGTTGGCTCCCATTGCAGAACTCGTCAAGAAGGAAATAGACATCCAGCCCGCTTACCAAACCTGTCGCCTGGAGAGGTTTGGAAACTTTGTTCTGGAGCGATTGTTTTCCCAGCTGCAAGCATCCGGCTGGCGCTTGGTACTCCTCCTAGACGAATTCGACACAATCCTACTCCATCCGGTTCTCAACCAGGCTGAGTTCTACGGCGGGCTGCGGTCGCTGGCCTCACGGTTCACATCTCTTTCATTGGTCATTTCGGCACGGCAAAGTCTGGCCGATCTCAACCGGCACACCCAAGAGTTCAGCCACATGGGATCCCCCTATTTCAATTTCCTGCAGGAGATTAACCTGGGAGCGTTCAAGGAAAAGGATGCCCTGGAACTCCTAGGATGCGGGAACGAACACTTCACCAGAAAAGACCGAGACTTTCTTCTGAGCATTGCCGGCGGGCATCCCTTCCTGCTTCAGGCGGCAGCATCAGCGTTGTGGGCAGCTTATGAAGATGGCGAAAAGAATGCCGCATTGCGCTATACAGGAACGGGTAAATATCTCTTTCATCAAGCCGCTGCGACTCTGCGGGATGCCTGGCGGCTTTGGCCTCCTGAAACCAAAAAAGCCTTTACGATAATTGCTCTCGACAATGTCCCCCGTTTACTTGGAGAGCGGCAGTTCGATCTCGTCGTACTCACTAATAGTCTACCCGATTATGCTCCCGAAATCCGTTACTTGGAAACGCGCGGTTATATCTCCCCTAGTCCTGCCCTCCCGAGCCAGTGGGGTATCCGGGCACAGGTTATGCTCTGGTGGCTGGCCGAAGAACTCATCCAGGCTCTGAGGCGCAAGGACGACCTCGGCGCTTGGCTGCAGGCGGAAGGCTGGGATGGGTTGCTGAAACAGAAGGAAAAGGATGTGCTGGTCAGGGCCGCAAAAGGGACCGGACAGTTCTTGAAGGCCGGCGCGGATACTCTCATCAAAGTTGCTGTGGGAGTAATTGTTGGGACCGGTTATATCCCATAAGGCGTCCCAAATTACATCGTACATCCGGGCATGGTGACTAAAACCGATCGTTTCTTTGCTCTTCAAATTGCTTAACGCTTGATGCAAAGCATCTTGAGTTTTAGAGCAGTCTTCGAGACTTATTTCGGATGAATGTTCGCTCCGGAATCGATTGTGCAAGGTTCTTTCTGTAAAAGTGCAGGTGTTCCGCAGGCTTGGTAAGGAAGGCTGTGGAAAAGTGGACGGAAAAAGCA
>JAFGLU010000076.1 GCA_016927865.1 Anaerolineaceae bacterium
GCTAACGGCTAACGGCTAACGGCTAACGGCTAACGGCTAACGGCTAACGGCTAACGGCTAACGGCTAACGGCTAACGGCTAACGGCTTCTTTTTCACCCGGCAATCATTCCTTCGGGTGGTGAACCGAATATGAAATATGTGTAAAATATCTATAAGGTAAAAAATTTTGCCCGGCAGCGGGCGATAAGGTTTGAGGAGTGCAAAGTAATCACAAGGAGCGAGTAATGAGTCAAGCAGATGAAGCCGTCAAGGATGCGGTGCCGCAGAAGAAATCGGTGGCACTTTCTGGAATTGAGGCTGGCGAGACCGCCATTAGCAAGGTCGGTTGGACGGGGTCGGACCTGCATTTCCGCGGGTACGACGTGGTCGATTTGGCCGAGCAGTCTACCTTCGAGGAGGTGGCCTTTCTGCTGATCTATGAGGATCTGCCCAACCATTACTTGTTAAGCCGCTACAAAGAGAAACTGCGCACGATGCGCGGACTGCCTGCGCCGGTGAAGGCCGTTTTGGAGCAGATTCCTGCCTCGGCGCAGCCGATGGATGTGCTGCGCACGGGCGTGTCGATCCTGGGAACGGTGCTGCCGGAGCGAGACGATCAGAACGTGGGGGAGGCGCGCAATATTGCCGACCGGCTGGTGGCTTCGCTGCCCTCCATGCTGCTGTATTGGTACCATTATGCCCGCAATGGGCGGCGCATTGACGTGGAAACCGACGAGGAATCTATGGCGGGGCACTTCCTGCATTTGCTGGAAGGGCGCAAGCCTTCTGAGTTGTTCACCAGAGCCCTGGACGTTTCATTGATGATGTATGCCGAGCATGAGTTCAATGCTTCCACGTTCACGGGTCGGGTGATCGCTGGCACAGGGTCGGACATGTACTCGGCTATGGCCGGGGCGATTGGGGCGCTGCGCGGGTATAAGCACGGCGGGGCGAATGAAGGGGCGGCGGAGTTAATTCAAACTTTCCGCAACCCGCGTCAGGCAGAAGAAGGCATTCACCGGATGCTGGCGAATAAGGAGATTGTACTTGGCTTTGGACACCCGGTATATCGCATCTCTGATCCGCGATCCAAGATTTTGAAGAAATATGCCCGGCAGTTATGCGAGGCGGAGGGCATTCCGATGCTAATGGATATTGCCGAAGCGATTGAGCGGGTGATGTGGAATGAGAAGCAGATGTTCCCCAACGTGGATTACTACACGGCGGTCTTGTACCGCGTGATGGGCATTCCCACGCGCATGTTCACCCCGCTGTTTGCCATGTCGCGCACCACCGGCTGGGCGGCGCACATCCTGGAGCAGCGCGCTGAGAAGAAGATCATTCGCCCTGGGGCGCATTACGTCGGCCCGGAGCCGCAGACGTATGTGCCGCTGGCGGATCGTTATTAACCGGCGGACATTGCCGATGAATTTCCGATAACGCGTATGTGCGGCTGCGCCCGGAAGAGTCGGCGAGGATCAGCCATCCTATCCCCACCCACTGAGCTGTCACGAAGCAGGGTTAATCCCCATATACTTGCGGGTTGACGCAGTTGGGCAGGTGCTCGCCTTTTAGACCGGCGAGTAGATTTTCGGCGGCCATGACCGACATTTTCTCGCGGGTTTTGATGCCCGCGCTGGCAATGTGCGGGGCGATGATGAGGTTGTCGAGGGTGTAGAGGGGGTGGTCGGGGGGCAGCGGCTCGGGGTCGGTCACATCGACAGCGGCGGCGAAGAGATGCCTGCTTTGCAGCGCTTCGTAGAGGGCTTGCTGGTCGATCATGGCCCCGCGGGCGGTGTTGACCAGGATGGCGCCGGGCTTCATCTTCGCCAGCGTCCCGGCGTTGATCAGGCCGCGAGTCTGCGGGGTGAGCGGGGCGTGCAGCGAGACGAAGTCTGATTCGCGCAAGAGTGTGTCCAGGTCAACCGGTTCGGCGTTGATGCCTTCCACCGGGCTGGTGGTGGGGTCGTGGAACAGGACGCGCATATCGAACCCGGCGGCGCGGCGGGCAACGGCCTGGCCAATGCGCCCAAAGCCGATCAGGCCGAGGGTGGCGCCGCTTAAATCGATGCCCAAGAGGATGGAAGGTCCCCAGGTTTTCCAGCGCCCTGCGCGGGCGTAGCGCTCGGCTTCCACCAGGCGGCGGGCAGCGGCCATGAGCAGGGTGAAGGTGAAATCGGCGGTAGCGCCGGTGAGCACGCCGGGCGTGTTGCCGACGGCGATGCGGCGCTGGGTGGCGGTGGTGATGTCGATGTTATCAAAGCCGACGGCGTAGTTGCTGATGACCTTGAGCTGCGGCCCGGCTGCGTCCATGATCTCGGCGTCGATTTTATCGGTGAGCAGGCTGAGGATGCCATCCGCGCCTTGCACGCGCTCCAGCAGCACGTCGCGCGAAGGGGGCAGTTCATCGATCCAGATATCGGCGTCGCAGGTGGATTCGAGCAGCTTCAATCCCGGCGCGGGGATCAAGCGGGTAATGAAAATTGTGGGTCGGGACATGCGGACCTCCAGTAGCAGGTTGTCTTTAGTATAGCCGAAGTGAAGGGCTTGGGGCAAACGACACGTTGAGGCGGTTGTGCGGAAAAGACGCGGGTAGGATACCCGCGCTACAAAGAGGGGTTGTGTTAAAATCAAGAATAAATTATTAACGTTCACAAATCCTCGTTTTTCCACTTCGTAAAGGACTCTGTATGACTCCCAATATTCCCCGCCCCGAATATCCGCGCCCGCAGTTTGTTCGCGCCGACTGGCTGAACCTGAACGGAACCTGGCAGTTTGAGTTTGACCCCGAGGACAAAGGCCTGGAGAGCGGATTGCGCGAGCGCCCACTGAATGGGACGATCGAAGTGCCCTTTGCGCCCGAGTCGACGCTTTCGGGCATTGGCGACGTGGACTTTCATGATGCGGTGTGGTACCGGCGCGAGGTGCAAATTCCGGCGGAGTGGGCGGAGCGCAAGGTGATGCTGCACTTCCAGGCGGTGGATTATGACACTTCCGTGTGGGCCAACGGGCAGGAAGTGGCTCGCCACCGCGGTGGCTTCACGCCCTTCACGGCGGATTTATCGGGGGTGGCAAAGCCGGGTGAGTCTGTGACGCTGGTGGTGCGTGCCCGCGATTATCACGACCGGGCCATGCCCTCGGGCAAGCAGTCGCGCATTTTTGAGAACGTGGGCTGCATGTACACGCGCACAACCGGCATCTGGCAGACCGTGTGGCTGGAACCGGTGCCGGAGACGCACTTCTTGCGCCCGCGCATCACGCCGGACGTGGCCAATTCTCGCTTCCACCTGGAACTGCCCATCAGCGGCAGCCGGGCGGGGTACACCGTGCGCGCGGTGTTGGCCGACAACCGGGGTCAGGTGGCGCGAGTCAGCCTGCCCGCCGACCTTGACTTTGTTCCGGCGCTCGAGCTGGCCATTCCAGCCAGCCGGGTGCATCTGTGGGAGCCGGGCAACCCGCATCTGTATAACCTGACCCTGGAACTGGTCAATTCTACCGGGCAGGTGACCGACCGGATGGAGTCTTATGCCGGGCTGCGCTCGCTGCGTATCGAGGGCAAGCGCATTTTGCTTAACGGTCAAGCTGTATTCCAACGGCTGGTGTTGGATCAAGGCTTTTATCCCGACGGCATCCTGACTGCGCCTAGCGACGAGGCTCTGGTCAAAGATATTGAATTGTCGATGGCGGCGGGGTTCAACGGGGCGCGCCTGCACCAGAAGGTGTTTGAAGAGCGCTTCCTCTACCATGCCGACCGCCTGGGCTATATGGTGTGGGGCGAGTTCCCCGATTGGGGCTGCGCGGGCTTTGGCCCGGCTGAAGATCACCAGCAGCCTACCTCCAGCTATATCACCGAGTGGCTGGAGGCCATCCAACGTGATTATTCGCACCCGGCTATTGTGGGCTGGTGTGGGCTGAATGAGACCTGGCAGGCTATTACCGACCGGCTGAGCACGCTGGACACGGTCACCCGGGGGATGTTCCTGGCGGCCAAAGTGTTGGATACCACCCGCCCGGTGCTGGACGCTTCCGGTTACGCTCATCGCGTGGCAGAGACGGATGTCTACGATAGCCACGATTACGAGCAGGACCCGGTTAAGTTCAAGGCTACCCATGACGAGGCCATGCTGGGCAAGCCGTTTGTCAACATGACCGGAGTGGACAGCGTGCCCATGTCGGTGCCGTACAGCGGGCAGCCTTATTTCGTCAGCGAGTTTGGCGGGATTTGGTGGAACCCGGATGCGAAACCGGGCGAGGACAGTTGGGGCTATGGCAACCGCCCGCAGAGCCTGGACGAGTTTTACGAGCGCTTCCAGGGCTTGTGCGACGCGCTGCTGGATAATTGGGCGCATTTTGGCTATTGCTACACCCAACTGACGGATGTATTCCAGGAACAAAACGGCATTTACCGATTCGACCGCTCTGAGAAATTTGACGTGGAGCGCTTGCGCAAGATTCAGACTCGTAAAGCCGCCAGCGAGGATTAGTATTTGACGCAAACTTTTAGCGGTAATGAGATCACGGTGCGCAGGGTGGCGGCTACCTGGTGGCCGCTGGCCTTGAGCTGGATTTTGATGTCTGCCGAGCCCTCCATGCTGGCGGCGGTGGTGGCGCGGCTGGCGAACCCCGATATCCACCTGGCGGCTTACGGCAGCGTGACCTTTCCGCTGATCGGAATTTTGCAGGCCCCTATCCTGACCCTGCTCTCGCTGTCTACCACGATGAGCCGGGACTGGGATTCGTTCGTCAAGGGGCGCAAGATCATGTTCTACCTGGGCGGCGGGCTGACCCTGCTGTACTCGCTGATTGCGTTCACACCGTTGTACGACGTGGTGGTGCGGGACCTGATCGGCGCGCCGCCCGAGGTGATTGAACCGGCCCGCCTGGGCATGTTCGTGGGGCTGCCGTGGTCGTTTGCCGTGGCTTACCGGCGCTTTCACCAGGGCGTGTTGATCCGCTTTGAGCATTCCCGAGCGGTGACGGTTGGCACGCTGCTGCGCTTTGTGATGGACGCAGCGGTGCTGACGGCGGGACTTCTCATCGGCTCCATCCCCGGCACGGTGCTGGCAACGCTGATGATGGTGTTTGGAGTGATTACCGATGCGGTGTATGTGGGGCTGCGGGTGAGGCCGGTGCTGCGCTACGAGCTACGCCGGGCGCCGCCGGTGGAGCCGCCGATTGGCTTGAAGCAGATGATCCTGTTTTTCATTCCGCTGGGCATCACACCGCTGCTCAACCAGTTGATTCGCCCGATTGGCAGCGCGGCCCTTTCGCGCCTGCCCGACCCTTTGATGACGCTAGCCATCTGGCCGGTGATCTCTAGTTTGTCCTTCTTGATCGTCACGCCCGGGGCGGCCTTGCACGAGGTGGTGATTGCCCTGCTGGACCGGCCCGGGGCAAAGGCGGCCTTGCAGCGCTTCATGGGCATTGTCATGGCGGTGCAATTTGTTTTGATGATGCTGTTGGGTTTGACCCCACTGGCTTATTTGTGGTTCACGAAAGTCTCCGGCTTGATCGTGCCGATGGCGGAGTTGGGGGCGAAGGCTTTTATCATCTTGATCCCCACGGCGTTGATCAGCCCGTTGAATAGCTGGTTCGCGGGTTCGATTCTCAGCAGCCGCAAATCGCGCCCGGTGACGGAGGGAATGGCAATTTACCTGGGGGTGTACGTGGTGGCGCTGATGGCGGGCGGGGCGCTGCCTAACGTGAGCGGGGTATATGTTGCGGTAGCATCCTCGGTGCTGGCGAGTGTGATGCAAACCGCCTGGTTGTGGTTCCGCAGCCGAGGAGCACGAAAAGAAAGACCCTAAAGGTTTTGGAAACCTTTAGGGTCTCCAGTTTTTGTTAATCTTTCAACACAAGGGTCACGGGGCAGTGGTCGGAGCCCATGACCTCGTTGTGGTGGATGACGTCTTCGACACGGGGCATGAGGGAAGGCGAGACGAGGAAGTAATCGAGCCGCCAGCCCACGTTGCGGGCGCGGGCGTTGGTGATGAAGGTCCACCAGGTGTACTCGACTTTTTCGGGGTAGAGGGCGCGGAAGGCGTCCACAAAGCCGTGCTCCAGGTAGCGGTCGATCCAGGCGCGTTCTTCGGGCATGAAGCCGGTGTTCTTGACGTTGCTTTTGGGGTTGGCCAGGTCGATCTCCTGGTGCGAGGTGTTGAAATCGCCGCAGATGATGATCTGTTTCCCCTGGGCGTGGAGCTGATCGCACTGCTCGAGCAGATAGGCGTAAAAATCGAGCTTGTAAGGCACGCGCTCCAGGCTGCGCCCGCCGTTGGGAAAGTAGATATTATAGAGGTGAATATCGCCGTAGCGGTGAACGATTACCCGGCCTTCATCGTCATATTCCGGCGCGCCCAGGCCGTGGGTGATGGAATCTGGGGCGGTTTTAGCCCATGTGGCGGTGCCGCTGTAGCCGGGGCGCTGGGCGGGGTTCCAGGCGAGGGAGGGGTAGGCGGCCGCGATGGCTTCGAGGTGGTTTTTATCGAGCTGCTCGGGGCGCGCTTTGATCTCCTGCAGGCAAAGCACGTCCGCGTTGAGCGGCTGGATGCTATCCAACATGCCCTTGCCGAGCACTGCGCGCAAGCCGTTGACGTTCCAGGTGGTGATTCGCATGAGGGGCTCCTGTAAAAAAAGGGTATCTACTCACAGAGGTTGAGAAAAACTTCCAAATTTGATGTGCTTTCTTACCTCTGCCTGGGTAGTTGGAATCATGGTCATTCCGCCAGATTGCGCCGGATGATGTCGGTGATGGACAAGTTGTGGCGTGTTTGCAACTGGCTGTTGATCATTTGGATTTGCTTGCGGGGCGAATAGAACACTTCGCTCCAGCCGTAACCGGCGCAGGCCGTATCAGCCACCATAGTGCCCTGCGCGTCAGCGCCCCACCAGCGGCGGTAGGCTTCTTCCAGTTCGGGGCGGATGTGCAGCTCGGGGATGTCGAAGTGAGCGGAGTAATAGTAATCGGGGGGCAGCGCGTTGAGCAGAGTTTCAAAGCAGTGCAGGCGCACGGGAATGTCAACGGGGGTTTCGTCGCGGGCAATGCGGCTCAGGCCGCGGATGGTGGCCAACGGGGCGATGACCTCGATGCGCTGGATGTGGGCAAAACGCTTTTTGACGTGCTTGATAGTTTCCTTCATCACCAGTCCGCTGGCAATGCTGTCGGCCAGGACGGCTACATGGATGTGGTCGCGCTGGATGGCGTCCAGGTCTTTATCTTTGAAGATGGTCATTTCGACCTTGCGGTTGTAGACCGGGACGGAGCTGTCGAAGACGTGGTGGGCGTCGAGGACGATCTCGTCGCAGAAGAAGCCGAAGTTGTTATAGATGGCCTCGGCGACCTGGTATTTGAGGCCTTCGCGGGCGATGGGGAACACCGCCAGGTTCTGCTGACCATAAGGGGCCAGGGTTCGGCGCATTTCGGGCGAGTGGAAGATGGCGATCATGGCTTGCTCGATCAGTTTGGCGCGCTCGGCGCCCAGGCACAACTGCCCGGGCAGGCTGCACGGCCCGGCGGGCGGGGTCATGCCGATGATTTCGCATAGGTTTTGCGCGGGGTGAACGTTGCGCAAATACATGAAGGCTTCGGTGGCGGGGTTGTGGTAGAGGATAACCTCCAGACTGGAGTAGCCTTCGAGGATGAGCCGGCCGGGGCGATAAAAACCGCTCCCCTGGTTGTTGATCTGGTAGGGAAGCGGCTGCTCCAGTTCGAGTCGTCCTCGCACCTGGCTGTTGTCTTCTTCGGTAAAGGCGAAATCGTGTATATACGGCGGCATAGATGACCTTCGGTTGTGCAGGAATTAACAGCCCCTATTGTATCGCTAAAATTTGGGATTGGAGGGATGTTGGTTGTAACAAATCTAAACCCTAAGGAGTAGTGTAAAAATAAGTTCCGTACTTTA
>JAFGLU010000077.1 GCA_016927865.1 Anaerolineaceae bacterium
CGAGCAGCTCCAGCAGTTGTTCACCTCCGCCGAGCTTTGGTCGGATGTGGACCCCTCCTGGCCCGCCGAGCCGGTTCTGCGCTACACCCCCGGTACCGACAGTGGCACCTTTGACTTCTTCGTGGAAGAAGTGATCCAGAAACCGAATGACATTGATGAGCTGGACGATGCCAAGGCCCTGGCCCTGGAAGCCAAGAACCTGAACCAGTCGGAAGACGACAATGTGCTGGTGCAGGGTGTGGAAGGCAACAAATTTGCCATCGGGTATTTCGGCTTCGCCTACTATCAGGAAGAATCCGACCGCCTGGGCATGCTCACGGTAGATGGGGTGACCCCTTCGCAGAAGACTGCCGAAGATGGCTCCTACGCCCTGGCTCGCCCGCTGTTCATCTACTCGGATGCTGAAATCCTCAGGTCGAAACCCCAGGTGGCTGCGTTCGTGCGCTTCTACCTTGACAATGTCAACGCGGTGATTACCGAGGTAGGGTACTTCCCCGCCAGCTACAACACGCTGAACGAGTCGAAACAATTGTGGATTGAAGCCGTTCGGTAGGTAAAAATTCGCGCAGCCGGACTGCTCCTTCAGTCCGGCTGCGCTGGTTGAGCTTGCAGCTTTCCCCTTCTCTGCCCGGTTGTTGGGGAGAAGGGGAAAGTGTCGCCGGAGGGAAGATCCGCGAAATGGAAAATCAGATCGTGAAACAACAGGTCATTCGAATGGAAAGTGCAGAACAACTCGTCATTCATAAATTGCGCAAACGCCCCCGACTGGGTGAAACGTTCATCCAGGGTTTTTTGTTCTTCTGCGGCGCGGTCTCCATTTTCACCACAATAGGGATTGTGTTCGAGCTGGGTAAGGAATCGCTGTTGTTCTTCCAGATGCCGGGGGTGACGCTGGTTGAATTCTTGACAAAGACTGAGTGGCAGCCTACGATTGGTAAGTTTGGGGTGCTGTCGCTAATTAATGCGACCTTGATGACCACACTCTTCGCCATGCTGGTGGCGCTACCCTTGGGCCTGGGAGCCGCCATTTATTTGAGCGAGTATGCCACGCCGCGTGCGCGAAGCATTCTCAAGCCGGTGCTAGAAGTGCTGGCGGGGGTGCCTACGGTTGTTTATGGGTTTTTTGCGCTGACCACCATGACGCCGTTGCTGCGCGCAATTTTTGGCGAGCAGGTGCAGGTCTACAACACACTCTCGGCGGGGTTGGTGATGGGTATCATGATCCTGCCGCTGGTGTGCTCGATGAGCGAGGACGCGCTGAGCGCCGTGCCGCGCTCGCTGCGTGAGGCGGCCTACGGGCTGGGCGCCACCCGCCTTGAAACTGCCGTGCAGGTGGTGGTTCCGGCAGCGCTTTCCGGTATCATTGCCGCTTTCATCCTGGGGGTATCTCGCGCGGTGGGCGAAACGATGATTGTGGCCCTGGCGGCGGGTTCTGGACCCAATTTCACCTTTGATCCTTTTCAGGCAGCGGAAACGATGACCGGCTATATCGCCCGCATCAGCGGTGGCGATGTATCTTATGATACGCCGGATTACAACAGCATTTTTGCGATTGGTTTATTGTTATTCACTTCTACGCTGCTTTTGAATGTCATCAGCCGACGCCTGGTGGCGCGTTTCCGCGAGGTGTATGAATGAGCGGATATTTTTCTACCCCCAAGAGCAATCTAGCGATGCGGCACCGCGTAGGCGGGGTTTGGAAGGCGATTTTCTTCCTTTCGACTGCGATTGGCCTGTTGGCCCTGGCGGTGCTGGTCATCACCATTTTGGATGACGTGTTTGGGCTGGTGGCGGTGGTGGATAAGGTAGACCGGACTACACTGGCAGATCGCCCTTTGGAAGACTTGGAGAAGGACGAACTGCTGGCTATTTTGGATAAAAAGGTGAGCGTCAACCGGTTGCGAACCATCCAACGCAACGGTGGGTTCACCCTGGATGAAATCCCTGCTGGGGAGGTATACGAGCTGGTGATTGCCGAGGTGGTCAAGCCAACCGTTGAGGAGAGCTACCCGTTATTCGATTCGCTGTTCAAGCGAGCAGAGATCGAAGCCGAGGTAGCCCAAAAGCATCCGGACGCCACCATTTATTTTTATTCCTGGTTGAACCAGCGCTTTTTGACCAATTCGATGAGCACCACGCCCCAACTGGCGGGTGTGCGCACAGCTTTGTTCGGCTCACTGTGGATCATTGTGATTACGGTAGCCTTCGCCTTCCCGATTGGGGTGGGGGCCGCGATTTATCTGGAAGAGTATGCCAGCCGCTCATGGGTCAACCGTGTCATCCAGACCAACATCGACAACCTGGCGGGGGTTCCATCGATCGTCTACGGCATTTTGGGCCTGGCCATCTTTGTGCGCACGCTTTCTGCCTTGACCAGCGGCAAGGCCTTTGGAGTGGAAGGGGTTGAAACCGGGCGCACCGTCCTCGCGGCAGGGTTGACGATGGGCTTGCTGGTGCTGCCGATTTTGATCATCAACGCCCAAGAGGCCGTCCGCGCGGTGCCCAACTCGCTGCGCCAGGCCAGCTACGGGCTGGGCGCAACCCAGTGGCAGACCATCTGGCATCACGTCCTGCCCTCGGCATTCCCCGGCATCTTGACCGGCACCATCCTGGCCGTTTCAAGGGCCATCGGCGAGACGGCCCCCTTGATCCTGGTGGGAGCTTCCAGCCTGATCAATAAGGACCCCCAGGGTATTTTTTCCTACTTCACGGCTTTACCCATCCAGATTTATAATTGGACTTCGAGGCCGCAGGCGGAATTTCGGAACATTGCCGCCGCGGCGATTATTGTCCTTCTGGTGGTATTATTAAGCTTGAACGCCGTGGCCATTTTGACACGCAACCGTTTGACGAGGCGCGCTCCATGACCGAAACTTTAGAAAAACAGCATTTAGCCATTGAAACCCGGGATATGCACCTGTTTTACGGCCATTTCCGGGCCGTAAAGGACGTGGATTTGCAGGTGATCCCGCAGAAAATCACTGCCATCATTGGGCCTTCGGGCTGCGGCAAGAGCACTGTGCTGCGCTCTTTTAACCGCATGAATGATTTTGTGCCTTCTTTCCACATGGAAGGGGAGGTGCTGTTCCACGGGCAGAACATTTACGCGACAGATGTCGACCCGGTGATGGTGCGGCAGCGCATTGGCATGGTTTTTCAAAAGCCTAACCCTTTTCCTAAGAGCATCTATGACAATGTGGCTTGGGGAGCGCGCATCAACGGCTTCAAAGAGAATATGGATGACCTGGTGGAGCAGACTCTGCGGCAGGCAGCGCTGTGGGACGAGGTGAAGGATGATTTGCGCAAGAGCGGCCTGTCGCTTTCGGGCGGGCAGCAGCAGCGCCTGTGCATTGCACGCGCGCTGGCGGTGAAACCCGAGATCATTTTGATGGACGAGCCCTGTTCGGCGCTGGACCCGATTGCCACTTTGAAGATTGAAGATCTGATGCGCGAGCTGTCAGAGCAATATACGATCATCATTGTGACCCACAACATGCAGCAAGCCGCGCGCGCGTCGGATCACACCGCATTTTTTACAATGGATGAAGATCGGGCGGGGATAATGGTAGAATATGGAGAGACGAATCAGATTTTTACCAACCCCCGGGATAAACGCACCGAAGATTACATCACCGGGCGTTTTGGATAGTTCTCAGATACCTCCGGAAAGGGTTATTTATGCCTCGAGAAACGTTAGACCGCCAGATTCGCCAGCTTCAAGATGAAGTTCTTCTGCTCGGCAGCATGGTTGAACAGGCTTTGCTGCGTTCGGTGGAAGCACTGAGACAGCGAGATGTTGCCGCGGCGCAGAAAATTATCCGCGATGATCTTGCCATCAACGAAAAACGCTATGCGCTTGAAAATGCGATCCTCATCCTGATCGCCACGCAGCAGCCCATGGCGCACGATTTGCGCTTGCTGGCGGCCATTCTGGAAGTGAATATCGAGTTGGAGCGGATGGGTGATTACGCCAAAGGCAACGCCAAAGTGGTCATGCAGTTGGGTGATTCTGATATTCAGGTGCCTATGCGCGAAATTTCGCGCATGGCGGAACTGGCCGTGGGGATGCTGCATCGCTCGCTGAGCGCATTTGTCGCCGAGGATGCTACCCTGGCGCATGCCATTCCGGAAGAAGACGAACTGGTGGATGCGCTGTATAACCAGACGTACCGCATGTTGGTGGAACAGATGATTGCCCGCCCGGAGATGATTGACCACGTCAACCTGCTCATCTGGGTGATCCATAACTTTGAGCGTGCTGCCGACCGGGTGACCAACATCTGCGAGCGCACGGTCTTCATTGCAACGGGCGAGTTGTTTGAAATGGACACCGACGACCTGGAAGATATAGAATAGGGCAGCTTTGATACTGGTTCCCCCGCTTCAGCGGGGGAATTTTTTACTACTCAGTCACAGGTGTAAGAAGTCCGAATTTGAGATGTTTATGGGAACTTCGCCCCCATAAACACCTTAAATTCGGCAATTCAAGTTACAATCTAGAGTACATTACTCCTAGATCAACCCGGGGGCCGGAGGACAAAGATGAAAAACCAGCGGAATGAGGGGCTCTGCGTCTATGGCGCGGGTGTATTGCTGAAACATTTGGCGGCTTTGGAGAAAGAGCAAGAGGGCGTGCGCAGTGGCAGCGCGGATATTGAGTATATTCACCGCATGCGCGTGGCCAGCCGCCGGCTGCGAGCGGCTTTGCCTTTGTTTGTGGGCTGCCTGCCCAAGCGCAAGGCGGAAGTGTGGTTGAAAGATATTCGCCGGATTACGCAGGCGCTGGGCGCGGCTCGTGACGCGGATGTACAGATCGATGCGCTGGC
>JAFGLU010000078.1 GCA_016927865.1 Anaerolineaceae bacterium
ACTCGCGCATGGCGCGAATCTGGCCGGGGGAGGTGTGCGTGCGCAAGACCACCGAGTAATCGCCATCGTTTTGGGGCGACTCGACGTAGAAGGTGTCCTGCATCTCGCGGGCCGGGTGAGAAGGCGGGATGTTGAGTAACTGGAAGTTATACTCATCTAACTCCACCTCGCGCGAGGTGTACACCTGGAAGCCCATGTCGGCCAGAATGGCCTGGATGCGGCGCAGGTTCAGCGTGGCGGGGTGCAACCGCCCGCGGGTGGGGCGGCGACCGGGCAGGGTCACGTCCAGTTGTTCGTTTTCCAGCGAGCGGGCCAGGGCGGCTTCACGGATGGCGGCAGTCCTCTCGGCAAAAGCCCCTTCCAGGGCTTGTTTCACCTGGTTGGCCGCCTGGCCAAGCTGCGGGCGCAACTCTTTGGGGGCCTGGCCCAGGCGGCTGAAAGCCTGCATCACCGGGGCGCTGCGGCCCAGGTGGGCAATGCGCCAGGCTTCCAGCGCGGCCTCATCCTGCACGCCCGCCAGGGCTTCCAGCCCCTGTTGGCGGGTGATTTCGAGCTCTTTTAATTCATCCATAACGTTCTCCTTCTGTAAATCAACCTTGCGGTTGGTTAGGCGCAAAAAAACTCCCGTCCCAACTGGGACGGGAGTTGAAAACCCGCGGTACCACCCAAATTGGCCGGAGGCACTCTCCGACCCGCTTCATCCAACGGCTCGCTCGCTTTGAGCGGCGATTGGCTGCCCCGATAACGCCGGGCGCGCGGTCCAGACTACAGATCCCGCTGGGGGATGTTCCCCTGGACGGCTCGGGAGGGAACTTCGACCGGTTTCCACCGGATGGGCGTTGCAGCCTTTGCGCCCATCTCTCTGGCGGCTTTCGCCAGCCTACTTTCCTCCGTCAAAGCTGTTCAATGTTCAGATGCCCCTATTATCTGTTAAATAGACGGGCTGTCAAGGGTAACATTAAGAAGCTGGCAGCCGTCAATCTGTAGGTCGGTTTGAGCGGGTTCCCCCATTCCGGTTTCCTTCGGCGCTTTCAGCGAAAACCGACAACCGGACGTTAAGGCGCATCACCTGCCACCACAAATTGCAATAGCACGCCCCCCTCCACATCAAAAACCGTCAGCGACTGCTCGCGGATTTCAAAGCGGGCGGCCTTCTCCATAGCCTGCAAGAACAAAGCTTCCTGATCCATCACGCCCTTAGGCTCGCCGCAAAACATCTTGGTACTGCCGACACCACTCACAGTCAACTGGTCTCCATCCACGGTGTAATCGGCAAAGTATTTGTTGCAGCCGGCACTGCCCGAAACGCGCCCATCCGCGAACTGGGCAGTGATTTCAACGCCTGCTGGCAGGCTGGAAACGGCTTGCTGACCATTGTTAAGTGTGGAAAGCTGCCAAAGAGGGCCTTCCAGTTGGGCATGTTGAAGCTTCGCCAGCTCAGCCAGGGTCTTCCCGTCTGCGTCCAAAAGGCTCAATCGTTCCCCTTCCAACCGGTAAGCTGCTGTAGCTTCCAGCGCACCCAGGAAAGCGGTTTCTTGCACCATGCCCTCGGCACAAAACATCATTGTAGAACCAATCCCGCTCATCGCAAGGTTCCCATCTTCGATTGTATATTCCCCAAAAAAGCTGTTGCAAGCGGCCTTGCCGTTAATCTTGCCTTGGTCGAAGTACAAGGTCGATTGGATATTCTCCGGCGGGGTCAAATCTCCGATCTGCACAGCTACCCAGGAGGAGCCGTTAAGATCAGGCAAGGCAGTGGAAGAAGTTGAACTGCAAGCACCGGACATGATTACCACCAAAACAAGTACCAGGTTAACAAAAAATCGGGACATGACGACATTTCTCCTATTATAAATTCTCAGTAACTGCTCAGCCCGAGGTGGAAGAGGCCAGAATGTGAGGTATGTGTGGGGTGCGAAGCACCTCACACATACCTCACATTCTGGAACTTACTTCAACCTCTGAGTAGTTACAATTCTCATAGATAGAACGCCGCAAGTCCCGATCTGGTTCCCCAATGAGTGTCTTTAATCTCCGCTGACGAGGGTGCCTTCCGCTTCACCCATCAGGGCGCGCTTGAGAGCTTTCTCGTCCCACAGGTTGAGCACCAGGATGGGCATTTTGTTGTCCATGCAGAAGGTCAATGCGGTGCTGTCCATAACTGCCAGGCGCTGGCTGATAGCATCCATATAGGCCAGGCGGTCAAAGCGCTTGGCATTAGGGTTCTTCTTCGGATCGCTGTCATAAACGCCGTCAACTTTTGTGGCCTTGATCAGGATGTCACAACCCAACTCGGTGGCGCGCAAGGCGGCAGCGGTGTCGGTAGTAAAGTAAGGGTTGCCCGTGCCACCGCCCAGGATGACCACGCGGCCTTTCTCCAGGTGGCGGATGGCGCGCCGGCGAATGTAAGGTTCGGCGACGGAATGCATCTCAATGGCCGACTGCACACGGGTGACCACATCCAGATTCTCCAGAGCATCCATGAGGGCCATAGCGTTCATAACAGTAGCCAGCATGCCCATGTAGTCGGCGGTGGCCTGGTTCATGCCCTGGTTCTGGCCTACACGTCCCCGCCAGAGGTTGCCCGCGCCAATCACAATGGCCACGTCCACACCCATCTCACGCACTTCTTTCACGCGGCGGGAGATATCTAACGCACGCTGCGGGTCAATGCCAAAACCGTTTTCACCAGCCAGCGCTTCGCCGCTGAGTTTGAGTAGAATGCGGTGGTATTTTAATCCTTCCATCTTTACTCCTTTCTCATGCCTAATTTTATTTTCAAACCCTGCCCTCATTCAGACCCTTAGGGTCTATCGGACAAACACCTATAAAAAAGGCCAACCCGAAGGTTGGCCTTTGATGCTTAGTTGGAGGATTCACCCAACTCCCAGCGGACGAACCGCCGGACTACAATGTTCTCTTTGAGAGCCACGACCACGCCATTGAAAAGATCCTGGATGGTTATGCTCTCGTCGCGGATGTACTTCTGGCGCATGAGGACGTTCTCGTCCTTGAATTTCTTAATGGCGCCTTCAACGATGCGGGGCAGCACAGCCTCGGCCTTGCCTTCTTCACGGGCGCGGGCGGTGGCGATGTCGGTCTCGCGCTGGAGCAAATCGGCAGGGATATCCTCTTCTTTAACCCACTGCGGAGCCGAAGCGGCGATCTGCAGGGCCAGTTCGTGGGCCAGGTTGCGGAAGGATTCTTCGCGAGCGACAAAATCGCTCTCGCAGTTCAACTCAACTACGACGGCCACGCGGCCTTTGCCGTGAGAGTAAACTTCAATGATGCCTTCGGAGGCTGCCCGGTCAGAGCGCTTGGCGGCCTGAGCCAGGCCCTTCTCGCGCAGGAAGTCGACCGCCTTTTCATAGTTGCCGTCGGCCTGTTCGAGAGCCTTGCGGCAGTCCAAAATACCAGCTCCGGTAGCTTCGCGGAGCTGCTTGATCTGTTCAGTAGTAATTGCCATAGGTTCTTTCCTTTCGCTGCATTTTCATCCGAAACGCCCGGCTGGGCGTTTCGATGTTTTCATCTTTATTTTTCGTCAGCAGGTTCAACTGCATCCGCGGCAGGTTCAACTGCGTCTGCAACAACCTCATCTATATCTGCGGCAGGTTCAACTGCATCCGCAACAACCTCAACCACTTCTGCGGCAGGTTCAACTGCGTCCGCAACAACCTCAAC
>JAFGLU010000079.1 GCA_016927865.1 Anaerolineaceae bacterium
CCGCTTCTGGCGGGGAAAGCCGCCGCGCGGATGGGCGTAGGGCTGGTGCGGGAGGCAGTGGCGGAGCCGCTGTTGGGGGTGCTGGCGCCGCAGTTTGCCGAGGCGGTGTGGACGGTGCTGCCTGTTCACCAGGGGGCTTTGTGCGGCCCGGCAGCGGCTGTGCTGCGTGAAACTTTGCCCCAAGCCGCGCATGGGGCGCTGCTGGTGGGGCCGGGCCTGGGCCTGGCGGACTGCACGACGGATTTTGTGCGCAATTTGCTGGCCGACCCATCTGAACTGCCGCCGATGGTGGTAGACGCAGATGGATTGAAGCACCTGGCGCGGATTCTGGGTTGGGAGGCCATGCTGCCACCGGAGACCGTGCTGACACCACATCCCGGCGAGATGGCAGTGTTGAGCGAGTTGAACACGGCGGCCATTCAGGCCGAGCGGCTGGAAATTGCCCAGGCACATGCCCGGCAGTGGGGGCACGTGGTGGTGTTGAAAGGGGCTTTCAGCGTGGTGGCGGCTCCGGATGGGCGCGTGGGGGTGATTCCCGCGGCAACTACGGCGCTGGCCCATGCCGGAACGGGAGACGTGCTGGCGGGGATGATTGCGTCGTTACGGGCACAGGGCGTGCCGGCCTATGAGTCGGCGCTGGGGGGGGCTTACCTGCACGCGCTGGCGGGGCAGGAGGCTGAGAGGATGATTGGGCATCCAGCTTCAGTCCTGGCGGGAGATGTGATCGAAGCACTGCCGGGAGTACTGAAGAGGGTGTGGAGATGATAAGGAAGACCCTAAGGGTTTTGAAAACCCTTAGGGTCTAATTTGCGTTTGCAAACTGCACTTAGGCGGCAGTTTCGCCCTTGGGTTTGATCGCCTGTACCGCTTCGGTGATTTTGGTTTTCTGCTCTTCGAGCACGACCGCGCCGCGATGGCGGAGGTCTTCTACGCTGGTCTTGGCTTTTCCGGCCAGTTCCTCAGCCTTAACTTTCACTTCGCCCGCGCGGTTCTCAACTTCGTGAGAAACGGTTTGAGCCGTCTCGGAGGCCTTGTCAGCCAACTCGATGGCGCGATCCTTGATGTAGACACGAGTCTCCTCGCCACTTTGAGGGGCGAGCAAGAGAGCCACGGCAGCGCCGGTTAGGCCGCCAACAACAAATCCAATCAGGAAGGCACCAAATTCATCTCGATCAGCCATTTTGTTACTCCTTTTCAAGTTCTATGTGATTCCCAGAAAGTTATCAGGGGAATTTATCTCCGGGTTGGCCGGATGACGTCGAAAAATTTTTTCAGCGCGGCGATCGTCTCATTGAGGCGAATGACCGGTTCACTGAGGTTGTCGCTCAAGAATGTGACTGTGCCCTTGAGCGTGTTCACGGTTTCATTCGTCGAGCGAATGATAGGGCGGATTTCGTTGTTGAGCAGGTTGATGAGTGTGGCAAGCTGCACCACCAGCACCACCAGGACAACACCGATGACCAACGATTCGAGCGCCATGAAAATAATGAAGACGTCCCGAACACGGGCGGTGGTGTCATTATCTGAGCGCAGCAGCAGCACCGTTCCGGTGATGATCAAACCGACAACAACGACCAGACCAATGATCAGGCCAATTGGAAGGCCGGATTTAGCTGGGGCCTTGACCGGCTCGACGATGGGTTCAGGCAGGGCAGTTGTGGTTGGCGGGTTGTCTTCCATAGTTTCTCCAATTCTCTAGGTGCGTCGGTGTCGTCACGCCAATTAAGATTATAACAGAAGTCAACCCCAGAACACAATTATTACCCGTTTTAGTAAAGATATTTGAGCGTTCTGTAGCGGTTCGGTCTCCGAACCCGATATAGACAGGCAACGACTCGGGCCGGGAGACCCGGCCCCTACCCGCTCTATGTGGTTTGTACCGCGTTTTGGGGTGAGAGAGCGGCGAAGCCGCTCTCTCACCCCAAAACGCGAATTACACCACGCCGATTCCCATTGGACCGAGAAAAAATGTTTGCATCTTTTCTCGGTTCGTGCTAAACTTTTCTGTTGCCATGTTGAAGGTGAACTCTCTCCTATTGATCTTCTGGCTGCTGGCGGGTTGGGCTCGCCCGCAGGCCCAAGCCGCGGCGGTTATCACTGCGCCGCTGGCGGGCGAAGCGCTGCTCGGGCAGGTGCTGATCACCGGCACGGCGGCTGGAGAGGGTTTTCAACGCTACGAGGTGGCTTTTGCCTATCAAAACTCGCTGGCGGATACCTGGTTTTTAATCTCGCAATCCGACCAGGCCGTGACCGACGGCCTGCTGGCTACCTGGGACACATCGACGATTACCGACGGGAAGTACCGCCTGCGGCTGGTTGTATTCTTTGAAGACGGGCGCTCCGAAACGGCGCTGCTGGTCAATATGCGCGTGCGCAATTACACCGCTATCGAGACGAGCACGCCGCGCCCGCCCGCTACAGCCGAACCCGGCGCGGCAGAGACCGTGCAACCCGTTGCCGGAGATTACGTCCCTGGCGGAGCGACTCCCACCGTGCTGCCGGGCAACCCTGCGGCAGTAAACACCGATCGCCTGGTGAACGGGTTGATGTGGGGAGGCTTGATTGCCTTGGGGTTGTTTATCATTCTAGGCGTGTATGTAGGCCTGCGCGGATTGTTCCACAGGGGGTGATGGATATGCTGGCCCGTATCTTTAAACCTTCCGGCGCGGAAGAGAGCGGCGCGCCTTTCCTGGTGGTTGGCCTGGGCAACCCGGGGCGCGAATATCGCGAAACCCGCCACAACATCGGCTTCATGCTGGTAGATCAGTTGTGCAAGGAACTGGGCGTGACCATCGGCAAGATGCAGGCCAAGGCTTTGTTTGCCGTGGGCAGGCATGATGGGCATCGCGTGATCCTGGCCAAGCCGCAGACCTTCATGAACCTGTCTGGACAATCGGTGAGCGGGTTGATGCGCTTCTATAAAGTGCCTATCGAAAATATCATCGTTGCCCATGACGACCTGGACCTGCCCCTGGGGACGCTGCGCATTCGCGGCGCGGGCGGCTCGGCGGGGCAGAAGGGCGTGGCCTCGACTATCGAGCAGTTGGGTACGCAGAACTTTGCCCGCCTGCGCCTGGGCATTGACCGCCCACCGGGACAGATGGACGCCGCGGCTTATGTGCTGCAAAACTTTCACGCCAAGGAAAAAGAAGTATTGACCCTGGTCCTCGACCGGGCGGCCCGCGCCTGCCTGACCTTCATTGAGACTGGCTTAGACGCGGCCATGAACCAGTATAACGGTGGTTTGCCAGAAGACCCTCCCACAAAGTGATGGGAAAAAAGGGGTAACCCGTGCTGGATGAAATCCGTTCGTTAAAACCGTATCAGGCTTTGCTGGAAGACCTGCGCGCTGGCGTGCCCTTGACCGGGCAGGCGCTGCCGCGGGCGGCTCGGCTGCCGGTTGCCGAGGCGCTGCGCCGGGATTTGAACCGCCCGGTGCTGTTGCTGACCGACCGGGCCGACCATGCTTTGCTTATGGCTGACGAGTTGAGCTTTTGGAGCAACGGCGCGCCGCGCATGTACTTCCCCGAGCCGAACCCGTTGTTCTACGAGCAGGCTGCCTGGGGCACCGCCACGCGCCGCGACCGGTTGCAGGTGTTGACCCTGCTGGCTACCTATCACATTCCGGGGGTAGCGAAGCCTGAGCAGCCGCCCATCATTGTGGCTTCGGTGCGGGCCATTATGACGCGCACGCTGCCTCGCCGTGACTTCCTCAAGTCCAGCCGCACCATCAAGGTGGGGCAGGTGATTGCCCCCGAAACGCTGCGGCGGGCCTGGGCCGACCTGGGTTACCAGCACGCCGATACCGTTCTGGAGCCTGGGCAGTTCACCACACGCGGCGGCCTGATGGACGTGTGGACGGCAGCGGAGCCGTACCCGGTGCGTATGGAGTTCTTTGGCGACGAAATCGATACCCTGCGTGCCTTCGACCCGGCCACGCAGCGCACCGTGCGCAGTCTGGAAAGCCTGCTGGTCACACCGGCGCGCGAGGTGTTGCCCGGCAAGGCCGCGGCGGTAACGCCGGAGGGCGAGGACCTGGAAGAGTTTTACCTGCCCCTGGCGCACAGCATGCCTGCCAGCCTGCTGGATTACCTGCCGCAGAACGCGCTGGTGCTGGTGGATGACCTGGAAAACATGCACGCCCTGGCGAATGAGATCGAGGAGCAGGCGGTCAAATTGCGCGCCGACTCGATTGCAGAAGGTACGCTGGCTGCCGACTTCCCCGTGCCCTACATTCCCTGGTCGGAGCTGCAAGACATGCTCAGCGGGCGGGCCTGGCTGGAGCTGGGCCGCTCCACCGCCGGAGAGCATGTGCCGCTGTCGGAGTGCTTCTCGCCGGGGCCGCGCTACGGCGGGCGGATGAAGTCTTTCCTGGAATATGTCACATTGGGGTTGAATGCGGGCGAGCGAGTCGAGATCGTCTCGCGGCAGACAGCCCGCATCCGCGAGCTGTGGACCGAGCAGGCGGGCTCGCTTTCTGCGGCGGCCTTGCCAGTGTTCACTGAGGGAACTCTCAGCGAGGGCTGGGTGCTGCGCCTGCCTGATGCACGTGGAAAACTGCACTTGCTGACGGATAGTGAAATCTTCGGCTGGGACCGGCCCCAGCCGCGACTGCGCCCGCGCAGCGTGGCGGCGCCGCCAGAAGCGGAGTACACCGACTTGCGCGCCGGGGATTACGTGGTGCACGTCGATTACGGCGTGGGGCGCTATGTGGGGCTGATGCGCCGCATGTTAGACGGGGCCGAGCGTGAATACCTGTGCGTGGAGTACGACTCGAGCGATCAGATCTTTGTGCCGGTGTATCAAGCCGACCGTCTGAGCCGCTATGTGGGGCCGGGTGGAGAGCCGCCCCAACTGACCCGATTGGGCGGGACCGAGTGGGCCAACGTTAAGCAGCGCGTGCGCGAATCGGTGTTGGAGGTGGCGCAGGAGCTGCTGGATTTGTACGCCAGGCGGCAGGTTGCCCAGGGGCATGCCTTCCAGGCGGATTCGGCCTGGCAGCAGGACCTGGAAGCCAGCTTCCCGTATATTGAGACGGAGGATCAGCTCAAGGCCATTGAGGCGGTCAAGCGCGATATGGAACGGATTCGTCCGATGGACCGCCTGTTGTGCGGGGATGTGGGCTATGGCAAGACCGAGGTGGCGCTGCGGGCGGCCTTCAAAAGCGTGACCGACGGCAAACAGGTGGCGGTGTTGGTGCCCACCACCGTGCTGGCCCAGCAGCATTACGAGACCTTCCGGCAGCGGCTGGCGGCTTTCCCGGTGACCGTGGAAATGCTCTCACGCTTTCGCAATCCCCGTGAGCAAGACCGGATTGTCAAGAGCCTGGTGACGGGCGGAGTGGATATTATCATCGGCACGCACCGGCTTTTGCAGCCGGACGTGCAGTTTAAAGACCTGGGTCTGGTGGTGATTGATGAAGAGCAGCGCTTTGGGGTGACGCATAAAGAGCACTTTAAGAAGCTGCGCACCACCGTGGACGTGCTGACCATGACTGCCACGCCCATTCCGCGCACGTTGTACATGGCCCTGACCGGTGTGCGGGATATTTCGCAGATCAGCACGCCACCCGCCGAACGCCTGCCGGTCATCACCCACATTGGCCCTTACTCGCAGAAGCTGGCGCGGCAAGCTATTTTGCGCGAGATCGAGCGCGGTGGACAGGTGTTTTTTGTGCACAACCGCGTGCAGACGATTCGGGGCATGGAGCAGCACCTGAACAATCTGGTGCCCGAGGCGCGGGTGGGGGTGGCCCACGGGCAGATGCACGAAGATCAGCTTTCTAAGGTGATGACCCAGTTTACCAAGGGCGAGATTGATGTTCTGCTGTGCACCTCGATCATCGAGTCCGGGTTGGATATTCCCAACGCCAACACGCTCATTGTGGATCGCGGTGACACCTTTGGCCTGGCGCAGCTTTACCAACTGCGCGGGCGGGTGGGCCGCGGGGCGCAGCGTGCTTACGCTTACTTCTTCCGGCACAAGCGCCGCCCGACGACCGTGGAAGGGCTGGAGCGCCTGGAGGTGATTGCCGAGAACACCCAACTGGGCGCGGGCTATTCCATTGCCATGCGCGACCTGGAAATGCGCGGGGCGGGTGAGATGTTGGGCACGCGCCAGCACGGCGTGATTGCGTCGGTGGGCTTTCATCTTTACACCCGTATGCTGGCCCAGGCGGTGCGGCAGCTGCGCCAGGCCGGTGGAATCAAACCTGCTGAAGACGAGCCCGAAGTGCGCGGGCTGGGGCTGCCGGTCAGTGTAGATTTGCCCCTGGGAATCGGCATTCCGGCGGAATACATCCCCGACCAGAACCTGCGCCTGAAGCTGTACCGGCGGCTGGCGGGCATGGAAGACGCGCAGGAACTGGAGCAGCTCCACGAGGAGTTCGTGGACCGCTTCGGCGTGCTGCCCGAGGCGGTGCAGAACCTGTTCTACCAGATGCGCGTCAAGCTGCGTGCTCAGAAGGTGGGGCTGGCTTCGGTGGCGATGGAAGGCGAACAGGTGGTACTGCGTTTTCCACCTTTGCCCGAAGGGATGACCGAACGGAATTTGCCGGCGGTGACCGGCGTGCGCACCGGGCGCAACGCCTACTGGATGGCGGGGGGCGCGGATTGGCAGGAGCGTTTGATGCGCTTGCTGACCGATCTGGAGGAATCATGCCAACCATATTGTTAATTGAAGACGAGAGCGAGCTGGCCCGCGTGGCACAGTCGTACCTGCAAAACGGTGGTTTCACCGTGCTGACTGCCGCCCGCGGTGACACAGGTTTGTCGCAGTTCCAACAGAGCAAGCCCGACCTGGTGCTGCTGGATTTGAACCTGCCCGGCATGGACGGACTGGACGTGGCTCGTGAGATCCGGCGGCAGGGTGAGACGCCTATCATCATGGTGACAGCGCGGGTGGAAGAGACCGACCGCCTGATTGGGCTGGAACTGGGAGCGGATGATTACATTACCAAGCCCTATTCACCGCGCGAACTGGTGGCGCGAGTGCGGGCGGTGCTGCGCCGCTCGGGGAGGGCGCCTGCCCAGCCGCGCAAGCTGCAGGAAGGCAGCCTGGAAGTGGACCTGGAAGAGCACAGCGTGACGAAAGCGGGGCACGGGATCGACCTGACTCCTACTGAATTCAACCTGCTGGCGGCATTGATGGCTCAGCCGGGTCGGGTGTTCACGCGGCTGCAACTGCTGGAATCGGCCCAGGGCACGGCCTATGAGGGCTATGAGCGCACTGTGGACGCTCACGTCAAGAACCTGCGTGCCAAGCTGGAAAACGACCCCAAAGAGCCGCGCCTAATCGAGACGGTTTTTGGAGTGGGATATCGATTCCACAAGACGGAATAGGAGGCGAATATGACCCTGCGCATGCGCTTGTTGCTATCCTTTGTGCTGGTGGCGGCGGTCACCGCATTGAGCGTGGTGATCATTGGCGGGCAAACCTCGGCCAGCGAGGTGCGCTCGTTCATGCTGCGCGGGTCAATGGTGGGGGTGGATGAACTGGCGAACTCGCTAGAGGCGTATTATCAAGAGAACGGCAGTTGGGAGGGTGCGCAGTCTCTCTTGCGCTCAAGCGGAGGGCACGGCGCGGGCAATGGCGGCGGCATGATGGGCAACCAGCGCCTGAGGGTAGCAGATTCCAGCGGCGCGGTGGCGCTGGACAGCCGCGGCAGCGCAGAGGGCAGCCTGACCCAGGCGGAAAAGGGTGATTCGGTGCGCTTGCAGGACAAAGACGGCCGCCTGATCGGCTATCTGAGCGTGGACGGGGGCAGCGGCTCGACCAGCAGCCTTTTGATCCAACGCCTGACACGCGCCAGCTTGCTGGCGGCGGCGGTGGGGGGCGGGGTGGCTGTGTTGCTGGCGCTGCTGCTTTCGTTCCAACTATTGCGCCCGGTGGGGCAACTGACCCGTGCTGCTGCACGCATGGCAGGAGGGGACCTGTCTCAACGTGTGGAGGTCAAGGGCAAGGATGAGCTGGCTACCCTGGGCCGTTCGTTTAATGTCATGGCGGAATCGCTTCAGCAGGCGGAGCAAAACCGGCAGGCCATGACCGCCGACATTGCCCACGAGCTGCGCACGCCGATCGCGGTGCAGCGGGCGCATTTGGAAGCCTTGCAGGACGGTGTATATCCGCTGACGGCGGAGAATTTGCAGCCGGTGCTGGACCAGACCGAGATGCTCATCCGACTGGTGGATGATTTGCGCACGCTGGCGCTGGCAGACGCAGGCGAATTGCCTTTGGAAAAGCGCCCGATGGATTTGGGCGAGTTGACCCGGTTGGTGGTGGAGCGCTTTAAGCCTGAGGCGGAAGGAAAGGGCATCGCGTTGAGCTACGCCGGGCCGCAGGAGGCGATCGAAAAAGAGGTGGACCCGCGGCGGATCGAGCAGATTTTGAACAACCTGTTTAGCAACGCGCTGCGGCACACGCCCGCGGGCGGGCAGGTGGGGGCGCAAGTGGAGCGATCCGCAGGTCGGATCGTCATTCGCGTAGCCGATAATGGCGCGGGCATTCCGCCCGAGGCGCTGGGACATATTTTTGAGCGCTTTTACCGCGCCGACCGCTCGCGCAGCCGCGAGGAAGGCGGCAGCGGGCTGGGGCTGGCCATTGCCCGGCAACTGGCCCTGGCACATGGGGGAGATTTGCGGGCGAGGAACCGCCCGGAGGGCGGGGCGGAGTTTACATTAGAGCTTTAAGCTGTAAGCCATAAGCCGTTAGCCAGAAAGAGAGAGAAATTCGCTGTCCGTTTTACGCGAGACGCTTGTTTCGAATTCTGACCATTATCTCTAGCCTGCCTGGAGCGTCTTTTCTGAAAGCATATAGCTGACGGCTTACGGCTGACGGCTGCTTTCCCTCTTTTCGCGTTATAATAGACCCCGCAACATTTCTGAAGGAGAAGGGATTTCATGGAACGCACTCAGATTGGCGATTTACGAAAGCACATCGGCGAAACAGTCCGGATTCAAGGCTGGCTGCAAACGCTGCGCGATCAAAAGAAGATGCAATTCCTGGTGGTCCGCGATATGAGCGGGCTGGTGCAGGTGGTGGTGGAAAAAGCCGCCATGCCCGACGAGGCGGCGGTGATTTCGGGGGCCAACGTCGAATCGGTGCTGACCATCACGGGCAAGGTGATTGATAACCCAATCGTCAAGCTGGGCGGGCTGGAGATGCAGCTCGAAAGCGTGCGCCTCGACTCGAAAGCCGATGCTCCGCTGCCGCTGGACCCCAGCGCGGCTGATCTGCCGGCCATTGATTACCGCCAGGATTGGCGCTTCCTGGATTTGCGCCGGGCCGAGAACCTGCTTATGTTCAAAGTGCAAACCACCGTGCTGATGGCCATGCGCGAGTTCTGGGTAAAGGACAACTTCATTGAGATTCAGTCGCCCAAGCTGCTGGGCGCGCCCAGCGAAAGCGGCGCAGAGTTGTTTGAACTGCCCTATTTTGATCGCAAGGCTTACCTGGCCCAGTCGCCGCAGTTTTACAAGCAGATGGGCATGGCGGCGGGGTTCGACGGCGTGTTTGAAATTGGCCCGGTGTTCCGCGCCGATCCGTCCTTCACCTCGCGGCACATGACCGAGTTCACCAGCGTGGACATGGAAATGGCGTACGTCGAATCGCACGAAGACGTGATGGCCTACCAGGAGAAGTGGCTGGCCTACATCATCCAGCGAGTCAAAGAAGCGCACGGCGAAGAAATCAAGGCACGCTTCAATGCGGACATCGAAGTGCCCAGTCTGCCCTTCCCGCGCATCACGATGTCCGAGGCTCTCGCCATCCTCAAGGCGGAAGGCTACCAGGTTCCTCCCGAAAAGAAGGGTGATATCGACCCGGGTGGCGAGCGGGTGATTGGCAAGTACGTCAAAGAAAAGTTTAACCACGATTTCGTCTTCCTCACCGATTGGCCCATCGCCGTGCGGCCTTTCTACCATATGCGCTATGCCGACGCGCCGGGAATCACCAAGAGCTTTGACCTGCTGGGCAAAGGACTGGAGATTACTACCGGGGCGCAGCGCGAGCACCGCTATGAGATGCTGGCCGAGCAGGCCTCGGAAAAGGGTTTGAATCACGAGCCGATCCAGTTCTACCTGGACTTCTTCAAGTTCGGCTGCCCGCCGCACGGTGGTTTTGGCTTTGGCCTGTCGCGTTTCATGATGATTTTGCTGGACATCCCCAACATCCGCGAGACGGTGTACCTGTTCCGCGGGCCGACGCGCCTGAATCCGTAATACGGACAATCATCGAGAGCCGAATTTAAGGTGTGTGGGGGTGCGAAGCACCCCCACACACCTTAAATTCGGCTCTGGCCGAGTAGTAACGATTTACTTACAGATTCGTTAACGATAACAGGACGTTTCCAACTTTGGCGTATAATGGGAGCGCTGTCAATTTCGGCGGCCTTGTTATTATTCGTATCGATCGGCTGAGGAGTGTCATTTCCCATGCATCATTTACGGCATGAAAAAATGTACGGCGATATCAAGTTGTATGCAGGCAGTGCATCGCCGGATTTAACGGCCAAGGTCGCTGAGTACCTGGGCGTTTCGGTTTGCGGGCGAGAAGTGGTCTCATTCCCGAATGAGAATTTGTTTGTCAAGCTGCACAGCAGCGTGCGCGGGCAGGATTGCTACATTATCCAAACCACTTCCACGCCAGTGCATCGCAACTTGATGGAATTGCTCATCATGATCCAGACTCTGAGGCTGGATTCGGCGGCGCGGATTACTGCGGTGGTGCCGTACCTGTGCTATGCCCGCTCGGACAAGAAAGACCAGCCGCGCGTACCGATCACAGCTCGCCTGGTGGCGGATATGATCGAGGTCGCCGGCGCAGACCGCTACATTACCCTTGATCTGCACGCTGGACAAATCCAAGGTTTCTTCACCATCCCCGGTGATGTGCTAACAGCTTTCCATATTCAGGTAGATTACTTGAATTCGATCCGCAGCCAGATGAATGCCCCGGTGGTGGTGACTGCGGACCTGGGCTTTGCTAAGAAAGGCCGCAATTTTGCGGCCGGCATCAATGCGCCGATGGCGTTCATCGAAAAACGCCGCCTGGGCAACGACGCCAAAGCCGAAGCGCTGACCATCATTGGCGATGTGACCGGGCGAGATTGTGTCATTGTGGATGATGAGATTGATACGGGCGGAACGATGGTGCAGGCGGTGAATTTATTGAAAGAAAATGGGGCGCAAAATGTTTATATCACTTTTGTGCATCCGATTTTCTCGGCAAACGCGGCCCAACGCCTGGCCGATTTGCCCGTGAAAGAATACATCACCACCGATGCGGTGCCGGTGTCGGCGGAGAAGAAAGCGCTGTTTGGCGACCGGTTGAAGATTTTATCCGTCGCCCCGCTGTTAGGTGAGGTCATTCTGCGGGCCAATGAAGGCCGCAGTGTAGGCGAGATGTTTAACGAATAATTTATAAGTATGCCTGAATTACCTGAAGTTGAAACAATAGCGCGCGCCCTGCGAAGCGGCGGGCGTGGAGGTGTGTCGATCCTGGGGCGCAAGGTGCAGCGGGCAGAACTGCTGTGGCCGGGCTGTTTGCAGGGTGTCGAAGCCGGGGAATTCGTAGCTCAAACTGCGGGCTTCGAAATCCTAGCGGTGAGTCGCCGGGGTAAGTACCTGTGCTTTTCGGTGGGCGAGCGATTCCTGCTGGTGCATCTGCGCATGAGCGGAGATTTGCGCGTGGAGACTCAATTGGACGAGCAGGGCGCAGCGCGCCAGTGGCTGCCCCATGACCGCCTGGCTTTGTTGTTTGAGGATGGTCACCGCATGGTGTTCAACGACGCGCGCAAGTTTGGGCGCGTGTGGTTGGTGAACGACCCGCAAGAAGTGACCCGAGATTTGGGCCCCGAGCCATTCCAGGAGCATTTTTCGGCGGATGCGTTTTACAAGCGCCTGCAAACCTTCCGGCGGCAGATCAAGCCGCTGTTGTTGGATCAACACTTCATAGCCGGGTTGGGCAATATCTATACAGACGAGGCCCTGTTCCAGGCACGCATCCACCCGTTGACCCCATCAGACCGCATTACCCCGGCACAGGCTGCCAGCCTGTGGACAGCCATTCGCAATGTGCTCAGTGAAGGCATCCATCGGAATGGCGCCAGCATTGACTGGGTATACCGCGGGGGAGATTTTCAAAATAACTTCGAGGTCTACCAGCGAACAGGGGAGCCCTGTTCGGTGTGCGGAACGCCGATTGAGAAAACCTTTGTAGGTCAGCGGGGAACGCATTTTTGCCCCTCCTGCCAGCGAGCGCCAGGCGACGTGACAAATTTGTAAGCCAACGCAAAAGATCAAGCTGGAAGAAAATTGTATATAATTAACCTAACGAAACCTCTCGGGTGATTTTGGCTCGAGCGGAATGCATTGATCGCGTTGAGGTTCTTATGCAGCAATCTTCCACAACGTTAATTATGATCGTCGCGGCTGTCAGCCTGACCATTGGGTATATTGCGGGCTGGTTGATCACCACATTTACTCGCCCCAAAGACAACGATGAATCTGAGGGTGGAGAGGGTCAGGAAGTGAAAGACCGGCTCGCGCCGGCAGTTCGACCGGAAGTGCCGCCGGGGAATCCTACCGGTGCATACCGCCCGCTTGTGCGCCTGTGGCGAGAGGATAAGGGCCGGTTGCTGGTGGAATATGATGGCAAGTCGCTGGTTACCGCCAGCACCCTGCTGCCCGAACAGCGCAAGCGGCTGGAGGTTGTTTTGCGGGAATTGGCAGTGTGGTTGGGCTTGCTGCCTGCCTCGGCAGGAACCGCGCCAGAAGCAGCCCCTGCTGAGCCGCCACCTGCTCCGGTCGCCCCAAGTGTTCCCCTCGTTGCCCGGGCCGCAGCCGCTGACCCCCTAATGCCGCCGGCAGCGGAGACTCTTAAGCCCCCCAAGTTAGTTGAAGGGGTTACGGTGGGATTGGCGAACGTGCTCAACCCGCCGGTGGTGAAACGCGAAGCCCCCAAGACGATTGTTGGGCAAATTAATGATGTTGTGCAGGAATTGCTGGCGGAGTCTTCCCTGGCAGGACAGAAGATTTACCTGACAGAAGATCTGCGCCGCGGAGTGATTGTTTGGGCACAGGGTCAGTCCTACGAGGGAATTGATTCGGTGCCAGCGGGCGAGGTAAAAGATTTGTTGAAGCGGTCTGTGGCTGAATGGGAGCGACGGACGGAAGAATTGGCCCGGCGGCCTTAAAAAGTTACCTCCCCAACTGGTAGAGGGGGGCTACCAGCAGGAGAGGCTTCACTAATATAACATAAAGTTTTCGGGGATACAAGTACTTTTTTGTGGTTCATTTGGGAATTGTCGCGGTGTGTGTCGTATTCAACGGTGTTTGCCACGAAATTTCCAATCAACCACTTTTATCAATGCTGAATGTGGTTTTGATTAAACAAACTAACTACTCAGCCCGAGGTGGAAACGGCCCAGATTTGAGGTGTGCGTGGGGTGC
>JAFGLU010000080.1 GCA_016927865.1 Anaerolineaceae bacterium
CACGATGGTCAAAGCGGGGGTGTACCTGCTGGCGCGGCTGTTCCCGGTGTTGGGCGGGCTGGCCTTGTGGACTCAGGTGCTGCCCTGGGTGGGGCTGGTCACGCTGCTGGCTGGGGCGCTGCTGGCGTTGGGCCAAACCGACCTCAAGCGCCTGCTGGCCTACACCACGGTGGCGGCTTTGGGTGTGCAGGTCATGCTGCTGGGCATCGGGCAGGGCGTGGCTATCAAAGCGGCTCTCCTTTATTTGCTGGCCCATGCGTTATATAAGGGCGCGCTGTTTCTCACCGCCGGCGGGGTGGATCACGCAGTGCACACGCGCGATATCAACGAGCTGGGCGGGCTGGCCCGAGCCATGCCCTTCACTGCTGCCGCTGGCGGTTTGGCGGCGCTGTCTATGGCCGGGTTCCCGCCTGTTGTAGGTTTCCTTGCGAAGGAGACCCTCTATGATGCTGCCCTGCCGGTAGGATTGGGCTTCGTCGCGCTGATCGTGCTGGCCAACGTGGGCATCGGCGCGGTCTCGGGCTGGGTGGGCTTGCTGCCCTATTGGATGAAGGCTCGCGGCGACCACGACTTGCGCCACGCCCACGAGGGACACTTTCCGCTGTGGCTGGGGCCGTTGCTCCTTGCCCTGTTGGGAACTGTGTTGGGGATGTTTCCTTCGCTGGCTGCCAAAGTCGTGCAGCCTGCGGTAGAGGCAGTGTATGCCAAGGCCTATCCGGTCAAGCTGGCCTTGTGGCATGGCTTTAATACCGTCTTTTTCCTCAGCCTGGCGACTATTTTGGGCAGTGTGCTGGTATTCTTCCTGCGGACCCGTTTCCAGGCGCCGGTGGGTAGTTTCTTCCACCGCTTGGCGGGGGTTGGTCCCGCCCACTTGTATACCAAAGGCTTGAACGGGCTGTTGGCTTTTGCCGGCTGGTTGACGCGCATCGTGCAGAACGGCTACCTGCGCGTGTATATCGCGGTGATTGTGCTCTTTACCCTGCTGCTGTCGGGTTTCATGTACCTGCTGCGCATCACCCGCCTGCCCATGCGCCCCGGCGAGACTTTTGCCGAAGTGTGGGGCGTGCCCCGTTTCTACGACGTGGTCGTGGTGCTGGTCATTTTGGCTGCGGCGGTGCTGGTCACCCGCACCTCCTCGCGCCTGACGACCATTGCCCTGTTGGGCGTCATTGGCTACAGTATTGCCCTGTTGTACCTGCTCTACAGCGCTCCGGACCTGGCGATGGTGCAGTTTGCTATCGAAACCCTGACGGTGATTTTGTTCATCCTGGTCATTTACCGCTTGCCCAAGTTCAGCCGCTTCAGTTCTGCGCGCGAGAAGCGCCTGGATGCCCTGGTGGCCCTGGGCGGAGGGGCCATGATGACCCTGCTCATGCTGCTTTCGTCCAGCAACCCGGCCGAATCCCGCCTGGCGGCCTATTTTGCCGAAAATAGCTACACCGCTGCCAACGGGCGCAACATTGTCAATGTAATTTTGGTCGATTTTCGCGGCTTTGACACCCTGGGCGAAATAACCGTGCTGGCGGTGGCGGCTGTGGGCGTGTTTGCGCTCATCAGGCTGGGCGCGGGCGCAGTCTCGCGACGGAAGAAGAGCCGTTTAATGCAGCGTTCCATAATCTTGCCGGTTGCTGCTCGCTACCTGATCCCCCTTTTGCTGATCTTCTCGTTCTTCCTGCTCATTCGCGGCCACAATGAAATTGGCGGCGGTTTTGCCGGCGGGTTGGTGGCTTCCAGCGCCTTGATGCTGTATGCCATTGCGAACTCTCCGGGCGATTTGCGGCGTTTGCTGCCTATCCAACCGAAAGTTTTGGTGGCTGGGGGGCTGTTGGTGGCTTTGACCAGTGGTTTGATCTCCCTGGCAGTATCTAAACCCGTGATGACCGGCTTGTGGTTGAAGGAGCCGTTGCCCATCCTGGGTAAGATGGGCACCCCGGTTTTGTTCGATGTGGGTGTCTACCTGGTGGTGATTGGTATTGTGACCTGGATTTTGCTGACTCTGGCTGAAGAACAGGAGGCTGTATAGCATGACTTTACTCCTTGCAATCACTGCCGGAGGGCTATTCGCCGCGGGTTTGTACATGATGCTGCGGCGCAGCCTGGTGAAAATCCTGGTGGGGCTGCTCTTGTTGGGCTACGCGGTGAATCTGCTGCTGTTTAATTCGGGCAGCCGACTGGTGCCGGGCAGCCCGCCGCTCATCCGTGAAGGTGAAAGCGCCCCGGCGCTGATTCATGCCGATCCGGTGCCCCAGGCGCTCATCCTGACCGCCATTGTGATCAGCTTTGGCGTGACGGCTTTTGCTGTGGTGCTCTTGCGCCAGGCCTACCAGGTGACCGGCACTGATGACCTGAACGAGATGCGCTGTACCGATATTCCCTGCCCTGAAGAGGACATTTTGCCGGACGACCCGGAGGCTGCCCCGTGATCGTTCTACCCATCCTCGCCCCGCTTCTGTTTGCCATTGTGTCCCTGGTGGGCTGGTCAAAGCCGGCCTATCAGCGCGTGGTGGGGATTGTTGGAGCGGTGGCCCTCAATGGGGTGACCCTCAGCGTGTTTGCCCAGGTGCGCGCCGGAGGAATTCAGGTGGCGCAGGTGGGCAACTGGCCCGCTCCGTTTGGCATTACCCTGGCGGTGGATTTGTTCGGCGCGGTCATGCTGCAAGTTTCCGCGTTGGTGGCTCTGACGGTGGCAATCTTTAGCTTGAGCGGCATCGATGACAGCCGTGTGAAATTTGGTTTCTATCCGTTGTTCTTTGTCCTGCTCATGGGCGTCAACGGAGCCTTTACCACCGGCGATTTGTTCAACCTGTATGTCTGGTTCGAGGTCATGCTCATGGCCTCTTTTGTGCTCATCGCCTTGGGCGGAGAGCGCGCGCAAATTGAGGGCGCGGTTAAGTATGTGATCTTGAACCTGCTATCATCCACGCTGTTTCTCTCGGCCATCGGCTTGCTCTACAACCTGACCGGCACCTTGAATATGGCCGATCTGGCGCTGCGCATGCCCGAGGTGCAGCCGGCCGGCGAGGTGACCCTGATCGCTGTGTTGTTCCTGATCGCCTTCGGCATCAAATCGGCCATCTTCCCGCTGTTTTTCTGGCTGCCCGCTTCCTATCACACCCCCCCGGTGGTCATCACGGCGCTGTTCTCTGGGCTGCTCACCAAAGTGGGCGTGTTTGCCCTGACGCGAGTATTCACTCTGCTGTTCATCACCGATTTCGCCATTACACAGCCAATTTTGCTGGTGCTGGCCGGGCTGACGATGGTGGTGGGTGTGCTGGGCGCGGCGGTGCAAACCGACTTCCGCCGCCTGCTTTCCTTCCATATCATTAGCCAGATTGGCTATCTATTGATGGGGCTTGGGCTGGGCAGTGCCGGCGCGCTGGCGGGGGTGGTGTTCTTCATGGTGCATGTCATCCTGGCCAAAACGGCCCTGTTCCTGGTAGCCGGGCTAGTGGAGCGGTTGCAAGGTTCGTTTGACCTGAAAAAACTGGGCGGCTTGGCTTCGTCGCGGCCCTGGTTAGCGTTGATCTTTTTGATTCCGGCACTTTCACTGGCTGGGCTGCCCCCGCTTTCGGGCTTCTTTGCCAAGCTGGTGCTGGTGCAGGCTGGTTTGGAACTGCGCAGTTTTTTGGTCACGGGCGCGGCTCTGGGGGTCAGCCTGCTTACGTTCTATTCCATGACCAAGGTGTGGAACGAGGTGTTCTGGAAAGACCGTAAGAGCGGCATGCCCGCTTTGCGGCGAGCCCCCGTTTCGATGTGGGTGGCGGTGATATCTCTGGCTGCGATCTCGCTGTTGGCGGGCCTGGCTGCGGGGCCACTGGTGGATGTGAGCCTGGCGGCTGGGATACAACTGGCCGATCCGGCTGCCTATATCTCGGCAGTGATGGGTGGGATTGGAGGCGCGCCGTGAGTGTCTTCCTGTTGAATGTGCTGCTGGCCATTGCCTGGTCGGCGCTGACTGGTGACTTCTCGCCGTTGAACCTTGGTTTTGGCTTTGTACTGGCTTACGGCGTGTTGTGGCTGCTCACCCGCAAGAGCAGCAGCCGCAGCTACTTCTTGCAAATTCCACGGGTGATTGAGTTTGTTTTCTTCTTTGCCTGGGATGTATTTAAGGCCAACGTGCGCATGGCAATCACGATCCTATCGCCGCAGATGCGCCTGCGCCCGGCGGTGGTGATGGTACCGCTGGATATGAAGAACGAGATCGGGATTATCTTGCTGAGCAACTTGATCACCCTGACCCCCGGCACGCTTTCGCTGGATATTTCCTCAGATCGCAAGGCCTTGTTCATCCACACCCTGTGGGTGGAGGATGAGGAGAAATTCCGCGCTGAGATTAAGAGCGGTTATGAACGCCGTGTAAAGGAGATCATTGAGGCATGATTAACACCCTCTTTATCCTTATCCTGGCGTTGCTCACCGCGGGGTTCATTGCGGCGTTCATTCGCCTGGTGCGGGGGCCGTATTTGCCCGACCGGGTGGTGGCGCTGGATTTGATCAGCATCCTGGTGATGGGTTTTATCGTCGTCTATGCCGTGCGCTTCAATCAGGCCGCTTACCTGGACGTGGCCATCATCCTGGCGCTAATCACCTTCCTTGGAACGGTGGCCTTTGCCTATTACCTGGAGCGGAGGGCTTAATGGCACGAGAAATTGTTGTGATGAGCCTTTTTCTGGTGGGGGCCTTTCTGATGTTCCTGGCGGGACTGGGCTTGCTGCGCATGCCCGACCTGTTCTTGCGCATGTCCGCCACTTCTAAGGCCGGTTCGCTGGGGGCGGGGCTGGTGCTGTTGGGGGCGGTCGTTTTCTTTCAGGATTGGGGGATTACTGCTCGCGCTCTGGCGACGATCGTGTTCTTGTTTCTCACCGCGCCTGTGGCTGCGCATATGATTGGCCGGGCCGCCTATTTTGACGGCGTCCCATTGTGGAAAGGCACCGTCCGCGACGATTTGCGCGGGCATTACAAGCTGTCAACGCACCGCCTGGAGACCCAGGCCACCCCACCGGATGACAAAGAATCGATTGATGCTGTGGTGCAGCGCATCGACGATCATTAAGCGGTTTTACGCCGCGACCGCGTAGCGGTAATCCGGTGGTTCTTCAAATGTGTAATGCCCGCGGTACTGATCGGGAAGCAGCTCGGC
This sequence comes from Anaerolineaceae bacterium, assembly GCA_016927865.1. Classification (GTDB taxonomy): domain Bacteria; phylum Chloroflexota; class Anaerolineae; order Anaerolineales; family Anaerolineaceae; genus Anaerolinea. The sequence goes on from JAFGLU010000080.1 coordinate 5,141, forward strand.
GATCTTGTACATAATTTCGTCAGTCACGGCCTGGCGCGCATCGCGATCCAACCCGCTGCCGTTCAAATCGATGCGGAAGGGCTCGCCGATCGCCACGTGAAAATCGGTGCGGCGCAGGCGTTTGAGGTTTTCCCAAAAGTTTTCGTGGCCATACACCGCCACCGGCATCAGCGTGACCGGTTTGCGGGATACCAGCATGGTTACGCCGGGCTTGCCGGGCAGCAGCTTGCCGGTCTTGCTGCGCGTGCCCTCGGGGAACACCGCCAGCAGCTTTCCTTCCTCCAGCGCCTGCATAGACATGCGGAAAGCTTCGCGGTCGACCGCGTTGCGGTCGAGGGGGATGATTTTCCATTGATTGAAGAGGAAGCGCAGGAAGGGGTTGTCCCAGGTCTCTTTTTTGGCCATGCCGGTCAAGCGCGGGTTATCTACAAAAGCCAGCACCAGGGGCACTTCCAGGAAATTGACGTGATTGGAAACCAGGATGAGCGGGCCGTTGGTGGGAACTTTCTTGAAGTCGTCTCCGTGAACCCGGCAGGCCACCAGGAAGATGCGTTTTAGAACCCAGTTGATAATTCGCGGGCTAATGTTCATTTCTTTTTGTGACCACATCAAGCGCTGCGGGGTGGATAGTGATGTTCAGCGACTCTCCGGCGGTGCAAATGGTTTCACCATCGGCGTGGGCGGGAATACTGCCCTGCACGGCGCGGATGGTCACTTTTTGGGCTTGCGCTTTGTTGACGGCAGGATGATCGTACTGGCTGCCATTGAGAAATTTGGTTGCCAGTCCCAGGATCTTAGACTGCGGCACATGTCCCGCCAGGCACAGACTGAAGAACCCGTCGGCAGGATCGCTGTGGGGGGCCATGTAGAACGAGCCGCCCATGCGCTTGCCATTCATCACCGAAACCATCAGGAAGGCCTGCTGAGAGGGCTCTCCGTCGTCAAGAATAATTTCGTACACCGGCGCCTTGGCGTAGAGGAAGATGGTGCGCACCATCGCCACCAGGTAAGAGGCCGCGCCGTGCAGCCATTTGATCTTGGCGGCTTCAAAACCCACCACCGTGTCAAAGCCCAGGCCCACCCCGTTGCCAAAGTATCGTCCATCGGGGTAATCCCCGCCGCTGACATGACCAACATCCATCTTTTGGCGATGGTTCTCCGCCAGCGCATGGGCGGCTTCGTCCAGGGTGGCAGGGACGTTCAGACCGTAGGCGAAGTCATTGCCGCGCCCAACCGGCAGCACGCCCAATGCCGGGCGCTTGTTGTCGTTGGTGTCCGCCAACATCAGCCCGTTGATCACCTCGTTGACCGTGCCGTCGCCGCCGGCAGCAATGACCAGGTCATAGCCGGCTTCGGCGGCCTGGCGGGCCAATTCCTGCCCGTGCCCCGGCCCTTCGGTGAAGGTTACGTCGTATTCCAGGCTATACTGCGCCAGGGCTGCCTGTACTTTGGGATAATTCTTCTCGGCAGCGCCCTTTCCGGCGGCTGGATTATAAATAAGTTTGGTGCGGGTATTCAATGATTCGATCCTCTCTGGAAAAGTAGTGCATTATAATACAACCCCGGCATGACGGGTTTGATTTGGCGGTGGCGAAAGGCAATTGTAAGTGTGCTGGAAACTTCTCGGCCAGAGTGGGAAGAAATCCGAATTTGTGAGACACAATTTTAGGCGGGTGAAAAAAGATGAATTATCGACTGGTGATATTTGATTTTGACGGCACCCTGGCGGATTCTTTCGCCTGGTTCCTGTCGGTGTTTGAAGATTTGGCGAAGCGTTACCGGCTGCCGCGGATGGACGCGGAAGAACTACGCCGCCTGCGCACCCTGGATATTACCCAGATCATGCGGGAGTATAAAATCCCTTTTTGGAAGATTTTCCTCATCGGCAAGCACCTGACCCGGTTAATGGCCAGCCAAACAGATCAAATTCAAATCGTTGGCGGGATGCAGACCGTGTTGGATGCGCTGGCCCAACAGGATGTGCGCCTGGCAATCATCACCTCCAACGCCGAGAGCAACGTGCGCCGGGTGCTGGGCCCCGAAAACATGGCCTATTTTGACTTCATCGAGAGCGGCGTATCTATGTTTGGCAAGAAGGCCAAGATCCACAAGCTGCTCAAGAAGACCGGCGTGGCAGCGCGCGAGACCCTCAGCATTGGCGATGAACTGCGCGACCTCAAATCGGCGCATGAGGCGCAGGTGCATTTTGGCGCGGTGAGTTGGGGTACCACCGATCTGCACACGCTGCGCAGGCACGAACCGGAGCTGGCCTTCGAGCATCCAGGCCAAATTCTGCAGGCGTTGATGCCGGGTGTTTAAGACCTTACATCCGATCTTCTCGCGTTTGAGGTTAGGGTAGAGAGGGTTTCCACCCTCACCCTGGCCTGACCAGGAAGAAGGTTAATGACCGCCCGACTCGTGCGTCTCGGTGGATTGCGGGGCGGCTTCGTCGTGGTTCATATATGGTTCCTCGGGCACGGGCGGATAGCCGCGCTGCTGCAATAACTCTTGCATGTAGTCCACTTCGCTGGATTGCGCTTCCACAATTGAGCGCGCCAGCGCCAACACTTCGGGCCGCTCCGATTGGGCCAAAACGGCTTCGGCCATTGCCACGCCGGCGCGATGATGAACGATCATCAATTCCAGGAAGAGGGCCTCGGCTTCCGTGCCGTTCATCTCGCGCAGTTGATTCATCTGCTCTGGCGAGGCCATGCCCGGCATTCGCCCGGTGGTGGGCATGCCCATCCATTCCATGGCGGGGGTTGTGCTGGCGATTGGGTAACCCCACACAGCTAACCAACCCTGCATCTGGCCGATTTGCGCCTGCTGGGTGAGGACAATGTCGAGCGCGAACAGCTTCATGTCGGGGTCTTGGGTGCGGTCGCGCAGCAAATTGGCCATGTCCACGGCCTGGGCATGATGTGTGAGCATGTCGCGCGTAAAGCCCACCTCTGGCGAGCCGTCGCCGGGGCCGGAAGATTGGCGCACGCCCAGCCAATAGCCGAGCAAAGCGATGGCAAAAGCCAGCACGACCAGCAGCAAGCCGGTCAACGGAGTCATGTGCAGCCCGTTTTGTGAAGATGGTTGTTCTATAGTCAAAGGTTCGTTATCCACAGGCTCATCCTATCCTGGTTTTCCAACCCCGCCGGTGCAGGCGGCTCCCGGCTCGGGGCCCAGCGGGTTCTGCTCATACTTGCGTATGAATGTCAACAGGCGGGGATCGTCGGCTTGTTCCAGTTGCACCTGGTACCCCCAGGCCGAGGCCACGATGGGCGCGGGCAAGCCGGGATAAGGGCTGAGCAGGCGGTACCCGCTGCGCCGGGTGAGGGTTTGTAACTGCTCGAGTTGATCGGCGGGAAGATCGGGCTGGTAGGTGATCCAGATGGCGCCATGCTCCAGAGAGTGGACAGCGTTCTCGTTTTGAATCGGCTCGCTATACACGCCACAGTTTTGCCAGGCGGGGTTGTGCTGTCCGCCTGCCGGCGGGTTTTGGGCATAGGTGACAAGGCCGTTGGTGTGGCCCCGCTCCAGGGCCGCAAAGGTGAGCAGGCCCGGGATGGAGGCGGTGGAGGCGTTGGCCTGGTTGGAGGCGACGAGAATGCCCAGGACCAGCACCACTGCCAACAGGGCAATCCCGCCGATGATGGGCAGGAGGTTGCTCTGCGAGCGGTTTTTCTGCCGCGCAGGGCTTTTGGTGGGGATGTTTTTCTTGCGATTGGTCGATGGCATGGTATTCCTCTTTGAATGGCGAGCCGGACTGAACTATTGTATCTACACAGAAGTTGGTGGAAGATCCCGAATTTGAGGGTTGTGTGGGTGCGAAACACCCACACAACCCTCAAATTCGGTTTTCTTTCACCTCTGCGTGAGTAGTTAAGGACTATTTATAACAAAAGTTGTCTAATAAGGCAAATTTTATCCGATTGATTTGATTATCACCCGTTCAGATGAAAGTTGTTGTTGCACGTCTCTCCCACGAGAGACAATCTCTTTTTGGGCATGCGAGGTCGAAGATACCATGTGTTTTCGGCGCCGGGCTACCACCATAGTTAACCGTGGAAACGGCATCACGCCCTTCGGGCGCCTAAGAAAAAAGTGTCAGGGGGTTATGTCGCACGAAGTGCGACATAACCCCCTGTTTCGTATTTTTAAGGCGGGCGAAGCCCGCCATTCACAACCGACCACTGTTTGGTGCAGTGCTACCCTCGCCCAACAGAAAGGCCAATTCCCGGTATAATGCCACTAAGAACGGAGCGGTGTAATGCAACCTCTCTTGCAGGTAAGAAATATCTCCAAATCATTTGGCGCGTTGCCCATTCTCCAGCGGGTAAATTTTGACGTTCACCGCGGTGAGGTGGTTGGCCTGACGGGCAGTATTGGCTCGGGCAAATCCGTCTTGATGATGATGCTGGCGGGCCTCTACGAACCAGACGGTGGCGAAATTCACTTTAACGATAAGCGGCTGACCTGGCCTTTTTCAGCGCAATCGTTGGGCATTGGGGTCATTCACCAACGCCCGGCGCTGGTAGAGCACTTTGACGTGGTTAGCAACATCTTTTTGGGCAGCGAAATTGGCTGGCCCCAAAAAGGGCTGGGCTCGCTGCGCGTTCTGGACTTTGACGAGATGAATGTGCAGGCCCTGCACATCCTGGCGCGCCTGGGCGTGCAGGTCGATTCGCTGCAATCCAAGGTCTCCGAACTCTCTTTCGAGCAGCGCCAACTTATTGCCATTGCCCGGGTGCTCACATTTCCGGCGCAGATGTATATTATTGATGAGCCCAACATGCTGCTCAGCTACCTCAACCAGCAGCGTTTATTCAACCTCATCCAGAATTGGCAGGAACAAGGTTTTGGTGTGTTGTTCAGCAGCAACAACCTCGATCACCTCTTTGCTGTGACCGATCGCATTGTGGTACTGCACCAGACCCACATTGTGGCCGACCTGCGCACCGATGAGACCACGCGTGAAGACGTAGTGAACCTGCTGCTGGGCGGCGAAATGGCCGAACAAACGGTTCCGACCATCTTGGATTTTGATAGTTACGACGATTTCCGCAAAAATACTGAGCGGCTACGCTTTCACCAGATGCTGCTGGAAAAAAACCTAGCTGGCGAGGACAGCTTGAATCGCCAGTTGACCAGGCAGCTTGCCGATCAGGTGCAGATTCTGGACCAAATGAACAGCGCGCTTCTCGAGGCGCAGCGCCGCTTGCTGACCGAACGCGAAGAAGAACGCAAGCACCTTTCCCGCGAGTTGCACGACCAGGTCATTCAAGACCTGCTGAGCATCAATTACGAGTTGGAAGGTTTGGAGCTGGAGCAAGGTATTTCCAGCGAACTGGTCAACAACCTGGCCGAAGTCCGGCAGGGCATTCGCGCGCTGGTCACCAGCCTGCGCCAGATTTGCGGCACGCTGCGCCCGCTGACCATTGACAGCCTGGGCCTGGGGGCAGCGCTGCAATCCTATGTACGCGATTGGTCGGCGCGTTGGGACGTCCAGGTGGAGCTTGAATTGGACGAGAATCTGGGGCGGTTGCCCGAAGCCACCGAAATGTCGATTTTTCGCATCATTCAAGAAGGTTTGAACAACGTCCGGCGCCACGCGCAAGCCACTCGCGTGCAGATCAACTTGCAACATTCCACGCCTCGCTCGTTATCCATTTCTTTGCGGGACAACGGGAAGGGGATGGGCGAGGACTTTGATTTGGCCAGCATGGCCGCCAACGGTCACTACGGATTGCAGGGAATTGGTGAACGGGTAGCATTGTTGGGGGGGCGCTTTCGCCTGCAGGGGCAGCCGGAAGGTGGGCTGGCGCTGCTGGTTGAGATTCCGCACCCGCGGGTGGACGTGGAAGCCGAAACGGCTGGTCGAAAACCGCCTAAGACTTCACGCAAACGCAACGTGGTCCGGTAAGTAGGGGGGAATCCCCCTATGCAGGTGAGGGTAAATGATGAGACGCCCTCACCTGTTTTTCGTTAGAATGAAACTTGTAAGTTTGTATCCCCTATTTTCTTTGTGAATCGAACAAGGAGGTTCGTGAGATGAAGAAGTCAATCCTTATGTTGGTTGCGCTCTTCTCGATCGCGGCGATGGTGCTGTCTGCTTGTCAGCCCACCCCCACCCCGGTCGCCCAAGAGCCAGGTGCTGCGACCGCAGCCCCCGCCGGGAAGCTGAGTGTAGGTATCGTCCTCCCGACCAAGGACGAGCCCCGCTGGATCCAGGACGAGACCCGTTTCAAAGAGCTGCTCACCGCAGCGGGATACGATGTCCAGATCCTGTTCAGCCAGGGTGACTCGGCCAAAGAGAAAGAGAATGTTGAATCTCTGGTCAGCCAGGGCATTCAGGTTCTCATCATCTGCCCGCAGGACGGTACCGCCGCCGCCGCTGCCGCCGCCGCCGCTAAGGCTGCCGGCGTGAAAGTCATCTCGTATGATCGCCTGATCCGTGACACCGACGCCGTAGACTACTACGTGACCTTCGACAGCGTTGCTGTTGGTGAGGCATGGGGTGATTACCTGGTGGCGAATGCGACCGGCACGGGCAACAACCTGTACCTGTACGCGGGTGCTGCTTCCGACAACAATGCGTTCCTGTTCTTCGAAGGCGCGTGGAATGTTCTGCAGCCCAAGATCGCTGACGGCACGTTTGTGATCAAGAACTCCAGCGAAGCGATCGCTCTGCAAGACAAGGCGACCCTGACTCGCGAAGAGATGGCCAAGATCATCGGCCAGGTGACCACCGAGTGGAAATTCGATGTGGCCAAGAACCTGGCGGAAGCCAACCTGACCTCTGCCAAGGTGGAGGACAAGGGCACCGTCTTCATTCTGGCCCCGAATGACGGTACCGCTCGCTCGATCGCCGATGCCTTCGCCGCCGACAGCGACGTGACGAAGTACTATGTGACCGGCCAGGATGCTGAAAAAGCTTCTGTCCAGTACATCATCGATGGCAAGCAGTCCATGACCGTCCTCAAGGACGTCCGCACCCTGGTGGCCGACGCCATCACCGCGGCTGTCGCTTACCTGCAGGGCGGCACTCCGGAACAGACCAACACCTATAACAACGGCAAGATTGACGTTCCCGCCAAGCCGTCCGCTATCGTGACGGTCACCATTGAAAATGTCAAGGCTGCTATCGTTGACTCCGGTTACTATCCGGCTTCCGATTTCACCGGCCTGCCGTAATCGACCCCGGTTTGAGCGAAACGTTTCGCCCATAGCGGAGTAAAATAAAAGGGCGAAACCAGTTTCTATGAAATTGGTTTCGCCCTCCTTCCGGAAAATCATTCAATGGAAGTCAACTATGGCTAATCCCCTGTTGGAAATGCGCAACATCACCAAGACCTTCCCGGGCGTCAAAGCGTTGAGCGACGTTAGTTTTGAGGTGGGGGAAGGTGAAATTCACTGTTTGGTTGGTGAGAATGGGGCGGGGAAATCTACGTTGATGAAAGTTTTGAGCGGTGTCTATCCTCATGGGGAATACACCGGTGAAATTCTCATCAACGGCATGGAGCAAATCTTCCGCAACATTCGCGACAGTGAAAAAGCCGGCATCGCCATCATCTATCAAGAGTTGGCCCTCGTTCCTGAGATGACCGTTTACGAAAACATCTTCCTGGCAAACGAAATTCGCAAGGGGCCGCTGGTGGACTGGAACGAAACGGTCAAGCGTGCAGGGGAAGTGGTGAAACGAGTGGGGTTAGATGTGAACCCCGCCGCCAAGATCAAAACACTCGGCGTGGGCAAGCAGCAACTGGTAGAAATTGCTAAAGCGCTCAGTAAGGATGTCAAAATCCTCATTCTGGATGAGCCGACCTCGGCCTTAAACGAGGGCGACAGTGAAAATCTGTTGAATCTGTTGCGTGATTTAAAATCTCACGGCGTGACCAGTATTTTGATCTCTCATAAGCTGAAAGAGGTCATTGCCATTGCCGACAAAGTGACCGTTTTGCGCGACGGGCAGACCATCTGCACTTTGGACGCGCACAAGGGCGAAGTGAACGAGCCTGTGCTGATTAAGCACATGGTGGGTCGCGAGATTAACAATATCTACCCGAAGCGGGAGCATGTCCGTTCAGATGAGGTGCTGTTTGAGGTCAAGAACTGGAGCGCCTACAATCCGGCTTTGGGTCGAACTATTTTGAAAGATGTCAATTTCCACGTTTGCAAAGGCGAAATTGTTGGACTGGCGGGGTTGATGGGTTCGGGGCGCACCGAGCTGGCCTTGAGCATTTTTGGAAACCCCGATAAGTACCGCATCGAAGGCGAGTTGACCATTAGAGGTGAGAAAAAACGATTTAATCACCCCAGTCAGGCGATTAGAGCGGGTGTAGCCTATGTCACCGAAGACCGCAAGGGTGACGGATTGATCTTAATCCAGGATGTCAAGCAAAATATTACCATCGCCAATTTGCGAGAGATTTCCAACCGTGGAGTGATCGACTCGAATGCCGAAATTCAGGTTGCTGACCATTACACCAAGAGCCTGAACATTAAGACCCCCAGCATCGAACAAATAGTACAAAACCTGAGCGGTGGCAACCAGCAGAAAGTGTCTCTGGGAAAGTGGTTGTTTGTCAAGCCGGACGTACTGATCCTGGATGAGCCTACGCGCGGGATCGATGTCGGCGCCAAATTTGAAATTTATACGATTATGAACAGACTGGTGGAGCAGGGGATGTGCATCATTATGATCTCATCTGAATTGCCCGAGGTTCTGGGAATGAGCGACCGGGTATATGTTGTATCCTCCGGGATAATTGCCGGTGAGATGCCGATTGAAGAAGCTACGCAAGAAAAAATTATGAACCTGGCGACGAATTGAGGAGGTCAGAAAAGATGTCATCTGTTACAGCCGCTCAAAAAGCTAAATCGGCTTCATTTTTTAACAATATTACCCGGGTGTTGCGTGAAAATATCCGCGAATACGGTATGTTCATTGCCTTGTTTGCGATCATGATCATTTTTACGATCACCACCGAGGGTACGTTCATCTCATCGCGCAATATCGTCAACCTGGTCAACCAGGCTGGTTATATTGCTGTTTTAGCAGTCGGCATGACCCTGGTGATTGTGATCCGGCACATCGACCTTTCGGTGGGCTTCCTGGGTGGTTTCCTGGGAGCCATTGCAGCCATCGGTATGGTGCAGTGGGGCCTTCCGGTGTGGATTGTCATTCCCATGACCATGGCGCTAGGCGTCGTTGCCGGCATACTCACCGCTTTTCTGGTGGCTGAGCTGGGCATCCCGGCCTTTGTGGCCTCGCTGGCGGGTTGGTTGATCTACCGTGGGGCCATCCTGGTGGTCACCGAGGCGACGGGTACCATCATTATCCCCGATGAAACCTTCGCCGCAATTGGTAACGGCTTCATCCCCGATATCCAAATGGGAGCCTTCTTGCCCGAGCGGCATAAACTGACCCTGATCCTGGGGTTGGTTGCCATGGTAGCGCTGGTGATTAGCGAGATTCGCAGCCGCAGCAAGAAGATGGAATATAACTTTGATGTTCTGCCAACCGATGTGTTTGTGCTCAAGCTGGCGTTCCTTTCGACCATTATCGGCGGGATCGCCTGGTTGCTGTCCGGGTACCAGGGCCTCTCTTGGACCGCAGTAGTGGTGTTGTTGGTGGTGGCTGTTTATCACTTTGTTACCACCCAAACCGTGCTTGGACGCCATATCTATGCGGTTGGCGGCAACCCCGAGGCAGCCGAACTGAGCGGCATCGATGTCAAAAAGATCACCTATATTGTCTTTGGTTCGATGGGCATGCTCTCGGCGCTGTCAGGCATGTTGTTCGCTTCGCGCCTGCGCTCAGCCACCACCACGGCGGGTACGCTGTGGGAGTTGGATGCCATCGCGGCGGCTTATGTCGGTGGTGTTTCGGCGGCAGGCGGGGTGGGTAAGGTGGTCGGCTCGATCATCGGCGCGCTGGTGATGATGTCGTTGACCAGCGGCATGAACTTGATGGGTATCGGCATCTCGTACCAGTACATGGTGCGCGGCGCCGTGCTGGCGGCAGCGGTGATCTTTGACGTTGCCACCCGCAATCGGGGTAAGTAAACCGGGTCTCCTCCCAGTTTTATTGGTAAATCGCGGGCGAGGTGTTTGTCTCGCCCGCGACGATTATTAACCGCGCAAGCAGCGGTGGGTAACACTGACCAAACCGTTGTTGGTTGTGAATGGCGGGCTTTGCCCGCCTGAAAAAAAATAGAAATAGGGAGTTTTCGTCGCACTTCGTGCGACGAAAACTCCCTGATGCTTTTTCTCTTAGGCGCCCGAAGGGCGCGATACCGTCTCCCCGGTTAGCTGTGGTACTTGGTGCGAAGCACCTGTTAATAGCGCATATTCGCGACTTTTTCTCAAACTGGGTGGGTCAATACGATTCTTTTGATCCAACGCCGTGAGACAAAGCGGATGGTTCCGCCGACAGCTTTGACCAGGTTTTCGGAGAGCATGGCCGCATAGACCCAATGGGGCGGCAGGCGCAGCACCAACACGGCGATGGCCACGCAGGGGATGGAAGCCAGCCACACCCCGCCCACGTCCAGGATAGCTGAGAAGCGCGTGTCGCCGCCACCGCGCAAAACACCCACAATGAAGATGGCATCCTGGCTGCGCAGCCAGAAGAACAACCCACCCACCAGGATGATTGCGGCTGCGGCTGTACGGGTGGTTTCTTCTACCTGGTACAGTGTGACCACCCAGGAGCGCACCGCCACCAGGATCAGGCCAATGCCAAACGACCCCGCCAGGTTGATGAACAAAATGCGTTTGCCGGTTTGATAGGCTTCCTCCATCCGGCCTGCCCCAATGGCATGCCCGATCATGATGGCTGCTACAGAGGCGCTGCCCATGGTCATGAAGAAGCCGATGCCGATGATGGTGGTGGCAATGTTGTAGGCCGCGTAAGAAGACGTGCCCAGGCGGGCGACGATGGCGTTGTTGACGTTGCTGCCCAGCGCCCAGAAGAATTCGTTGGCCAGCACCAGGACGATCTGGACGATATGCGCCCGCAGGAAGCTCAAGTTGAACTGGAAATAGCGTCCCACAGGCACCGCTACAGGCGATTTTTGCCGGTAGAGGATGAACAGCAGCACGAACCATTCGGCGATGGTGCAGATGGTGCGTCCGAGAGCTACACCGCGAATGCCCAGCGCGGGTAGGCCGAGCTTGCCAAAGATCAACACGTAATTGGCCGCGACGGTCAGGGTCAGGAAGGTCACGCCAATGATCATCGGCAGGCGCGTGTTGCCGGTGGAGCGCACCGCCGCGTATAGAGTGGTGGTAATGGCCGAGAAGAGGTAACTCCAGCCGACGATGCGCAGGATGGAGGCGCCGGCTTCGATGACCAGCGGGTCTTGCGAATACAGGCTGAGGACCTGGGTGGGCAGGCCGATGGCCAGGGCGGCAAAAATGGCGGCAGTGCCTGCGCAGAGGGCCAGAGTCATACCCAGCACGCGCAGAAGGTTGTGGCGGTCATCAGCGCCCCAATATTGGGCCATGTAAACCGCCGCGCCGCCCGTGGCCCCAAAGAGAGTCAGGTTGAGCAGGAAGGAGAACTGCCCGGCCAGCCCCGCGGCAGCCACGGGCACGTCGCCTAACTGCCCCACCATGAGCACATCCAGGATGGAGATGAGATTAAAAAACAGGCTTTGTATTGCCGCCGGAATGAACAGGCGCAGAAATGTTTTGGAGAATGCACGATCCATTTTTCTCTAGATGTACCCTGCAGGGCCGCGGCGCGTGGATACGCTTGCGATTTTTACTCGCAACGGGCCAGCAATCTTTCGGTGTTGAGATTTGTCACAGCACTAGCTTATGGATTCTAGAAAGGCCGGCGGGATCTGCGGGTCGAAGTGTTTTCCGGTTTGCTCGCAAATATAGTTCAACGCTTCTTTTTTTCCCCAGGCTTTGCGGTAAGGACGGTCGGAGGTGAGGGCGTCAAACACGTCGACTACCGCAAAGATGCGCGCCGGCAGGGGAATCTCATTGCCCTTCAATCCGCGTGGATAGCCGCTGCCATCCCATTTCTCGTGGTGGCAGTAGGGTATATCTAGGGAGGGGATCAGGTAATCGATGTGGGCCAGGAATTGGCGGGCGTATTCGGGATGCAGGCGCATGATGGTCCACTCATCTTCCGTCAGCGGCCCGGGTTTCTTTAAAATGGTATCGGGAATGCCCATCTTGCCAATATCGTGCAGTAAAGCACCTCGGCGGACATGGGGAAGGGTTTCCTCTGGTACGCCAATTTTACGGGCCAGTTCTTCGGTCAGATCGGTGACCCGCAGCGTGTGCCCCTGGGTTTCCTGGTCGCGCAGTTCCAGCACCAATGACCAGCCCTCCAGGGTAGCGTCGTAGGCGCGGCTTAATTCCTCGTTAGACAATATGACGGTCCGATACAGTTTCGCGTTAGCGACTGCCAGGGTGATTTGAAAGGCCAGTGTCCGGCACAGTTCCACCTCATGCTGGTTATACTCGCGGGCCTTGCTGGTTGAGCCGATGATGAGCGTTCCAATGGCTTTGCCTTCCAGTAGCAGCGGGATGAAAAGCATGGAACGCAAATTGCGCGCTTCGATGATGATCCTTTCTTCTGGCGAGAGTTGCACCGTGGTCGTGTCGGGCAGATGCACCGGGCGGCCGTTGGCGAAGGCAGCGGCGATGTGGGGGTGATTGGAAAGTTGTTCGGGTTGCAAGCGCAGCCATTCTAGCTCTGGCTTGAGTGGCGGCGTGGTGGCGCCCAGAAACAACAGGTCGCCTTCCAGCGTGTAAATGGCGCCCGTTTCAAGGCGCAGCACGGAGACGGCGCTGTCGATGGCTGTCTGGAGCACGGTGGGCAAATCCAATGAAGCAGCCAGCGCGCTGCTAACCTTGAGCAGCGTGGATAGTTCTTCGGCGGGCATTTGCCGGGCGATGTTGATGTCTGGCGGGTATCTTTTGATGGGCATAGGGCAGCACCGTTTGGGGAGGAATTATTTTACGACCGTGACGTTGTCAAAAAACACCTGGTATCCATCTGTGGCATCTTCGTTTGCAAAAACAAAGATGCCCATCTCATTGGCGGGCAGGTGTGGTTCGTCCAGGAATTGTGAGTAGACCTGCTCGCCGTTGACGCTCAGGCTGATCATGTCGGGGGTGCAGACAACCATGACCCGGTTAACCTCTTCGGGGGATGCCTTGATGGCGTTGGTGGAAGACCAGACATCGTCATCGGTCCCCGCTCCGGTCAGATAGGTTGTCTCCCCGTTGATGATGGTGGCGACAATGTATTCCCGGTAGCCCAGGTCAAGTTCAACGTAGTAGTGGTTGTCTTCGTCTTCAATCTGGCACATGACGCCCACCGTGCCATTTTGTTCGCCCGGCAGCCCCCAAACGTCGAACTCGATATAGGTGGGGTAAAAATCCACCGGCACATAGGCCCAGTCATAATAATCGGGCTCGGCGATCTTGAAGCTGTAGGCGCCATCTGCGTATTGGATGATGGTGCTGCCGTCGTCATATTCCACCCAGCCCATGTCCTTGGTAGAGAAATCGTCTACCAGGGTAGTGTCATCGGACCATTGACTGCCATTGAAGGCCGGGGCAGGTTCGGTAGGCTCTTCAGAAGCTGCTGTAGGCGCAGGGGGAACCGTCGCTTCATCAGCGGGGGACAGGGGGGCAAGTGGTTCTTGGGTCGGCTCCACCACTTCGACGGTGGGCTGTGCAAAGGGCAGAGAAACGCTGTTGTTGATCAGAAAATAAGCACCCACGGCGACCACGCACAAGCACAAAAAGGCCAGGCAGCCGGCGCCACCCAATAACCACCATTTCAAATTACTGTTATTTGTCTGGTTCATGAAAAGTTCTCCTATAATGGGATCGTACTTCCGTCTGAGTGGGGGGTGGTTGGGTTTTCTTTCCGCCAGAAGATGGTCATCCCTGCGCCAAGCTTTTCGTTCGGGCGGCGAGTAAAACCGTAGCGCTCGTAAAAACCTTCTTTGCCATAAGCGGCCATCAATCCTACCACTGAATTATGCTGGGCATGCGTTTGGATGTAATGCATGAGGCGCTTCATGAGCAGCACGCCGCAGCCCTGCCCCTGGTGTTCCGGGGCGACAATGACATCTTGAATGTAAAAGGTTAAGCCCCCGTCACCGATCACGCGACCCATTCCCACCAGTTCGCCTCCGCGGCGCAAGCACACGCCGTACAGCGAGCGCGGCAGGGAATCCTGAACCACCGCCAGGTCATGGATGCGCCAGCCGATTTTCTGTCGCAGTTGGTTGTATTCTTCCGCGCTGGGAAGAGCTTCGATGATTTCGTAGGCGGACATATAATAAGTATACAACTGAAAAACCCCACGGAGGTGCAGACATGATTGCTTTTGTGCAAATTTTGGATAAATGCCATCTGATGGGGCGCATCGACCCTGGCGGTCTGGCAGGGCCGGTGTTGCATTATGCGGGTAGCTATCTGAGTGCGCGGTTTCGGAGCTCAACGTTGCGGGTGACCGTCTCAGACGAGGGTGGCTGGAATGAAAACGCCAATGACCTTGGGGTGGTGATCGATGGAGACCTGACCATACATCCGTTGCTGAAGGGTCAATCCCAACAGAAGGTGGAGGTTGCTTGCCCTCCAGGGGCGCACGATTTGGAAATCTATAAGCTGCAAGGCCCCGGCAACGGGCGCGGCAGCCTGACATTGCACGGGCTGGACCTGGCCCCGGGGGGAGAACTGCTGCCGCCGTCAGTCCTGCCGGCGCGCAAGCTGGAGGCCTACGGCGATTCGGTCACCGAAGGCGAAGGTTCGCTGTGCGCGGAGGGGACTCATGACTGCGGGACGAATAGCGGCTGGCACTCTTACACGAACCGGTTAGCCCGCGCGCTGGATGTGCAGATTCACAACAACGGCGTGGGTGGGTTGGAGGTGCGCGACCATACCGGTTGGTACGAGAGCGGCGACACCGGCCTGGAAACGACCTTTGATAAGCTCAATCCTTGCGGATCGAACAAAACCCCTTGGGATTTCTCGCGCTACACACCCGATTTGGTACTGATGGCGATGGGGGTGAACGACCAGAGCAAGCACGGCTTTGACGATTTGCCTTTGTGGAAGGAATCCTTCAAGCGCATCGTGCGCGAAATCCGCGCCCGGCACGGCGGCGGTGATTTGCCCTTTCTGTTTGCTGTGGCGCCGATCAATGTGCGGGAGGCCTATCGGTACGTGGCTGAAGTGGTTGCTGAATTGAGGGCTGAGGGGCTGAATGCCTGGTTTTACCGTTACAGTTTTGAGGTGAGCGGGCATCCCAACGGGCCCGAATCGGAGCTCATGGCCTGCGAGTTGGAGAAGTTCATTCGGGAAAATCGCTTGATTTGAGTCTCCCGCATACCTTGCAGTTTCATTGCAGTTGCATAAGTTTAACGTTTCTGTAAGGCGAATCCCAGCAACTTTCGATTAGGATGGGGTTGTATTTATTGCTGCGGCATACAGGTCATAGTTTTTTACTCCATTTTTATTTCCAAAGTATGTCTCAAGTTATTGTGTGGATGTGTCTTGCGGCGGATGCGTCTCTACCGAACATCCGTTATGCTTGAATCATCCTTTTACAGGAATCATTTTGTTGAAGTGTTGAGAGAAAGGTCTTATGTTATCTGACAAATTAATGTATTGGGCTTCTCGGCCGGTCGTCAAGACATATACGGGTACGATGCTGAAGATGAATGTCAAGATGGACACCGGGCTTCCGCAGGGGGCAAAAATTATCGCCGCCAATCACCCCAGCACCACCGATCCTTTTTTTGTAGCCTCTATGGTAGGCCAGCAATCATTCATATTAATTAATGAGGTGCTTTTCCGGGTGCCGGTGTTGGGCGAATACTTGCGCCGCTCGGGACATATCCCGGTGGCGGTGGGACAGGGACAGGCCGCCATGGACGCTGCCCTGCAGCGCCTGCGCGAAGGCAAAACGGTGATGATCTTCCCTGAAGGCGCTCTGAGCCCCGAAGAAGGAGGCTTTAAGGAGCCGCGCACCGGCGTGGCTCGCCTGGCCCTGGCCAGCGGCGCGCCGGTCATCCCCGTGGGCATTCACCTGCTGCGCGAGCGCACCAAGACCATCGAATCCAACGTCCGTGGCGAGACCCATTACGGGCGCTGGTATATCAGCGGACCGTACAACATGACCGTCGGGCAGCCGCTGCGCTTTAATGGCGATGCGGAAGACCGCCCGCTGGTTCGCAGGGTAGCCGAGACTGTGATGCATCACATCATTGAACTGGCTCGCCAGAGCGAAATCCGTATGAACCCCACCGCTCCGCTCACCAGCCTGCCCGCGACGATGTAGGGGTCGGGTTTCCCGACCCGATATTGGTCAACCACGACAGATGCGCGGTCACCGCGCCCCTACCGCCACACCTTTGATATCTGCGTTCCTCTGCGCCCTTTGCGCCTCTGCGGTGCTTCCTACCCTTATTGAGGCACGCCGTAGCGCTGGGTGAACTGCTCTACCACCCTGCGCAGATCGTCATCCAGTGCATTCATGGCCCGTGCCGCAATTTCTCGCGGCACACCGCCGTAATACGCTTCTGCGATCGACCCGGCAATAGCCGCCAGGGTGTCTGAGTCACCGCCCAGTGAGATGGCCTTGCGGATGGCGTCTTCCACGCTGGACGAATCTAAAAAGGCGATCATGGCCTGGGGTACCGAGCCCTGGCAGGATGAATCGAACGAATATCTTGGGCGAATTTCGGCCAAACTCTGATAGAGGTCATAGCCGAAGCGGGCATTGATCTCCAGGCGGATTTCTTCCTTGCCGGTTTTCTGGCGCGCCAGGAACACCGCCAGCGCTGTTGCCTGCGCCCCTTTGATCCCTTCGGGGTGGTTGTGGGTCACTGCCGCGCTGCGCTCGGCTTCGCGCAGCACATCTTCCTCTGTTTCAAAAGCCCATGCCACCGGGCTGACGCGCATGGCCGAGCCGTTGCCAAAGCTGTTGTAGGGCTTGGGATTCTGTGCCCACATCCATGCGCGGAACATGCCGCCGAAACCCGCGTCAGGGTAGCGTTGCGCATAGGCTTGAATGGTTGGGCCGTAGCCGCCGCCGTTCAGGATGGCATCGGCTACGGCGATGGTCAGCAGGCTGTCATCGGTGAAACGACAGCCGGGTGAAAAAAGGGGAAAATTCTCCTTCTTGATCTTGCTGCCCTTGCGTTCGTAGATCGACCCGATCACGTCTCCAGCGATTGCTCCGATCATGGATGCCTCCTTGGTGATATTTGTATTTTAACGTGAGTTCGGGGTTAGAGCGGAATAACTCTCCGGCGATATTCGCCAGGCATCACCCCGGACCATTTCTTGAAGGCTTTCCTGAAAACACTGGGCTGAGAAAAGCCCAGCAAATAGGTGATTTCTTCAACTGTGTAATTTTCGCGCAGATAGCGCTTTGCCAGGCGTTGGCGAACATTTCTGAGCAGGTCGCTAAAAACGACGCCTTCTCCCTCCAAACGCTTTTGTAGGGTGCGCACACTAATCGACATTTCTCGGGCGATTTTTTCAATCGACAGGGTTTCGTCAGCTTTTGAGTTCGAACTGCCCTTCCAGGCCGTTCGCGCCCGGGCCGGGCTGCTGCCCGCCCACCCACACGCGGAACGCGCCTGGCTCGGTGATCCAGTTACCTGCTTCGTCGGCGAAGCCCATCTGCTCGGGGGTGAGCGTAAAGGTCAGTTCTTGCTTCTGACCGGGGTCCAGGCGCACACGCTGGAAGCCTTGCAGCGCGCGCAGCGGCACGGGCAGCGAGGCTTCCACATCAGTCAGGTAGAGCTGCGCGACTTCGTCGCCCGCGCGCTGGCCCGTGTTCTCGATCGTTACCCGCACGGTCACCGAGCTGCCTGGCTGCGCCGGTTCCGGGCTGATGGACAGACCGCTGTAGGCGAAAGTGGTGTAGCTCAGCCCGAAGCCGAAGTGATAGAGCGGCTGGCCGGTGAAGTAGCGGTAGGTGCGGTTCGCCATATTGTAGTCTTCAAACGGCGGCAGGTCCGCGGCGGACTGGTAAAAGGTCACCGGCAGGCGGCCGCCCGGGTTAGTGAGCCCGAACAGCGCCTCGGCGACTGCCGTGCCGCCCGCCTGCCCGGGGTACCAGGCCTCTAGAATGGCGGGCACGTGCGCCTGTGCCCAGTTCACGGCCACGGCGCTGCCGCCCAGCAGCACCAGGATCACCGGCTTGCCGGTGGCGACCAATCGCTCCAGCAGCTTCTGCTGCACGGTGGGCAGGTCCAGGCTGTCGCGGTCGCCCAGGCTGCGGATGCCGGGCGGGTTGCCTTCCATCTGGCCCTGTTCGCCTTCCATCTGCTGCGACAGGCCGCCCACAAAAACTACCACCTGCGCCTTTTTGGCCGCCTCGATGGCTGCCGCGTAGCCGCTTTCGCCGCCGCCAGTGATCTCACTGCCCTGAGCGAAGAGGACGTTCGCCTGCGGTGAAACCAGCTCTTCGATTCCCACCCGCACGGTCACCGGCGCGGCGGGAGTGCCCATGTAGTTGCCGGTCAGCACGAGGGTTTCGTTGGCGTTGGGGCCGACCACTGCGATGGAAGTGAGGGTGTCTTTATTCAGCGGGAGCAAACCGCCCTCATTCTTGAGCAGCACCAGCGACTGCCGTGCAGCTTCCACCGCCAGGGCGCGGTGCTCGGGCGAATCGACCACGCTGTAGGGGATCTGCGCGTAGGACACCTGCTCGGGCGGGTCGAACATGCCCAGCCGGAAGCGCGCGGTGAACAGGCGCTTGACCGACCGGTCAATGTCGGCCTCGGTCAGCAGGCCCCAGCCCACGGCCCGCCCCAGGCCGCCGTAGTCGCAGGGGATGTTGTAGGTGCAGCCGCATTCCAGGTCGCAGCCGTTCTTGACCGCCAGAGCCGCAGCCTCCTCTTTGCTCTTGACCAGGCGGTGATTGGAGAAAATATCGTCGATCGCGCCGCAGTCGGAGACCACATAGCCCTCGAAACCCCACTCCTCGCGCAGGATCTTTTGCAGCAGGGTAGGGCTGGCACAGCTCGCCTCGCCGTTGACCCGGTTGTACGCGCCCATAATCGAATAGGCTTTGGCCTCGGTCATGCAGGCCTTGAAGGCGGGAAGGTAGGTCATGCGCAGGTCGCGCTGCGAAACCTGCGCGTCAAACGAGTGGCGCAGGTTCTCAGGGCCTGAGTGGACGGCGTAATGCTTGGCGGTAGCGATGGTCTTGAAGTAGTGCGGGTCATCGCCCTGCAGGCCCCGGATAAAGCGCACCGCCAGCCGCGCGGTGAGGTAGGGGTCTTCGCCGTAGGTCTCCTGCCCGCGACCCCAGCGCGGGTCGCGGAAGATGTTGATGTTAGGCGACCAGAAGGTCAGGCCCTCATAGAGCATGGAGGCGCCGCCGCTGTTCCTGCGCACCGCCTCGTGGTGCTTGGCGCGGCCCTCGTCAGAGATCACGCTCGCGATTTGCCCCATCAGGTCGGTGTTCCAGGTAGCCGCCAGGCCGATGGCCTGGGGGAAGACGGTGGCGATCCCGGCGCGGGCCACGCCGTGCAGGGCTTCGTTCCACCAGTTGTACTGCGGCACGCCCAGCCGCTGGATGGGGGTGGCTTCATTACCCATTTGCGCCACCTTCTCTTCCAGCGTCATGCGGCCAACCAGGTCATCCACGCGCTCGGCGATGGGGCGGGAAGGGTCCAGGTAGATGGACGGCCCGGATGGCGGAGTCGGAGTCGGCCCGGGACCGGGTCCGGAGGGAACGGGCTGAGTGGGCGTGGGGCCTGGGCCGGGCGGCGGCGTTTTAGGCGCGGGCTGAGCCGCGCGCCCGCAGCCCGCCGCCAAGACCCCGCCAGATAGGGCAAGCGCAGCCCGCAGAAAGTCGCGGCGCGTGCCAGTGGAGCGTATCCATTTGCGGTGGGATTTCAAAGCAGCCTCCAATGTAGAACAGGTTCAGGAATATTCTACATCGACAGCAGTAGTTTGTAAAACACGCTTCGAGGGGTGACTTGGCCGGGGTTTTTTCTTTGATTTTTTAAGCAGCAACTCTCTGTTGGTAGGAAAATTCATGAATTGCCCTACCAACAGAGGGGAAAGCTGGGTTCGCCTATGATCATTCAACTCCCGTGTCCAATTCGGCCGGGCGCAGGGGTTGGCTGTGGATTTTCGAGGTTTGCGCATTCCCCTGCGCCCTTCCAGCAGGACGAGGGGGCGCATTGGTTTCTAATGAATTCAACAAGATAGACGTGGCTGCCGCGACTGCATCGACCGCCGCCTGGAAGGCGGCCTGGTTGGCGCGGGAGGGTTTGCGGTAGCCGCTGAGTTTGCGCACATACTGGAGCGCGGCGGCCTGGATCTCTTCTTCAGACGGGGGCGGCTGGCGGTTGTAGAGTGTCTGGATGCTTCTACACATCTTTCGACTCCGCGAAGGCCAGGCCTTTTTCAGCCAGGGCCTGTCGCAGTGCTTCGAACGCATTCGGGCCGATGCCGTGCAACTGCTTGAGTTGCGCCTCGCTCAGCGCGGCTACCTGCTCGAGGCGGGTGCAGCCGGCGGCGTGCAGCGCGCGCAAGGCGGGCTGGCTGAGTTTGGGAAAATCGCTCGGCAGGCTTTCAGATACTTTGATCATGGGTACCCTCGTATAGATTGTTGGCTTCGTGAACGCGCTCGACCATCTGGCGGATGAGTCCCAGGTGAAAGGCGGCATGAGGCGCCAGTGCCAGCACGCCGTTGAGGAACGGGCCGGGTAGTTCGCTTTGGGTGGAAATCGCCTGGCAAAGGTTGTGGAACTCGCTTTGCAGATCGCGGCGCAGTTGCTCCCAGGTGGGTTCGTCCACGGCGATCACCTTCCAGCTTTCATTCCAGTCTTGCTGGTAGGGGCGCCCGCGCATGGCGCCGTTGGCATTCGCCATACTCCAGCGCAGGTGCTCCACATTCGAGGCCACCGTTGTGCCGCTGCGACCGCTGCCATCCACCGAGCGCGAGGCCTGGGCTGCCGAAAGCCCTCGGATGGCGCCAAACACGCCGCTGTCGGGAGCGTTGTCCACAAACCAGGTCTCGTGCGGGTCCGGTGGCCCGGCGTAGGCTTCGGTCAGCAGGGTCAGAATGGATTGTTTGAGTGTGTCAAAATCGATGCTGCTCATATCGACTCCTTGTATCTACTCACTGAGGTTGAGGAAAGTTTCCCATACATCAAATTTGGGTCTCTTCACATTAGCGTGAGTAGTTGCGGTTTTTTTTCTTGGGACATTTGTTCGGTTTTTATTATACAAAAAATACCAAAATAATCAAGGTTAAAATCCAAAAAAGGTCACTGCCCTGCAGTGACCTTTTTTGGATTTTAACTTTCAATGTTTCTTAGGCCAGGTGGCAATATTCTTCGGTCCGCCTCCCTGACCCTCAATTCGATACACCCGCACGTTGATGTGGATGGCGCCTTCTGAACCGGGCGCGGCTGCCAGCCGCAGCACGTCCCACCATTCCTCGCCGTTGAACTCAGGCTGCACCACGGCCTTCTCGGTCACGCCGCCGGGCACGGGCGGGTCAAGTTGGGTGACCTTGACCAGGTAACCCGCTTTATCGGCACTGGCACCCACGATGAAGCCAGGCCAATCTCCGGGTTCCAGCCAGGTGTCCAGTTCCAAGGCCAGGGGCGCCTCGATCCATTCGTAGACGCGCACATGGACCTTCAGCGAAGGGTAGTCCGCGGGAGCTTCCAGGCGCAGCACATCGTACCAGGCTTCCCCGTTCCACTCGGACTGGATGCTGGTCTTCTCGAAGTAAGCGCCGGGCACGGACGGCTCCAGCGGAGTCACTTCAGCTAGGTAGGTTCGTTCCACCGCGCTGGGGGCAATCACCCATCCGCTCCAGACGCCTGGCTCCAGGAGGGTCTCGAATTCCATTACCACCGGCAGACCGGAGGTTTCATACACCCGGATGTTGGCTTTGAGCTTTTGCATCTGCTCGGGTAGTTGCACGCGCAGAACATCGGTCCAGGTTTCTCCGTCAAATTCTGGGCGCACCTGGGCGGTCTGAACGTAGTTGCCTTCCACGGGATCTTCCCGCGGGCTGACCTCGACGATGTAAGCCCCTTCGGCGCTGGACGGGCGCAGGGGCCAGGTATTGGCTTGACCGGGAAGCAGCGTGGTGTTGATATTGGCGATTTGGGTGATGGGGCCTTTCGGCCGGGGCAGGGATGTAGAAGCGCTCAGCAGGGCGCTGGTTCCCAACAACAGAATGCACAACCAGCGAAGCGTTGTCTTCATACGATTCTCCTTCGTAACTACACAACTTGAGGCGGAAGGGGCCTGAATTTGAGGTGTATATGGGGTGCGAAGCACCCCATATACACCTCAAATTCAGCAACTCTTATCCTTCTTCCACTTTCTTAGACCGGTTTGACGGTCCTTTAGTTCCATTGTAGGACGGAACTAGCGCAGAGTCTTGAAGAATCGTTGACAAACCGTTGACACAATTTGGCCGGCGGATAGCTGTGTGGGCCTGGGCTTCCGGCCCGCTCCACTCGTTTACGCTGCGGAAGTTTTGAACTGCTTTTCGTGTAGTGTTTTGTACAGGCCGCCGCGCTCGAGCAACTCGGCGTGCTTTCCCTGTTCCACAATACGCCCATCCTGAATGACACAGATCACATCGGCGTTTTGAATGGTGCTCAAACGGTGGGCAATGATTACCGCGGTGCGCCCCTTCAATAGCCGCTCCAAAGCCTGCTGGATGAGCCCCTCGCTGACCGTGTCGATGTTGGCGGTGGCCTCGTCCAGGATCAAAATGCGCGGGTCGGTGAGCACGGCGCGGGCAATGCAGATGAGCTGGCGCTGCCCAACCGAAAGGTTGGCGGCGTTTTCCAGGATAGCGGTATCGTAGCCGTCGGGCAGGGCGGCGATGAATTCGTGGGCGTTGGCCATACGGGCGGCGGTTTCCACCGCTTCAGCGCTGGCCTGCGGGTCGCCAAAGCGGATGTTCTCGGCGATGGTCCCGGCAAAGAGGAAGGAATCCTGCGGCACGACGCCAATTTGGCGGCGCAGCGATCCTTGTGTCACCGTGCGCACGTCGATGCCGTCGATGCGCACGGCCCCTTCGCTGACCTCATAGAAGCGGGCCGCCAGGTTGGCAACGGTGGTCTTTCCTGCTCCGGTCGGCCCCACCAGGGCCACGCGCTGCCCCGGCTGGATGTCCAGGTTGACCTCATGCAGCACTTCGGGCGTATCGGGGCGGTAGCGGAACGAGACGGCATCAAACTCGATGCGCCCTTCAACGGACGGCATGGGCACGGCGTCGGGCCGGTCGAAGACATCCAGGGGGGTATCCAGCACCTTGAGCACCTGCTCGCCGCCGGCCATGGCCGACTGCATGGTGGTGTAGAGGCGGGAAAGCTCCTGGATAGGCTGGAAGAAACGCGAAACGTAGGCCAGGAAGGCCACCAGCACGCCGATGGTGACTTCTTCTTTCATCACCGCCCGTCCGCCGGTCCACAACACTACGGCGGTAGCCAACATGCTGAGAAATTCGATGGAGGGCAGGAAGATGTAGGAGAGGGTCATGGCGTTGACGTGGGCGTCGCGGTTGGCCTGGTTGACCTCTTTGAAGCGCTCCTGTGTGGCATCTTCCTGGGCAAAAGCCTGGATGACGCGCATCCCGGCGATATCTTCGGCCAGGTTGCCCACCACCGCGGCCACGCGCGTGCGCGTTTCGCGGAAGGCGGCCTGGGCGCGCTGGGCAAACAGCCAGGTGGCCAGCACCATCAGCGGCAGCACCAGGAAGGCGAATAGGGCCAGCTTGGCATTCATCGAGAGCATGATCGACACGATGCCGACCAGGATGAAGGCGTCGGCGATAAAGGTGATCCAGCCTTGCGAGAGCAGTTCGTTGATCACTGCCACGTCGTTGATCAGGCGCGAGACGGTCACGCCGACGATGTGCGTGTCGTGGTAGCTGAGCGAGAGGGCTTGCAGGTGGCGGAACAGGTCGGCGCGCAGGGTACTGAGCACGCGCTGTCCCACCCGCGCGAGGATGTACTGCTGCAAGGCCGAGGTGACGTACAGGCCTGCATAAGCGGTGGCGGTGAACAGGGCGGTGCGCACCAGGCCGTTGTAATCTTTTCCGCCGATGTTATCGTCCAGGGCCACTTTGGTCAGATAAGGGATGAGCAGGGTCAGGCCGGTGGCGCCGAGCATGCACACAAAGGCCAGCAGCAACTGCCGCCAATGCGGTTTGAGGTACACCAGCAGGCGAGAAACCACTTTCCAGTCAAAAGCCCGCCCGCGGTGTTCGCCCGAACCAAACTGGTCCAGCACCTGCCCAGGGCCCATCTGCGGGCCGGCCATGCCAATTCCAAAGCTCATTGGGGTTTCTCCGTGCGGGGTTTCAGCTGGCGCCGATAGATCTCGGCATACAGGGATGAGGAGCGCAGCAGCTCGTCATGCGTGCCGCGTGCTGCCACAGCGCCTTTTTCCAGTACCAGGATGCAGTCGGCCTGCATGACGGTGCTGAGGCGGTGGGCGATGACGAAGGTGGTGCGCCCTTTCATCAGGAGGGCCAGGGCCAGTTGGATTTGTTCCTCGGTTTCCGTGTCCACGCTGGAGGTGGCGTCGTCCAACACCAGCAGTCGCGGGTTGGTGAGGATGGCGCGGGCGATGGCGATGCGCTGCTTCTGCCCGCCCGAAAGGGTAATGCCGCGCTCGCCGACCTCGGTATCGTAGCCGTTTTGAGTGCGCAAGATGAATTCGTGGGCCTGGGCGGCTTTGGCCGCGGCAATGATTTGTTCTTCCGTTGCGTCTTGCACGCCGAAGGCGATGTTTTCGCGGATGGAGGCGGCGAAGAGGGTTGTTTCCTGCAGAACAATGCCGATTTGGGAGCGCAGCGAGTGCAGGGTCACCTCGCGGATGTCCTGTCCGTCGATGGTGATGCGCCCTTCGGTGGGGTCGTAAAAGCGCGGGATAAGGTTGATGATGGTGGATTTTCCCGAGCCGGTCTGGCCCACCAGGGCAATGATCTGGTCGGGTTTGGCTTCCAGGTCGATGTGTTTGAGCACCTCGCGGCGTTTGCCGTAAGAGAAGGATACAGATTCAAAGCGCACGTGCCCGCGGAAGGGTGGCATTTCGACGGCGTCCTCTTTTTCCTGTACTTCGGGAACCGTGTCGAGGATTTCAAAGACGCGCTCGGCAGCGGTACCGGCCATGCTGATGGCCGGTATGATCATACCCAACATGCGCACGGGGTTGAGCAGTTGGGCCAGGTAGGTGGTGAAAGCCACCAGTTCGCCCAAGGTCAGCTCGCCGCGAATAGCCATGCTGCCGCCAGCCCACAGGATGAGCACAGAGGAGAGATTGGCAATCAGTTGGAGCATGGATCCGCCGGTGGCCTGAAGGCGGGCCGCGCGCGCGTTCAGTTGAAACCAGCGCTCGTTTTCGACTTCAAAGCGGCCAATTTCAGCCTGCTCCTGGGCAAAAGCCTTGACCACGCGCGAGCCGCGCAGGCTTTGCTCGACCCGGGTGGTGAGCACGCCGATTTGTTTTTGAATGGCGGCGTTGAGTGGGCGGAACTGCTTTCCGAAAGCAACGGCGCGATAGGCCAGAATGGGCATGGCGGCGATGGCCAGCAGGGCCAGCTTTGGGTTCATGAAGATGACGATCACGGCTGTCGCCAGCATCATCACGATGCCATCTAGCAGGCGAATGGAGGCGCGCCCGGTGAGGAAGCGCACCCGGTCCACGTCCTGAATGGCCCGCGAGAGGATATCTCCGGCCTGGCTGTGGTCATGGAAGGAGAAGGAGAGGATGGAGAGTTTCTTTTGCAGTTCGGCGCGCAAATCGGCGGCCACGTTTTGCGAAGCCACCTCGGACCAGCGCCCCATGAAGTAGGTCATGATGCCGCGCAGCACGGTGAGCACCAGCAGTCCCACCACCGACCAGGTGAGCAGTTGCATGTCGTTGCGTCCAATGCCCCGGTCGATGATCCAGCGCACCAGTTGGGGGTTGGCCATGCTGGTCAGGGTAATGGTCAATAGAGACGCAAACGAGCCCAGCGTCAGGAACCAGTAGGGGCGCAGGTAGGTGTAACAGCGTAAAATCGCCGAGAGCGCGGGCGGTTTTTGATTGGGGGAGGGCCTTTGCAGGCGAGAGAGAAGCGTAGGTAGTCGTTCAGCCGGGTGCATAGGTTGTTTTCGGTTTGAACCGGGTAATGCGGCAGGAGGAAGTATAGCACAGAACAAAGTTGATCAATTTTCTTGTAAGTTGAATGCAAGGGATAAAAAAGACCTGGCAGGTTTTCTTGAACCTGCCAGATCTTGAATAGATAGGCTTGCGCAGTCTACATCATCCACAACTTCCAGTACACCATCGCCCAGACGATGGCTCCGGCAAAGACGGTCAGCAGCGTGTAGTGCAGCCGGGCCGAAGCGTTCCACAGCCGTTTGGCCCAGGCCAGCACGGTGAAGCCCAGCATGGCCACGCCCAGCACTGCCAGCGGAAGCGGGGCTTTGAGGACTGAATCCATCCAGGGTGGGCTGGCGAAGACGATGTTGGGCATTCCACCGTAAGCAGGGTTCATGTCCATGAAAGCGCTACCGAGCGCACCGATGATGAACAGGAAGACCAGACCGAACAGCCCGGCGGCGAGCCTGGCCAGGCGGGCCGCGGCGGGGCGCTTTTCACGGCGGATGAGGCCGCGGGTGAAAGAGACCAGCCAGCAGATGACTGAGATCGCAAAAAGCAGCGCTCCACCGGCGAAGATCAGCAGACTCACCGGAGCCGTGCGGTACCAGGGAGCTTTCGCCATCGTCATCGGGCTGGCAACGTGCAGATAAACCTGTCCGCTTTCTTCCTTAAGCACCACCTGCATATCGGGGTCTTCGACATTCACCAACAGGCCCGGCTCGGTTTCCACAAAGCGCATCACCTGGCCCATGACGTTGACAATCACCTGCTGGTTTTCATCGATCGTGACATTTACCGGCGTGAAGGCTGAAATTAACTTTTCCATGCTGGTGTAGTTGCTGCGCGCCATGTAAAACTCGCCGGCGTATTTTGCGGCCCGACTGGAGAAATCGGTGGTGGGAACCAGCGCAGGGGTTTCAGCAGGATAGTAACGGTCCATGAAGGCTTTTCTCACGGCTTGCACGGTTTGATCGCCGGTGCTTCCGTTGGTTGAGATGAACAGACCGGTGTTGGATTCGGGCAGCAGCAGGAGCAAAGAATGGAACAAGATGGTATCGCCGCCGTGAGAAACGGTGTATTGTTCGTGGATTTCATTCTCGAAGAAGCCGTGGGCCATGCCGTCGATGCGCGGGTCGGAGGCGTTGAGTTCGCTGTGCATGAGGACGGCTGTTTCTTCCTGCAGAATGCGCGCCTCGCCATAGCGCCCGTTTTGCAGGTGGGCGATCATGAAGTTGGCCATATCCAACCCTGTGGCGCTCAATGCGCCCGCGGGATAGGCGGTGATGATTTCAAACTCGCCCTGGTAATATTTGCCGTTGGAATAGCTGTAGCCATTCGCCATATTTCCGGCCATTTCAGCCGGAAGCGGCTGCCGGAAGGTGGCGTGATTCATCTCGAGCGGGTTGAAAATGGCTTGCTCAACATATTCCATGAAAGGCATGCCAGAAATGCGCTCGACGATGTAGGCAGCCAGTGCGCTGCCGTAGTTGGAATACGCGGGAATCTGGCCGGGCGCGAACACCCGGGCGGGAATATTTTCCTTGAGGTAGATCTCTAGAGAGGTCATCCCGGCGGGGTCGAAGATAAATAGGCCCTGGGTCTTGTCTTCAAATCCTGGGGTGTGGGTCATCAAATGTTTGAGGGTGATCGGCTCGGAATAAGTGGCCGGAATTTCGAAGTCCAGGTAGGTGTTGACATCGGCGTCGAGGGACAGCTTGCCTTGCTCAACCATCTGCATCACCGCCGTCCATACGAACAGCTTGGAAACCGATCCGGGGCGGAAGAGGGTGATGGCGGGGTCCACCGGTACTTTGTTTTCCAGGTTGGCGTAACCGTAGCCTTTGGCAAAGAAGACCTGCCCGTCTTTGACCACGGAAATTACTGCACCGGGAACGTGGTGTTCGGCCATCGAGGTGGTCATTACGCCATCCAGGTAGGCTTCCAATTCCGCCGGGTCACTGGGCCCGCCGGATTGGGCCGCGGCGGGTGAGGCCGCGCCCAGGGCCAGCGAAGCGATTACAGCGAACGCCAGGAAGAGGTTAATGAGCGATTTCTTGAATTGGGGTATGGATTGAGTGTGCATGGAAATTCCTTGAGGGTAACTGGTTTTGTAATCTGTACGCAAAAATAGAAAGATAGGTTGCAAAAAAAGGCCTGACAGGTTTTTAAAACCTGTCAGGCCTCTCGGGGATAAACCACAAAAAATCTCTACCCGGCGCTGACCACCGTGAACGAAAGTGGCGGCAAGCGCAGAGAAAGTTTCTTCCCATCCAGGGCCACCTCGCCCAGGTCGGCGGTCACTACGGCGTTAGGCTGCTCGAATGTGTTGGCGACCTTGGGATCGCCGCCTGCAATTTGATACACATGGGCGCTCTTGCCGGGCGCGCCGTTCTGCCACTCGATCTCCACCGGCTCGCTCTCCTGCTGGCTGCGGTTGACGATGAACACCGCGCTCGCGCCGCTCTCCGCATCGTAGGACGCGGAAACATCCAGCAGCGGGGCCGCGCCGAACTGCGCGGTTTCGTAGGTGGGCGCCTGGCAGAGGACGTCCAGGGCAGCTCCCTTGGCAAAGCGGCGGAAGAGTTGGAATGGGTAGTAGATGGTCTGCTTCACCATTCCGTCGCGGCGGGTGAGGATGGGGGCGATCACATTGACCAGTTGGGCCAGGCAGGCCATCTTGAGCACCTGGCTGCGGCGCAGGAACACGCTCATCCATTGGGCCACCACCAGGGCGTCCTCCAGGTTATAGACTTCTTCGATCAGGTGGGGAGCCTGCGTCCAGTTGCCGTTCATCTCCATGTTCTTGTACCACACATTCCACTCGTCCCAGGAGAGGAACACATCGTGCTTCGAGCGGGTCTTGGCCTTCACGTACCGCAGGGTGCCTTCCAGGGTGTCGACAAACGCTTCCAGTTGTCCGGTCAGGGCCAGGTAAGAGGCGGTGTCGTTGGCGTTGTTGTTGGCGTAAAAGTGCATGGAAAGGTAGTTCACCTGATCCCAGCAGATTTCCAGGGCGGTGCGGTCCCACTCTGGGAAGGTGGGCATTGCGATGCCGGACGAGCCGCACAACACCAGTTCGATGGAAGGGTCGTGCCAGCGCATGATCTTGGCGGCCTCGCGGGCCTTGCGACCGTACTCGTCGGCTTCCAGGTGTCCGATCTGCCAGGGGCCATCCATTTCGTTGCCCAGACACCAGGTTTTGACGCCGTGCGGCTGCGCGTAGCCGTGGCTGACGCGCAGGTCGGCATAGTGCGAGCCGCCCTTTGCGTTGCAGTATTCCACCAGCGCCCCGGCCTCTTCGATGGTGCCGGTGCCCATGTTGACGCCCAGCATGGGCTGCCATCCGGCGCGTTTGGAATAATCCATGAATTCGTTCGTGCCAAAATGGTTGCTCTCAACGGAACTCCAGGCCAGATCGCGGCGGCTGGGGCGCTGGCTGCGCGGGCCGACGCCATCCTGCCAGTGGTAACCGCTGAGGAAGTTTCCGCCGGGGTAGCGAACAATAGTGGGACCGAGCTCTTTCAAGGCGGCCAGCACGTCGGGGCGAATGCCGTCCTGCCCAGAGAGCGGCGAGGCGGGGTCGTAGATGCCTTCATAGATGGCGCGGCCCATGTGTTCGAGAAAGCCGCCGAAAATGCGCGGGTCGATGGGGGCGATGACTCGTTCGTAATCTAACTTTATTTTGCTGGACATGGGCGTTCTCCTTAAGCGGGTTGGTCGGAACTAAAAGCTCTTTGGGAACTCCCGTGGTGCGGATTTCGCCACGCAGATTCCCAAAGGTCCGAACTTTACAAGTCGGTGGGGGTTATGACATAATTATACTATCAGGCTACCCTGCCCTTCCGGGTGGACCTCAAATTCGGTTTTTTCGCTGCGTGAGTAGCTAGAAATTTTCTAACCTTAAGGAGAGTCTCTATGCGCCCAGATTGGGATTCGTATTTCATGAAAATTGCTTATGCAGTATCGGAGCGCAGCACCTGCGACCGGGCTTTCGTGGGCTGTGTGTTGGTGCTGGAAAAGCGCATTCTGACCTCTGGATTCAACGGTTCGCCTGCCGGGCAGCCCCACTGTGATGAGGTGGGGCACTTGATGGTGGATGGTCACTGCGTGCGCACCATCCATGCCGAGACGAATGCCATCATCCAGGCGGCCCTTCACGGGGTCTCGACCAAGGGCGCGACCTGCTACGTGACTCATTTTCCCTGCATTAACTGCACCAAGGCGCTGATTAACGCCGGTATTCACCGGCTGGTATACAGCGTGGGCTATCGGATGGACGAAAATGCGCTCAAATTCCTCGAGGCAGCTCATATTGAGGTCTGCCAGCAGGAATTCAAGGGGGCGACTGAGGAGTGAACCTCAAGCATAAACCCTAAGGGTCTTCCGAGACCCTTAGGGTTTTCTTCTAAACACCGCCGGCAGCAGCGGCAGGACGAGCAAGTTCACCGCGGCGAAGCCGATCAGCGTCCAGGTGTACCCGATGGCGTCCACAATCGTCCCGCCCAGGCCCAGGCCGATGGCCTGGCCGACATTGGTAAAGGCCATGATGATCGAGAACATGGCGGCAGCGATGCGCGGGTCGGTGAAGCGCATGGCCAGGGCAAAGTAGCTGGCCTGGTACGCGCCGTAGGCAAAGCCAAAGAAGAACACCGCCGGCCAGGCCCACAGGATCTGCCCGGTGAGGGCCAGCAGCACCAGCGACAGCGAACTCAGCCCGCCTGAAACCAGGATGGCCCGCTTTCCGCCCGCGCGGTCATTCAGCCGCCCGCCCAGCACGCCGCCGGCCACCACGCCAATGCCCCACAGGGTGGTGAAGAAGCCTGCCGTGCTCAGGTTGATGCCAAAGCGCTCGGTAAGGAAGGGGTTGACCAATTGGTTGGCGCCCACGATCACCAGGAAGGCGATCAGGCCGACGCCGGATACCGCCAGCACATCGGCGCGTTTGAAAGCGCTAAAGGCGCCCCACTCAAAGCGCCGCCCGGCCGGGCGTTCAACTTCCTTGATGCTCAGCACGAAGGGCAGCGGCAGCAGGGTCAGCGCGGCCAGCAGGTAGAACACCGCCGGCCAGGAGACATTCTGAGCCAGTAACCCCACCACCGAGGCCGTGACGATCACGCCCACGGCGCGCCCGCCGACCATGAAGGCCTGAATGGTGCCGCGCTCACCTTCCGTTGCGGTATCCAGCGCCAGACCGTCGGTGCAGGTGTCGTAGAGGGCCATGCCCAACTGCAAGACGAAGGCCAGGGTCACGAACAGCCAGTACTGCGAGCCGGGGTCAATGGCGGGGACAATGAGCAAGCACAGGGTTTGGATGGCCAGCCCCAGCAGAATGTAAGGCTTGCGGTAACCCAGGCCGAGGATGTTGACCCGGTCGGAAAGCATGCCCAGGAAGATTTTGATGACGAAGGGCACCAGCGCAATAGCCGAGAAGATGCCCACGTTGGTCATGGTCAACCCGCGTGAAAGTAAGTACAGGGCGTTGAGGGCGGTGAAGTAGCTCAAGATGGTGCCCTGCGTGAAGTACAGCAGGCCGAACATGGTGTAGCGCAGCGGTTTAGATTGCATCATAGAAAATTATCCTTCCTGGGATGAAGATTTGTATTTAGCTTGCTGTTCAGGGGTCAATGCTGACCACCAGGGGTCGTATTTGTCATCGGTCATCCGCTTGACGATCAGATCTACATCTTTATGGTATTTTTCGATCTTCATCCCCATCGCTTTGAGGACCAGTAGCTTTTCCAGCGAAATGATCCGGTAATCGGGTTCCTCAATGGCTCCGGGGCAGAGATAGTCATAATCAAACAGGCAAATGCTCTTCCATATTTCAAATTCAAACACGCACACGCCCAGGTCGCCCCACAGGTCTTTGAGGTGCTGCGGGTATTGGGCTGCAAGCCTTTGGTAATCTTCAGCGGTGATGATGAAGTCGATGTCGGCGCCGGCTTTGCGCAGGCCGTAGTATTCCATGGCCTTCCCGCCGACGAGCAGGGGCTTGCTGGAAAAAGTAAAGTTGAGTTTGGAGAGATCGATGGGTTCCATTCTCTCTGAGTATAATGGAGATGTTCAATTTCGACCCTTCAATTTCCCCCGCTTTTTTTGCCCCGGAGGCACCCCATGAAAATCACCGATTTGAAATGCGCGATCATCGGCCAAAATCCTACCGTTCGCATCACCACCGACGCAGGTATTTGCGGCTACGGCCAGGCCGAATCGGCCAAGCCTTATCTCAAGCCGCATGTCCTCTTCTACAAGCAGTACCTGGTGGGCGAGGACCCCACCAACGTGGAGCGCGTCATGCTGCGCATCCGGCGCATGGCCAGCTTCAAGCCCTGGGGCAGCGCGGTGAGCGCCATTGAGATGGCGTTGTGGGACATAGCCGGTAAAGCCGCCGGGGTACCGGTCTACAAACTGTTGGGCGGCAAGGTGCGCGACAGCGTGTTGGTGTATAACGGCGGGGTGCGCTTCCCCATGAAAGGCCATACCCCCGAAGATTATGCCGAAAACATGGCCCTGATGAAAGCATCGCCCGAGAAGTTCGCTATCATCAAGCAGGCTATCGGATTTCACAGCGGCATGGCCGGAAAGGTACCGGACTTTTTCTACGGCGAGGTGGTGGGCGGCGCGCCGCACGGCAACCGCGGCTTGCTCACCGAGCGAGGCCTGAAGCACGTCATTGCCTGCGTAGAAGCCATGAAGAGCGTGCTGGGTGACGAGGTGGGGTTGGCCCTGGACTGCGGCCCCGGTTGGACCGTGCCCGACACCATCCGGCTGGCCAAGGCGCTGGAACCGTACAACATACTATGGTTGGAAGACACGGTCAACGGCGACTATAACCCTTACGTGTTGGCGGACGTATACCGCGACATCACCCTGTCCACCTCGGTGCCCATCCACACCGGCGAGCAGATCTACCTGCGCCAGAACTTCCGCGAGTTGATCGAAAAGCAAGCCGTCAACATCGTCGGCCCAGACCCCGAGGACGTGGGCGGGCTGGCCGAGTTGAAGTGGATTGCGGAATACGCCGACCTGCACGGCATTTTGATGGCCCCTCACGGCGTCTTCGACGGCCTGATCGGATTGGCCGGGCTGGTGCATGCCGCCGCGGTCATGCCTCAAAACTATATTGCTTTCGAGTATCCCCTGGGAAAACCGGACTGGTGGTACGAGATTGTGGAGGGGCTGCCAAACCCAATCGTGCAAGACAGCCGCATCACGGTGTGGGACCGGCCCGGCCTGGGCGTGGAATTGATCCCCGACAAGGCTGAGAAGTATCTGCGCGATGAGGATAGAGACTTTTTTGATGGCTAAAAGATGAAGATAACCTTGCTTACCTTTGGATCGCGGGGGGACGTGCAGCCCTTTGTTGCGCTGGCAAAGGGCTTACTGCGCGCTGGGCACACGGTGAAGCTGGCCGCGCCGCAGCGCTTCGCTGGGTTCTGCGCCCAGCATGGCGTGTCTTTTGCGCCGCTGCCCGGCGACCCGGAGGTAATCAGCCGTCGGCTCAATTCGGCCGGGCGCAACCCCTTCAAGATGGTCTCAGGCATGTACAGCTACGTTATGGAGATCGCCGCGCAGGTGCTGCGCGCATCTTACGCTGCCTGCCACGATGCCGATTTGGTGGTGCATTCTTTTCTGTTTACCTCTGGCGGGCACGCCTTTGCCCGGCAGCGCGGTATTCCGGATGTGTCGGTGCAGATTTTTCCCATGTTTGCCCCCACGCGGGCCTTCCCCAACCCGGCCGCCGCACACCTCCCGACGGGCCTGCCCAGCTATTTCTCGCACGCTTTCAGCACGTTTGTGTTCCATCGTTTTGGCAACCTGGGCTATCATCGTTTGCTGGCAGGGGATAAAAGCCTGCCCCGACTGAAAATGGGCTGGCCCTTTAATGAAGGCACGCCTCTGCTAATGGCTTTTAGCCCGCATGTGGTGCCGCGCCCGGCGGAGTGGGAGCGGCCCGGAATTCACATGCCCGGCTATCTCTATCTGGA
The DNA here is from genome assembly GCA_016927865.1 of Anaerolineaceae bacterium. GTDB lineage: Bacteria > Chloroflexota > Anaerolineae > Anaerolineales > Anaerolineaceae > Anaerolinea. The sequence continues at coordinate 39,262 of JAFGLU010000080.1, forward strand.
CGAAAGTGAAGCGTATCAGCCCCCGGTAGAACTGTCTCGTTTTCTCGAGGCAGGCGAAGCCCCGGTGTGTGTCACCTTTGGCAGCATGATCCACGCCGAGGCAGAACGAATTCACGCGGCGGTGCGCGAGGCGCTGGCCCAAACCGGCTCACGGGCGGTGATCCTGAGCGGGTGGGGCGGGGCGCAAGCCGTGGACATGGGCAAGGATGTGCTTTATATGGAAGCTGCGCCCCATGACTGGCTGCTACCGCGCTGCAAATTTGTGGTGCATCACGGCGGTTCGGGCACCACGGCTGCCGGGCTGCGCGCCGGTATCCCGGCGGTGGTGCTGCCGCACGCCGCCGATCAGCCGTTTTGGGGGCAGCGCGTGGCAGCCATTGGGGCGGGTCCGGCTCCGATGGACCTGCGCAAGTTGACAGGCCAGAGCCTGGCGACGGCTTTCGAGCAGGCCGCGGCCCAGCAAATACGCGACCGGGCGGCGGAGCTGGGCAGCCTGCTCCGCGCCGAAGACGGGGTGGGCAATGCGGTGAAGCTGATTGGTGGGATGTTCGGCGGAACTTAAGAGCAGCATTAGGCTTGTTCAGGCCGTCTTGACGCTTCTCCTAATCTCCGTTAATATGCAAGTATGTACTTAAGCGGCAGTAAGATGAACATGAACCGGAAGCGGCGACGCTCCGGGAGTCCCTTAGCGATTTTGGGTTTATTGGCTCTAATCGGCGGCGCGTTGTACGTCAATTACTTTATCGTTCCCGTCACCCCGCCGCTGTTTATCCCCACCCCCACGCCCACTCGTTCGCCGGATTCTTTCCTGGCGGATGCCCGTTCCTTTATTGAGGAAGCCAAGTATCCTCAGGCCGTGGCCGCTTACGATCAGGCTATCCAATCTGACCCGACCAATATCAATACCTACATTGAAGTTTCACGCGTGCAGATCCTGTATGGCGACTACGACTCGGCACTAACAAATATTGCTAACGCGCTGCTCTTGAACAGCAACTACAGCCTGGCCCATGCCTTGCAGGGCTGGGCCCTGGGGCGCCAGGGTGATTACTTGCAGGCCGAGGCGGCTTTGCGCAAAGCCATCGAAATTGACCCCGGCAACGGTCTGGCTTACGCTTTTTATGCCGAAACCCTGGCCACACAGCAAATTGCCGGCAAAGGCGACCTGACCACCATTGACCGCATGATTGAGCTCTCTCGGCAAGCCCAACAGTACGCCGGGGGCGAGATGGAGACGCACTACGCGCGCGGGCTGGTGCTGGAAGCAACCGGTAACTATGTGGATGCGATCAATGAATTTCAGGCGGCGGTAAACCAGAATGAAATGCTGGCCGATTTGCAACTAGCCCTGGGACGCAATTATCGCTACGACAATCAGTACGACATGGCTGTGACGCATTTCAATCGCGCCATTGCCCTCCGACCGGACGACCCTCTGCCTTACTTATACACAGCCCGTACCTATATGACCGTCGGTGAATATGCCAAGGCCATTCAGTACGCCGAACAGGCCATTCAGCAGGACCCCACCGACCCGGTGTTGTATGGCAACCTGGGTACCTTCCTGTTCCGGCTGGCGCGTTATGGCGAGGCGGTGGAGCCCTTGCAACTGGCTACCTCCGGCGGCGCAACCGAAACCGGCGAACCGGTCCAGGGGATGCCGCTGGACGAAGTTTCGGTAGAATACTACGCCCGGCTGGGATTATCCCTGTCCCTCTCCGGGCGCTGCGGCGAAGCGCTGCGGGTGGGCCAGTCCATTTTGCAAATCTTCCCGGACGATGAAACGCAAATCTACAACGTTGGCGAAATGAGCAATAATTGCGCGGGCCAGTTGGATGATAGCGTCCCCACGCAAGAACCAACCGCTACGGAAGCTCCCTAACAAACCGGGCCGCGAGAGCTGAAAATGTCGAAGAAGTACCTGTTTCGTAAGGAACGCCCCTATTCCAATCCCTACCGCGTGCTGGCGATGCTGGTGGTGGTGTTGGGCGGCGTCTTTCTCCTGCGCTCTTATGACCGGGGCGAGGTAAAGCCGTTCTTTGACCCCACGCCCACGCCCACGCGCACGTCTAACTCCTACGCGATGGAAGGGCAAACTCATTTTCAGGCGGGCAACCTGGATCGGGCCATCGCGGCGTACCGACAGGCCGTGGAAACCGAGCCGAACAATGCCGGATTGTGGGCAGAACTGGCCCAGATCGAGGCCTACTCGTCCAGCTTGCTGACGACCAGTGAACGCCGCAAAACACGGCTGACCGAAGCTTTAGAGGCTGCTGAAAAGGCTGTGGAAATCGACCCCGATTCCAGTTCGGCCCATGCCATCCGAGCCTTCGTGCTGGACTGGTACGCCACGTATCAGGAAGGCGATGATGTGACCGATATGCTGATCGAAGCCGAGAAGGCTGCGCAGCGTGCCCTGGTGTTGGATCAAAATAACGTGCTCGCGCTGGCCTATTCGTCCGAGATCCTCCTCGACCAGCAAAAGTATGATCAGGCCCAACAGTATATTGACCAGGCTTTACAGCGCGGCGACCATTTGATGGACGTGCACCGCGTTCACGCGGGACTGCTAGAAACTTTGGGCGCCTACCAGTCGGCCATCGCCGCCTATGAGCGAGCCATTGAAATTGCGCCCAACCTGACCTTCCTCTACATCCGCGTGGGTGTCATATACCGCTTCCTGGGCATGTCGGCGGCCAATGATACCTTGCAGATGCAAAACTATGAGAAAGCGCTGGATTATTTTGCCCAGGCAGTGGAAAAGAACAAACAGTTGGGGATTGAAGACCCCAACCCCTACCTGGCCATTGGAAAGGTTTATTCCCAAATGGGTGAGTTCTTCATTGCCTCGCGCAATGTGGAACGGGCTGTGCAAATTGACCCCACCAGCCAGGACCTCTATGCCGAGTTGGGTATGGTGTACTGGCGCGCGCGCAACTATGAGGGTGCCATCCCGGCTTTGAAGTGCGCAGTCAAAGGCTGCACAGCTTCGGAAAGTTGTGCGGTGCGTGATTGCGACCCCGCCACCGAAACACCTATCGAGATCACGGGTATCCCCCTGCGGAAAATTGACCAGATCACCGTGGTGTACTACTACACCTACGGCTCGGTGCTGGCGGGCATGTACCGTCCGGTGGGCGAGACGGCCGATTACTGCGAGCGCTCGCTGGAGGTGCTGGGCGAGGTGCGCGCCCTGTTCAGCGACGACCCGTCCATCATGGCGATTGTGGAAAGCAGCGAAGCTATTTGCGAGTCGTTTGGCGTCACCCGCTGATTTGTTGCAACTACTCACGCAGAGTTGAAAAAGACCCAACCTGGAGAAATGAGAGGGGCACATTCTCAAGGTTGTAAACTTGGTGACCAGGTACGATTTATCAGAGTTTTGTAAGAATCGCGAATTTCCCCCTTGACTTTCGTCCTAAACACAGGTAAGATTTGAACGAAATTAGCACTCTTAACCAAAGAGTGCTAAAAATTCGAAATCTTTCCAAAATTGTGCAGGAGGTATCTCACATGGCTTTCAACTTGAAACCCCTTGGTAGCCGCGTGGTCGTCGAGCCCATCGAGGCCGAAGATGTAACCGCCAGCGGTATCGTTCTCCCCGAAACCGCCAAGGAAAAACCCCAGAAGGGCAAAGTTCTCTCCGTCGGTGCGGGTGACCGGGATGACAGCGGCAAGCGTGTCCCGATGGACGTCAAAGTGGGTGACACCGTGTTGTATGCCAAGTATGGCGGCACCGAAATCAAGATCGACGGCAAAAAACTGTTGATTTTGCGCGAGAGCGATCTGCTCGCGATTGTCGAAGATTAATTTTTCCCTGTAAGGAGTTTTGAAAATGGCTGCTAAACAACTTGTATTCTCCGATGAAGCTCGCCGCAAACTCAAGGCCGGCGTAGACGTCGTTGCTAACGCGGTTTCGACCACTCTTGGCCCCAAGGGCCGCAACGTGGCTTTGGATCGCAAGTTCGGCTCCCCCACCATCACCCATGACGGCGTGACCGTGGCCAAGGAAATCGAACTGGAAGACCCCTTTGAGAACATGGGCGCCCAGCTTCTGAAAGAAGCCGCGACCAAGACCAATGACATCGCCGGTGACGGCACCACTACTTCCACCGTTTTGGCGCATGCCATCGTGTCCGAAGGCCTCAAGAACCTGGCCGCCGGCGCCAACCCAATGCTCCTCAAGCGTGGCATCGAAGCCGCCTCCAAGGCCATCGCCGAGGGCATCAAGTCTCAGGCTATTGGCATCACCACCAAGGAAGAAATCGCCAACGTGGCCATGATTTCCGCCCAGGACCGCCAGATCGGTGAGTTGATCGCCGAGGTGATGGACAAAGTCGGCAAAGACGGCGTCATCACCGTTGAGGAATCCAAAGGTCTCGATTTCGAGCAGGAATATGTCGAGGGTATGCAGTTCGACCGCGGTTACATCTCGCCCTATTTCATCACCGACAGCGAGCACATGGAATCCGTGATCGCCGAACCCTACATCTTGATCTACGACAAGAAAGTCTCCGCTGCCGCCGACATTGTTCCCATCCTGGAAAAGCTGGTCCAGATTGGCAAGCGCGACCTGGTCATCATCGCTGAAGACGTGGACGGCGAAGCGCTGGCCACCCTGGTGCTGAACAAACTGCGCGGCATGTTGAACGTGCTCGCCATCAAGGCCCCTGGTTTTGGTGATCGCCGCAAGGCCATGCTGCAGGACCTCGCTGTCCTGACCGGCGGCGCTGTGATCTCTGAAGAGACCGGCCGCAAGCTGGAAACCGCTGTCATCGCCGACCTCGGCCGCGCCGAGAAGGTTGTCGCCGACAAGGACAACACCACCGTTGTGGGTGGCAAGGGCGACGAGATGGGCATCAAGGGCCGCATCGAGCAGATCCGCGTCGAAATCGACAAGACCACTTCCGATTACGACCGCGAAAAACTCCAGGAGCGCCTGGCTAAGCTGTCCGGCGGTGTCGCCATCATCCGCGTTGGCGCTGCGACCGAGACCGAGCTCAAGGAAAA
>JAFGLU010000081.1 GCA_016927865.1 Anaerolineaceae bacterium
TGACGGCTGACGGCTGACGGCTGACGGCTGACGGCTGACGGCTGACGGCTGACGGCTGACGGCTGACGGCTGACGGCTGACGGCTGATAGCTTCCTTAAAGATACCCGGTCAGCGCCTCTTTTCCGGGTACAATCGTTCTCGTGGACATTCTTGCTAATCTCAATCCCCAACAACAACAGGCCGTGACTGCCGGCGGCGGCCCTGTGCTGGTGCTGGCTGGCCCCGGATCTGGAAAGACGCGCGTGCTGACTCAACGCGTGGCATATTTGATCAACCGCATGGGCGTGCCGCCTTACCGCATTTTGGCGGTGACCTTCACCAACAAGGCCGCTCGCGAGATGCAAGCCCGCCTGGAGCGGTCGCTGGAGCAGAGCGTGCAGGGCATGTGGCTGGGCACATTTCACGCAGTGTGCGCGCGCATATTGCGCCGCGAGCAGCAGTACCTGCCCTTCACCTCCAGCTTCGTGATCTTTGACGACGACGACCAGACCTCTTTGATCCGGCGGGCGTTGAAAGACCTCAAGCTGGATGAGAAGAGTTTTCGGCCCAACAGCGTGCACAGCGCCATCTCCAATGCCAAGAACAACCTGATCCTGGCGGACGATTACCCGGCGGGTACGTACCGCGACGAGGTCGTAGCGCGGGTGTATCAGCGCTACCAGGAACTGCTGCTGGCCAGCAACGCCGTGGATTTTGACGACCTGCTGTTGTATACCTGGAAGTTGATGAATGACAACCCCAACGTGCGCGAGCAGTACCAGCAGCGCTTCGAGCACATCCTGGTGGATGAGTTCCAGGACACCAACTTGGTGCAGTACAGCCTGTTGCGGCTGATCACCGGGGCGCACGGCAACCTGTTCGCCGTGGGAGATGAGGACCAGTCTATCTACCGCTGGCGCGGGGCGGATTACCGCAACGTGCTGCGCTTTGAAGAAGATTACCCGGCGGTGCAAAAGATCCTCCTGGAACAAAATTACCGCTCGACCCAAAATGTGCTGGACGCGGCCCAGGCGGTGATCGATAAGAACCGCTACCGCACCCGCAAGAAGCTGAAATCGATGCCTGACAAGGGCGCGGGTGAGCGGCTCTCGCTTTACGAGGCCGTGGATGATTATGGCGAGGCAGCCTTCGTGGTGGACACCGTCCAGCAGTTGATTGCCAGGCACCAGGCCAAGGGCGGGGACGTGGCGGTGATGTACCGCACCAACGCGCAATCACGCCTGCTGGAAGAAGCTTTTCTGCGCGCAGGCATGCCCTACCGGCTGGTGGGGGCCCAGCGCTTTTATGGGCGCAAAGAGATCAAGGATGTGATCGCCTACTTGCGCCTGGTGCAGAACCCCTTTGACGAGGTGAGCCTGGCGCGGGTGATCAACGTGCCGGCGCGAGGCATAGGCGACAAGGCCCAGTTGAACCTGCAACTGGCGGCCCAGGGAGCCGGGGTGAGCGCGGGCGAGGTGCTGCTGCGCCTGGCGCAGGAGGGCAAACAGTCGCCCTTCTGGGAGCAGTTGGGCCGCTCGGTGACTCTGCTGGCCGATTTTGGCACGCTGCTGGCAGGCTGGCGCGCGCAGGTCGACGTGATGCCGCTGCCTAACCTTTTTGACCGGGTGCTGGAAGAAGTGAATTACGAGTATTTCGTCAAGGACGGCAGCGAGGAAGGTGACGGGCGCTGGGAAAACGTGCAAGAGCTGCGCCGGCTGGCCTTTGAATACGAGGAGCGCGGGTTGACGGCCTTCCTGGAGAATCTGGCCCTGGTTTCGGACCAGGACACGGTGCAGGAGGGGGCCGAAGCGCCGACGCTGCTAACGCTGCACGCGGCCAAGGGGCTGGAGTTCCCGGTTGTGTTCATCACCGGATTGGATGACGGGGTGCTGCCCCACAACCGCTCGCTGGATGACCCTGAAGAGATGGCCGAGGAGCGGCGCCTGTTTTACGTAGGGCTGACCCGCGCCAAGCTGCGCGTTTACCTGGTGCGGGCGGCGCAGCGCAACGTGTATGGCAACTTCCAGGACTCGATCGCTTCGCGCTTTTTAGACGATATCCCCGCCAACCTGCTGCAAGAGCAGGCGGGAGGTTTTCGGGCGCGGGGCGGTGGGAGAGCCCAAAAGCAAGCACAGGCCACCTGGGAGAGCCGCGCGCTGCGCACGCAAATTGGCGCGGCTGCCCGCCAGCAGCCCGCTGCGCCGGTCATCCAGCAGCAGTTCCGCCCGGGGATGCGCGTGCGCCATCCCGCCTGGGAAGAAGGGATTGTGCTGGAGAGCAAAATCCTGGACGGCGATGAGACCGTGGATGTGTTCTTCGAGTCGGTGGGCTTCAAGCGTGTGGTGGCGTCGCTGGCCAAGCTGGAGATTATAAAGAAGTAACTCCATAGGCGGAAAAGACCTGAATTTACGGTGTGTGTTGGCGGAGATCGCTTCGTCGCCAGGCTTCTCGCGATGACAGGATAACCATTTAAGCAACTACGCTCCCGGTGCGGTCGGGAGCGTAGTTGCTTGATGATTAATCCCCGGTGGGGTGAAATGCCTTTCCGGGGAAGAATGCCTTATTCCGGAAGATGCGACGAACAGCCGGTAGAATTACCGGCGATGCAATTGGGTTGATCTGAGCTGAGATCAGGCATCCTGGCGTTCGTTCTCCATGCTGGTGAAGCTGATAGCGCCAAACACGACTCCGATGACAGCGACCACTACGTATACAATCCACATAGGGCACCTCTCTTCTCACCACGGATAAAAATAACGACCGGATCAGCGGCACCGGCGTGTGCAGCGATGATCCTTGCCATGTAAGGGTGATCCTTACATCTATTTAATTTAACGTACAACTCGCGAAAAAGTTTCAGCGAATTCCTTACGAGTTTGTAAGGAACGACACGAAAGATCAGGTTGTTATTGTGTCTCTCTGCATGCACACCCCCGTGTTCATGAAAAAGGATTTGTTGAATACAGTGTAGCACATCCGTTCTTTTCTGAACCTTGCAATTGGATTGCAAAATGGTGCGCTGTATATCAGACGCGGAAAATGAAGCAAGATTAATAGAACAGGGCGGGCCGTGCGGCCCGCCCTGAAAGAAACGGATTCTGCTTCCAGCAGAGATTATCTAAAGATAACCGGTAGGTACACGTGCCGGAAGAGATTCAAACCAATAATCACCGGATCGTGATCTGAGGAGCGGTAGGGATGTGTCTCGTACAGGTCGGGCGAGGCCGTGTAGGGCTCGGTGGCGTCTTTGTATTCCGTGTTGTAGTCAATCACCGAAGGCTCGTCAGCATTGATGTGCCAGTAGTTGACCCCGGTAATTTGGAGACCCATGTTGGTAGTGCTGAGAGCATGGTCCAAATAACCCACCGTGCCGTCAAAGACATAGGAGTAGCGCTCGGCGGGCAGGAGGTTGGCGGCCACCTGGTCGATCAACCCGCCGGTAGTGAGGGTGTTGATGGGGTCTTCATTGCCATAGGCATTGAGGTCACCGATAACCAGCACATCGGGGTCCACGGGAACGAGTGTGGTGTCAATCCAGTCCAGGAGTACGTTCGCCATCTCTACGCGGGTGGCATTGTAACAGCCACCTTCCACACCCAGGTCTTCATCACCGCTGCCGACGACTGGCACGGGGCTGCAGTTTTTGGATTTGAAGTGGTTGACTACCACGCTGAAGACGCTGTTGATGGAAGTTTGCTTGAAAGTCTGGGCTATGGGAGGGCGATGTTCATCAAAGGGGGATGTGAGGGTGCTGAGCGCCCCGCCAACCGTCTCGACCACATCAGTACGGTAGATGAGGGTGGTCTTGATTTCGTCTGTGCCATAACCGCTCGATGGCTCACCGATCACGGCGTAGGGGCCGCAGTCGGCGACATCATTCAAACCGTCGTAGTGGATTCCTGTATAGGGATCGGCCAGACCAGTGTAGCCGTTGAGCAGGGTGTTGACCGCGGTATCACCGTTGTTTTCGATCTCGATCAGGCCGATCACATCGGCATCCAGGGCGCAGATGGCATTGACCAATTTCTGGTTCTGGCGGATGAACTCTGTCTCGGTGTACGCGCCGCGAGACTTCAAAGTAGTGAAGTAGTTCAGCACGTTATAGCTGGCTACTTTGAGCGTGCCACCTACCTCGGGCGGGGCCGCCGGGCGGGCAACGGTGCTGAACACCGGTGCTACGGTGGGGTGCAGGCGGTAGTACACGTCGGGGAAGAAGGCGGTGGGGGCTGAATCGCTGTTGATTTCGCCCTGGTCCAGCACACCGGTCAAACCGCCGGTGAGGGTATCCCCTGCGCGCAAGGCGCCATCGGCGGCATAGTACGGGATTGGGGCGCGGTTCTGAGTGGTGGAACCATCATCCAGAATAATCATGCGGCGCAAGTTTTCTTCGAAAGTGGCGCCGGTGTCATCGTTGAGATGGTTGACGATGCGCCCGCCGGAGCCGAGGGTGAGCTGCCCGAAGCGGCCCTGGAAGTAGTTCTGCTGCACGGTGAGTGTATCGGGGATGGTGACCAGCATGCTTTCATAGCGTTCCAGATAGTCGGGGCTGGCTGTGTCGGGCAGCGGCAGGTTGAGCGTGACCGGGGTGACGCTCTGGCCTGTGGTGCAAACCAAAGCCTCGTCGATGTAGCCCAACTGTGTTTGGTGATTCATGTGGCCATATCCGCCACTGCCGTCATATTCTGCCACCGTACCGGTTACGCGCACATAGTCGCCCGGGTTGACGTCCGTGTCGTAGTTGTAGACGAAGATGCCTTCGCTGGTCAGCGGGTCGGTGTCCCAGGAGGCATCCGGCGTTTGGAGGAAGTAGCCGCTCAGGTAGCCGTAAGCCTGGTAGTCGGCGGTGACAATGCCCTCCACGGTTACAATTTCGCCCACCTCAGGGCTGGTATCGGTTATCCCCTGGACATCGTGGATGGCGGTGGATGCGGTGTAGCATGGATTGGTGCTGAAGGACCAGGTGTAGTCAGCGGTCATCGATTTTGGCTCTACCAGGTCTAAATCGGTGACCAAATTGTTCTCGACGACAACTGTGCAGGTGGTGCCTGCGGGTAAGTCGCTGGTCGGGTCGATGGTGCGGGTATTACCTGTGCCGCTCCAAGTGGAAGCCACCGACGAGCCTGTGGGACATTCCAGTGTGTACCATGTTCTCCCGTTGATTACATCATCTGTCGTGGTGACATCTTCGCTAAAGGTGATGGTCAGGTTGGTCGCCAGGCCGACATTTGCTGTGCCGTCGGCAGGAGTGACGGAAACCACTTCGGGGGCCGGGTTAACGTAGGGAATGCTGAAATCGAAGACGTAATCTTCGGTCATGGTATCTGGCGGGTCGTTACTGTCGGCATCAGTAATATGGATTGCTGCGACTGTGACCGTGCAGACATCCGTGGCACTGAAGTCCGGATCCGGGTCCAGGGTGAAGACATTGGAAGGATTGGATTCGCCCACAGTGTAAGTATGCGCACCGGAGTCGGTGCAAGAGATGGTGAAGGCACCCGCCGCTGCGTTGACGGGTTCGTTGAAGTTCACCACTACATTGGCGGTTGTGCTCACGCCCGTAATATCGTCAGCAGGGGTGGTGCTTGTCACGGTGGGAGCGCCAGTCATGTCGCATGTGTTGATGGGCGAAACGCTGTTGCGCGGCGCGGCTGGGCTGGCAATGAAATCTGTGCTGTTTTGGTCGTTATCCGTGCAACCTCCGTTGATGCGGATTACGGAATTGACGTTACTGGGGGCGGGAGCCGGTGCGGTACCCTCAAAGCAACTGGCTGTTGATCCAGCACCCACGAGATCAATATAGGTTGTCGGGCAAGTGCCAGATAAAGCGGTTGTAGAGTCAACAAGAGCAACTTTGAAACCTGAGCCACCCATTGCGATCGTGCCGGTAACTTCTGGAGTAGGTAGTGGTGTGGTTCCACCAGCTCCAGCAGCTTCTTGAACCAAATAATAGCTATAGGCTTTGATGGTGCCGGTCAGGTTGGTAACTTGCCAGGTTGATCCAGTTAGAGAGGCATACTGTACCGACCAGCCTGCCAGAGAGACATCTGATCCAGTCGGGTTGAATAATTCGATGAAATCGTTTGTGTAAGTGGAACCCGAATTGCCGCCACCGCCATAGGCCTGACTGATGCGGATGTTAGTAGCGCCGGCCTGGACAGGCGCGGGGGCATTGGCGGACAATATGCCGCTGAAAGCCAAGACAAGCGCAGTGAAAAGACTTAAAATCTTCCGAGACTGCATGACATTTCCTCCTGAACGATTTGAGTGGGAATATTCTTATTGTATACCCTCTTGCCAAAACGGATTGTTAAATCCAGGGGAAAGGATGTTAATGAAGAATCCCCAATAGACGTGACAGGTTTTCTGAAACCTGTCACGTCTTGATCTGCTTGACAGCGGGCGTACAATACAAGTAGGAGTTCTTTATGAGCAATGTGGCTGAGTTCCTGGACCGAATGACCGCCCCAGCGGAGCTGGTGGAAGCGCTGGAGGGCGGCGCGGTGCGCTGCTTGGCCTGCGCGCACCGCTGTTTGATTCGCCCAGGGAAACGTGGCATTTGCCAGGTGCGCTTCAACCGGGGCGGAGAGCTGCGCGTGCCGTGGGGTTACGTGGCGGCGGCCAACGTGGACCCGATTGAGAAAAAGCCTTTCTCGCACCTGCTGCCCGGTTCCAATGCGCTGACCTTTGGCATGTTGGGCTGTGATTTTCACTGCGATTATTGCCAAAACTGGCTCACCTCGCAAACCCTGCGCGACCCGGCCGCGGACGAAGGCGCGGATTACGTCCAGCAAGTGAGCGCGGAGCAGTTGGTGAACTATGGGCGCCGGAGCGGGTGCCAGGTGATGGTTTCTTCCTATAACGAACCGCTCATCACCAGCGAGTGGGCGGTGGAGATTTTTAAAAATGCGAAAGCGGCTGGGCTGGCTTGCGCTTTTGTGTCCAATGGTTATGCCACGCCCGAGGCGCTGCGCTACCTGCGCCCTTACCTGGATGCTTACAAAATCGATCTTAAGTCGATGCAGGATAAGAATTACCGGCAGTTGGGCGGGGTGCTGCAGAACGTACTGGACACAATCGCCGCGGCTCACGAACTGGGCCTGTGGGTGGAGGTGGTGACTCTGGTGGTGCCGGGCTTCAATGACAGTCCGAGTGAATTGTGGGAGGCAGCCCGCTACCTGGCTTCGATCTCCGCCGATATTCCCTGGCATGTGACCGGTTACCGCACCGATTACAAAATGGATGCGCCCTCCACGCCCGCCGCCACGCTGCGCCAGGCTGCCGAGATTGGCCAGGAAGCCGGGTTGCGCTATGTCTATGCGGGCAACCTGCCGGGGCGGGTAGGCACCTACGAGGACACCTTCTGCCCGAACTGCGGGGAGCGAGTTATTCAGCGGCGCGGGTATGTGGTGCAGGAGTATCGTATCACGGGTGAAGGCAAATGCGCAAAGTGCGGCACGCCCATTGCCGGGCGTTGGGCCGCCGATCCGCGCCTGGTGCGCACCGGGGGCAGCGGAACGCCTTTCAGGGCGCGGATTTAGCATCTCTATGCCGAAAAACAGCTAACTCGTAACTGCTCAGAGGGTGGAGAATGTCCCTGAAATTGAGGTGAGTGTGGTGCGAAGCACCACACTCACCTCAATTTCAGGCCACTAGAAAGTAGGCTTAATCCTATGGGTAAGCCGGGTCGGGGGTGAGCGTGGGGCCAATCGGTTCGGGATAACCGGTCGGCTGCTGCGTGGGGTTGCCCGGATTGGGATAAGCCGTTGACTGCTGGGTAGGCGCAGACTGTAGCGTGGGGGTTGGCTGTTGGGGCTGTTGCGGCTGCGGCGTGGGCTGCTCGGGCAGCGGCTCTTGCGGCACAGGCGTGATTGGGGTGACCAGCGGCAGCCAGGGCGTGGGGGTAGGCGTGGCCTTGAGTGAGCGGCTGATGTCTTCCACATAGCCGATGGCGGCCTGGCAGGCCGGTTCCAGGCGGGCACTGACATTTTCCCAATTGATGGGCAGCCCGGAATTCTTCACGGCGCTGACCGCACTGGAAAGGCAGCCAGGTCCGGCATTGTAGTTGATGAGGGTCAGGCGCCACAGATCGGTGTAGCTAGTGGTTTGGCCGGGGTCCATGCCGGTGACATTGCGCAGGATGCGCCCGGTTTGCTCGCAGTTGGCTGTCAGGCTGTGGGCAAAGACTTCCACGCTGTAATTGGCCTGGGAAATATCGATGCCGGTGGGGCAGTCGGGGCAGGCGGCGTTGACCTTGTTGACCAGCGCGCCGCGCAGAATGCTCTGCTCGTTGGCTTCCAGATTGCCCCAGCCCAGGTCGCAATAGGCCTGGTTGAGCACCAGGGGGCAAAACTGATGGAAGAAATCGGGGTTCCACAGTAGGACCGTGTCGGCGCCGTTTTCGGTGAGCTGGCCCAGCCCGGCTTCGTGGTAGGTGCGGAAGATGCCCGGCCAGATCTGGCTTTCACGGGCAAAGACGTTTTTGAGCAGTTGGGCGGGCAGCCCGGTGTTCTGCGAAGCCTGCCAGATTTCCTGGTCAAAGCGGTTTTGCCATTCGATCAGGGCAGGACCGGCAGCCTCTACACCACAAGCCGAGGCCAGGTTCACTCCCTGCAAGCCGCCATCCAGGCAAGTAGAAGCATCCACGACGCCGTTTTGAATGAGCGCCCCGGCCAGGTAGTAATACCCAATGTCCGATTGCAGGCCGGCGGGGTCGGTGGGAGAAGACAGCCATTCGGCCAGCCCGCCCAGCTCTGGGAAAGCCTGCCAGGTGTCGGCGCAGGAGGCGATCTCAGCGCCCACCCACTGGCTGCTGAGCACGTCCACGTACCACGCGCCGGGTTGGTTAGTGGGGGCCTCGGGGTTCATAAAGTCACCCCAGGGAACCAAGCGAACTTTGGCGGTATAGTGCTCGCTGGAGTCGCCGTAGCTGGAATCGCCCCAAAATTCCATGTCCACACCGTCGGTGTTGGTGGGGGGCAGGGGTAAGCGGCACTCGTTCCCAGCACACTGGAAAGGTTCTCCATTTAAGTTGCCTTGGATGGAGATGATGGCTTCGTTGGGGAGCGGTTCCTCACCGGTGAGGCGCAAGGCTGGCAGGGTGGTGCAGCGCCCATCCACCGGGTTGCAATCGACAACCTCGATCCACACTTTGGGGAGGGGTAATTCTACTTCGATGATGCGCTGGAAATCCTGGCTGCCCAGGCTGAGGGCATAGAGGCCGGGGCACTGCGCCGTCGAGGCGTCGCCGGTGGTGCAGGGCAGGCTTCTCAACCACTCAGTGGCAATGGGCTTGCCGCACAAGCCTTCAATTTCATTGTAGGTAGGGATGTTTTCGTGTTCGACGGGCAGTTCGCAGACGATGGTGTTGTCTTGATAGCGCACCAGCCACCAGAAATGACGGGTGACCTGGACGGTAATTTGGGCGATGCGTGGGGGTTTGTCGGGGGGCGGGTCTTCTTCAGCCAGCGCAGGGCGGGCAGCGACGAACCATCCTGCCAACAGGCAGATGATGAGAGCCGCAGGCCAAACCTTGCGAGTCAGGAACATTGGTTTACAATTCCCCTGTCGAACTGAAGATAAGCTTCTACCATTATTAGCTCACAGCCAGAGTTAGAAGATGCCCAAAATTGTGATTCCTTCATCCTCGAAGCAATTACTTAACATTATATATAACTTTTAGGTGTTTGGATGTGTTGTTAGAAAACTGCAATGAAAGTGTACAGTGAGTTTAACACAGAAGCCGGGTAGAATACAATAAGTACCTATCCGAAAATTATTTTTATTGTGTGGTTTGAGCGGCTTCGTCGCCCAAGCTACACGATAAAAAGATTATTTTGGATGGATCCTAAAAGATTGGTTAGGGTTGCAAAAGCGATTAACCAACCGATTGGGAATGGCAAGGATGAGAATAGCGCTTAGAATTTGGTAAGAGAGAAGTTAGGCCTTTCACGACTCTTTTTAGCGTCTCATCCGTTTAATATACTTAAGGCCGTTTGATGGAGCTTCATGCGGAACCAGAACCTCAGCGAATTGATCGCAAGTGCTCAACAAGGCGACACGGGGGCAACAGGTCAATTATATGAGATGAATTACACCAGTATCTACCGGTATCTGTATTATCGGACCGGACAGGTGCAGGTGGCTGAGGACTTGACCGCGGAAGTTTTTTTGAAAATGGTTCAGGCCTTGCCGGCTTACCGGCAGACCAACTGCTCTTTTAGAACCTGGTTGTTTCAGATCGCTCGAAACCTGGCGATTGATTATTACCGGCGCACTTCAACGCACGGCACGGTGCCGCTCTATGATGAAGATACGGTGGGCCAGGAAGGGGTGGATGAGACGGTGGATGTGCACATCACTCGCCAGACACTGCAAGATTCACTTAGCAGGTTGGGCGATATTCAGCGCGATGTGATCGTGCTGCGCTTTGTGGAGGGGTTGTCCCTTCAGGAAGTGGCGGAGGTGTTGCACAGGAGCGAGGATGCGATAAAAGGTTTGCAGCGGAGAGGGCTTTTACTAATGCGACAGACTCTGCTGCAAATGGAGGACGGCAATGACTTATTTGGATAATTTATTAGAAGAATGTTTAAATGAACTCGACCGTGGGATTCCGCTGGAAAAGATTGTCCAGCATGTGCCCTCGGAGGCAGCCGAAATTTTGCCTCTGCTGCGTCTGGCAGCGGTGACTCGCGAACTGCCGCATCCCAGCATGGCCTCGACCAAGGCCAGGGCCCAGCGCGGACGGATTATGAAGTTTGCTCGTTCAAACGCGCAGCCCGAGCGGCGCTTTAGCTGGCGTTTTGCCATGGCTCAATTGTCGATGGTGGCGGCCCTGGTGGTGGTGGCATTGTTAACCATTGGATTCACCGGCCCGCGCGGCAGCCGTTACGCAACCTTATCGGATGTGCAGGGAATAGTGGAGGTTTTTGACGGGCAGGATTGGCGCATGGCGGCTAACGGAGAACGGGTGCACGCGGGCGAGAAAGTTCGCACGCGGATTGATTCGCAAGCCGCGTTGTTATTCTATGAAGGCAGCCACAGCCAGTTAGGGGGAGACACTGAAGTCACCCTGGAGAAAGCGCGAGGCGGTTGGAATCGTTCTCTGGACGTTGATGTGTACCAGGCCAAAGGTTTGAGCACTCATACGGTGGCGCCATTACAGGGGAAAAACAGCCACTTTGTCGTTGGGACGGGCCTTGGGCAAGCGGCAGTACGTGGCACGATTTTCGATGTTGAGGTGATACACGGGACCAGCCGTTTTTCGGTGCACCGCGGCACGGTTGAGGTGACCTATGGGCAAGAACGGACGCTGCTGACTGCCGGGCAAGTGATCGTGGTGGAAGAAGGCGGCGCCGCAACGCAGCCGGCTTATGCCTTTGATGTTCAGGGGCCCATTGAAGCGATGGTTGGTGATCAGTGGACGGTGGGGAACCTAAGCTTTTTCGTCGATCCTGCGCTTGTTGCCGGTGGAAACTGGAACTTGGACGACTGGGTGAGAGTCCGGGGGCGAATACTTGCGGATGGATCCCTGGTGGCGGATTGGATCCAATTGGTTTCTGGCGATAAGGTGATGGCACATTTCAGCGGATTGGTTGAATCCATTGGAGCCGAATCCTGGGTGGTTGGCGGCAAGACTGTCATGATTGACAGCAACACAGAGATCGAAGCGGGGTTGGCCATTGGTGACCCGGTGGAGGTTGGCTTTGTGGTGGTGGAATCTGGAGATTGGCTGGCACTCGAGATTGTTTCAATCAAAGAGAAATCGGTCGAATCCATTCCGGGTACGGTGACCGGGACAAACACCCGAACACCGCAAGCGACATTCACGTCAACAACCGTGCCGAGCCAGACGCAATCGCCCGTGCCCCCGACTGGCACACAGCCTCCGGGCGCGCAGCTGACGCCGACGGCTGTGCCGGTGGCAGGTTGCGCGGTGGGTGAGGATCAGCCTGAGATCATTACTCTGGCGGAGCGGTACGGTGTGACCCCGGCTGAAATACTCTATTGGTTCTGCCAGGGTTACGGCTTTGGCGAAATTGATCTGGCCTATGAACTGGCCCAGGGCGCGGGGGTTCCGGTCTCAACGGTATTTGAGATGGTTGAATCGGGCATGGGGTGGGGTTTGATTAAACAAACCCTGCAGCCAGCGACTGCTACGCCCGAACCAACCAGCACGCTCAAGCCGACGGATGAGCCCAAGCCGACCAAAGAGCCCGAGCCTACCGACGAGCCTAAGCCGACCAAAGAGCCCAAGCCCACTGACGAGCCAAAGCCGACCAAAGACAAGTAGGCATTGCTTGCGTTTAGAAAAATAATTTTGCCCCCCGCGTTTCACAACCGGGGGTTCTTTTTAACCTTTCAGCCAGAGGTGGTAGAAATCCGAATTGGAGGTATTTGTGGGGTGCTTCACACCCCACAAATACCTCCAATTCGGAAACTTCTCTCTCCTTTTTTTGATAGAATGAAGGCATGGCATTTGCATTGACGATAGCTAAATTGGAAGAGGCGATGCGACAGCCGGGCTGCCCGGTGTGCCGAATTAGCCGAGCGGCCGCCGAGCGGGGAATTGATGCGTTCTTGTGGGAAAACGTCAACGATATTCCCACAAGGCAGCCCATCATTGACGCTTACGGCTTTTGCGGGGAGCACACCCGCCTGCTGGTAGCCATTGAGATGTCGAACAGCGGGCCGGTGCTGGGGGTGAATATTATCTATGAGCATCTGGGACGACTGGTGAGCGGAGAGTTGAAGCGCGCCAGCTGGTCGCAGAAGGTGGGTGGCTGGCTGCGGCGGGCCGCCTCGCGAAGCCTGCTAACCCCCAAGAAGCGCTGCCCGGCTTGTGTTACGGTAGAAGAGACCGCTCGCAATCAATTGGCGGTGCTGTTCGAGGAGTTGGAGGCGGAGCACGAGGCGATGTCCAGCGCTTACCGCGGTTCAGACGGGCTGTGCCTGGATCATCTGCGCCAGGGCCTGGAGGGGTTTGCCGGGCAGTATCCGCGCGGGGCGGCCTGGCTGGTGGAAGAGACTACCTTGCGCCTGGAGCGCCAGAGCGAGTGCATGCGTGAATATATTCGCAAGAATAACTGGGAATACCGGGCGGAGAAGATTACGCCGGAAGAGGCAGCAGCCTGGCGGAAGACGCTGACGTTTTTCACCGGTTTGCCGGGCGAGCGCTTTACGTTTACCAAGGAAGAATTTTGAGAGGCTATAAGCTGTCAGCCTTTAGCTGTTAGCTTCAAAACGGAAAGCCACGGGGTTGCGGCACTACAAAGGGCTGATTACCGAGGTTCAGGCAACAGTAAAGAATTTAATCGCGACCAGGAGGGCCAGCAGGGCGGTCATGGCTGCGGTCACGATGAGCACTCGTTGGGATGAGGTTTTGTCGACGATTTGGAAGGCGGGCTCGGCTGGGCGGATGCTGAGCTTGGGTCCCGCCAGCCAGGCAAACACCGTTCCACCGACCATGCCGCCCAGGTTGCCCATGTTGTCCATGCCGGGCATGAGGCCCAAGAGCAGGTTGATAATGATGAAGATGATTGCGGTGTTGACCAGCGAGCGGGAACGAGCCCCAAACAGAAAACGATTTTGATCGATGAATAAAGTTTGGGCAGCCAGCAGCCCCATCAGCCCTGGCCCGGCCCCGGCGGAGGTGAAATCGGTCGCGATGAAGGCGGTGATGTTTCCGGCAAGCACCGCAAGAACGAACAAGGCCACCAGGCGCAGGTGCCCGTAAAAGCGCTCCAGGCCTTTCCCAAAAACATATAGAACGTAGAGGTTGAAGGCGATCGGTAAGAAGGAAGCGTGGATGAAAGCGGGAGTGAGAAAACGCCAGATTTGCCCTTTGAGGATTTCCGCGTTGTTGCGGTGCAGGGTGAGGAACAGCCCTTCTTGTCCGAGGGCGTAGCGCTGGATCAGATAGGCGATGAACACCAGGCCGATGAGCACCATGAGGGTGTAGGTCACCCAGGGCTTGAGGGTGGGAAGTTGGACGGCGACTTGTTCGGTGCGGATGCGGCCCAGGGGCGTGGGCTCGCCGGAGGCTTGGGTCACAGACAGACCTTGCGGGGCTCCACGCGGTGATGCTCGGCATCGATGATGGCAATGATGGTGTCTACGGCCTCATCCAGGCGGTCATGAGCGTTCACCACCACATAGTCGAACTTGGCCAGGTGCTCCAGCTCGCTGCGAGCGGTTTGGATGCGGATGGCCAGGCTTTCGGCTGTTTCGGTTTTGCGGGTGCGCAGGCGCTCCAGCCATTCGGCCTCGTTGGAAGGGATGAGATAAATGAGCACGGCTTCGGGGCACAGGCGGCGGAGGGTGTCGGCGCCCTGCACATCTACGCGCAGAATGACGTCGGTGCCAGAGGAGAGGGCCTGGCGAATTTGGGAGCGGGGAATGCCCTTATAGTCTTCGTATACCAGGGCGTATTCGAGGAACTCGTCTTCGGCGATTAGCTGTTCGAAGTTTTCGCGAGTATTGAAGAAGTAATCGACGCCTTCCACCTCGCCTTGGCGCGGAACACGGCTGGTCATCGTGACGACGAAGTGAAAGGTCAGGTTGCGGGCTTTGAGGGCCTTGACCACGGCATCTTTGCCCACCCCGGAGGGGCCAGAGATGACAACCATTAAAGGCTGGGGATGGTATAGATCGAAGGAAAGGTTTTCTTCCACCGGCCGCGTGGCTCCTTTTGTGGGGTTAGCTATTACAATGCCTTTACGCCAGAATTGGTTTGATTATAATTGAAAAGGTATTTACTCAGAGAGTGAAAAAGTTCCCGATTTTCAGGTGTTTGTTAGTTACAAGGCTACCCACGGATACCTCAAAATCGGTTCTTTTCCAATGCTGCTGGGTAGAACCTTGAAAAGTAGTAACTACTCAGACCCTGGTAGAAAAGTCCCGAATTTATGGTGTTTGGCGGGACGAAGCCCCGCCAAACACCATAAATTCGGCCTCTTTCCCCGATGGGCTGAGTAGTAACGAAAAGTATAGATTTATCGCCTGGAGGAGTTATGCCCAATTACGAATACCGCTGTTTTGACTGCCGGAAGCGGTTCATGCTTTTCTTTACCTATGCAGAGTACGGCACCAAGCCGGCTGTTTGCCCATATTGCAAGGGCACCAACGTTCAACGCAAGATTGGCCGGGTGAGGGTGGCTCGCTCGGATGACAGCCGCATGGAAAGCCTGGCGGACCCATCTAACCTGTCTGGTTTGGAAGATGACCCGCGCGCTTTGGGTCGGATGATGCGGGAGATGAGCAAAGAGACGGGCGAGTCGATGGGCGCGGAGTTTGACGAGGTGGTGGACCGGCTAGAAAAAGGCCAGTCGCCGGAAGACATCGAGCGCGAGCTGCCCGATTTGGGCGGCATGGCCGACGGCGGCGGTGGGATGGATATGGGGGACGACTTCTAGTCGATCATTTTTTGGAGCATCTCAAAGGATGTTACTTTTGAGATGCGCCGCAGGAATTGGGCCAGCGAATCGGATTGGGCGCGCAGGGATTGCACGGCTGGGCCAACCGGGTCTTGCCCGGCGGCTCCGCCACTGGAGGACGAGGCATTATAGGCGCCGTGGAAGGCGAAATAGGCCTGGTTGAGCTTGCGAATCAGGTAACCGTTTTCCCAGAAGAACTGGCGGCGGGTTTCCATGTAGGCTTCGGCTTCTTCGATTTTGCCCTCAGCCAACAGTTCATCCGCTCGGACGCGGGTGGTGTGCATTTCGGCACGGAAATCGAAGCGCGGGGGCTCGGGAGATCCTTCGACGGGGTCCTCATCCTGTTCGGGTTCAGGCTCTGGCGGCAGTGGCAGGTATTCGGGGTAGAAGCGAGCGATGAAGGCTTGCCCCAATTCTTCCCCGGCGATGGTTGCGGTGGTTTCGTTGATGGTGCGCAGCTCGGGGGTCAGGTCGTAGCGGATGCCCAGCGGGCGCAGGGTCAAGAAGTTGTGCGTCCACTCGTGTGCCACCACTTCGGCCAGCCAGTTGATGTCGGTGGTGCTCATCACCATGGTGGGGTATACGCCCACTCCGCCGATGGGTTCCACCAGGGTGGAATCACCGAGGGATTGAGCCACATGATTTTCAATTTCGATGCGCTCTTCCAAGGTCAGGCCGGGCGTGAGAGAAACATTGGCATCCTGGCGAATAACATCCCGCGGAGAGATGATGAGCGCATAAGGCAGAGGGGTGATGCGGTAGAGCACCGGTGGGAGGGTTTGCCCGAGTGTGGTCAAGCCAGCTTCGTTCAGGATAAACTGCATTTGCTGCTGGAAAACGGCTTCGGCCACGGGGCCGGACTGCTTTTCGCGGGCCAGAAGCTGCTCTAACTCGGCCTGCCTTTCTGCCGAGGCGGTCACCGGGTCGGAAATATTGGGGTCGGAGTAGAGGATGGTGATTTCATACGAGACTCGGTTGATTTGCCGGATGATGTCGAGGTGATCGAGAACGACCTGGCGCTGCTGGTCGATGCTCAAGTAGCGAGGGATGGACAGAGTCGCATAATCAACTTTGAGGGCCAGAGCGTCGATCATCCAGTCGTCGTAGGCGAAGACGTTATCCCGCACCAGCGCTTGCACCTGGCCAAACTTGTTCAAGGGGGGAAGAAATGAGGACCCAGTGATCAGAAGTAAGGTGAGCATGAGCGAGAAAGTAATCCAGGCGGATTTTATGGCGATGTTGAGGTAAGCTCTCATGGGTGTCTCATGGTGTACGGATAAAATGATTAAAAGCTGCTTGGATTATACGCGAAAACGCGACCTTTGAGCTCGTAAAAAACTACTCCGCAGATTCATTGGCAATGGTTAGACTAAAAGTACGGAGTTGCTTTTTTACCTTTTATGGGCTCTAGCCCGTGAAAGCCACGCCATTTCAATGGCCGTGGATGAAACGCCTGAAAGCTTCAGCGATCTCTTGGAAAGACATCGAAAAGCACGGGAGAAAATGGTACAATCGTTCTATGCTGAAGACCTTCCGGTATCGCCTTCGTCCTACCGCCCATCAGCGCACCCTGCTTGAGCAGAACCTGGAGATCTGCCGTTGGGTGTATAACGAAACCCTCGCAGTCCGCAAGAATACCTGGGAACAAGAACACAAA
>JAFGLU010000082.1 GCA_016927865.1 Anaerolineaceae bacterium
AGTAAATTAGAAGATTGGCTTTTTTTATTCTACTCGCCTTTTCCTTCATCATCAAAAACCGGAAGTTATTTTTACACGGCTACTTAGGGTTTTAAATCGGAAGAGGCGACGGTGAGATTCGCATCGTCCCCCCTTGGGGAAACCTGCGATCTCTGCCTGACTGACGAGAAAACCCTAAAGGTTTAAGAAAACCTTTAGGGTTTTAAATAAAGAAGAGGCGACGGTGAGATTCGAACCCACGATCAGGGTTTTGCAGACCCTTGCCTTGCCACTTGGCCACGTCGCCATCCTGGTTATAAAAACCGCCATTTCTGGCGGTTCGAGAGCGGGCGATGGGACTCGAACCCACGACCTTCTCCTTGGCAAGGAGACATTCTACCAACTGAACCACGCCCGCAAGGCTATTGGTTAGCGTGCCCCTATCTTACTAGATGTCTGAAGTTTCGTCAAGAGACGATTTTTCGCAACCACACAGCCAGAATTGAAAAAATCCGAATGGAGGTATTTTCAGGGTGCTGCGCACCCTGAAAATACCTCCATTCGGAAAATTCCTCACTATCTGCGCAGTCATTATAGATCACCCCCAATTCACCCGGCTGAACGTTGCGTATTCAGCCAATATTGATACAATTAGGATACTGCCTGACTTCTTCAGGCGCAAACCGCACTTTTCCAGCGCAGGAGGTGGATATGTCGTATCTCAAGACCACCCTCACCGGCTATGCGGGCTACCGCGGCCGCGAGGGGCATTGGGCCTTTTTGCTGCACCGTGTCACCGGGTTGGGCGTGCTGCTCTTTCTCGCCATCCACATCATCGACACGTCCTTCGTCTACTTCGCCCCGCACCTGTACGATGAAGTCATCCAGTTGTACCGCTCGACCATCTTCGGCCTGGGCGAAATTGGCCTCGTCTTCTGCCTGTTTTATCACGGCGCGAACGGCCTGCGCATCGCCTATCTGGACAAGTTTGCTCCCAAAGATTGGACCATCGAGAAGACCCGCCGCTCGGCCAAAATCGCCCTGATTGTGGCCCTGGTGATGTGGGTTCCCGCTGCCGGCTGGATGGGCTACAACATCCTCCACCACAATTACGGCCTGTTTGGCGGATAGGAGGCTCCCATGACAACTACAACTCAACCCCCTGCTCCCCGCCGGGTCGACGTGCCCAAGAATTTTGAGACCGTCGCCTGGAACATGATGCGCTACAGCGCCTTCCTGCTCATTCCCCTGGCCTGGGGCCACCTCATCCTGCAAGACATCATCGTCGGCGTCCACAGCATCGACCTCGATTACGTCGCCATGCGCTGGGACCTCCTGGCCTGGCGCATTTATGACATCCTCCTGCTGGCCTTCGCCTTCGCTCACGGCATGAATGGCGTGCGCCAGGTGCTGCGTGACTACATCCACAGCCCCAAAGCCTTCACCGTGGTCAGCTACCTGCTGCTGATCGCGTGGTTCCTCATCAGCGCAATGGGCGCAATCGCCATCATCGCCGGCACTCGTCCGGCCTGACCCTTCTCAAGGAGCCTGTATGTCCAATATCCATGAATTCGATGTGGTCGTGGTCGGCGGCGGCGGTGCCGGCTTGATGGCAGCCTGGTATGCCTCCAAATCGGTGCGCACCGCCGTCATCAGCAAGCTGTACCCCATCCGCTCGCACACCGGCGCGGCGCAGGGCGGTATCGGCGCGGCCCTGGGCAACTACGAGGAAGACCACCCCGAATGGCACACCTTTGACACCATCAAGGGCAGCGATTACCTCGGCGACCAAGACGCCATTTCCTTCATGTGCGAAGAAGCCGTCCAGGCCGTCTACGACCTGGAGCACATGGGCCTGCCCTTCAACCGCACCCCCGAGGGCCGCATTGCCCAGCGCCCCTTTGGCGGCCACACCAACAACGCCTCCGGCAAACCCGTGCGCCGCTCGTGCTACGCCGCCGACCGCACCGGGCACATGATCCTGCAAACCCTCTACCAGCAGTGCATCAAAAACAAAAACATCTTCTTCGACGAGTACCAGGTCATGGACCTGCTCATCGTTGACGGAGCCGTGGCGGGCGTGGTGGCTGTGGAAATGGCTACCGGCGAGCTGCACACTTTCCGCTCCAAAGCGGTCATCTTTGCCACCGGCGGCCACGGGCGCATCTGGGAAATCACCTCCAACGCCTACGCCTACACCGGCGACGGCCCCGCCATTCTGGCACGGCGTGGCATCCCCATGGAAGACATGGAGTTCTTCCAGTTCCACCCCACCGGCATCTACAAGCTGGGCATTCTCATCACCGAGGCGGTCCGCGGCGAAGGCGGCATCCTCTTCAATAATAAGGGCGAGCGCTTCATGGAGAAGTACGCCCCGCGCATCAAAGACCTGGCCTCGCGCGACGTGGTCAGCCGGGCCATGTACCTGGAAACCCGCGCGGGCAACGACGTCAACGGGCAGCGCTTCTTCAACCTGGACGTGCGCCCCGAGACAGTCAATAAGTACGCCGAGATCGACGGGCGCACCCGCCCCGACGGCTCGGCGTACCAGGTGACCGCCGCCGAGATCATGAGCAAAATCCCCGACATCGCCGACTTCTGCCTCACCTACCTGGGCGTGGACCCCACCAAACAGCCCATCCCCGTCCAGCCCACTGCTCATTACGCCATGGGCGGCATTCCCACCAACAAGTACGGCCAGGTAGTGATTGACGAGAAGAACACCGTCCTGCCGGGCTTGTATGCCGCGGGAGAATGCGCCTGCGTTTCGGTGCACGGGGCCAACCGCCTGGGCACCAACTCGCTGGTCGATCTGGTGGTGTTTGGCAAGCACGCCGGCATTAACGCCGCCGAGTTTGCCAAAGGCGCCGACCTCAAGCCCCTGCCCGAGGACCCCACCGGCGAGGTAATGCGCCAGATCGAGGCCCTGCACGCCGGCAGCGGCAAAGAGCGCGCCGCGGCACTGGGCAAGGAGATGCGCGTGGAGATGTTCGACCATGTGGGCGTCTTCCGCACCGACGAAGGCTTGCAGCACGCCGTGGCCAAGGTGCAGGAACTGCGCGAGCGCTTCAAGCAGGTGCGCGTGGCTGATTCCGGCAAGGTTTTCAACATGGAAATGCTGCAAACCTGGGAGTTGGGCAACATGCTCGACCTGGCCCTGGTCACGGCCCAATCGGCGCTGGCTCGTACCGAAAGCCGCGGCGCGCACGCCCGCGACGACTTCCCCCAGCGCGACGACGCCACCTGGCTCAAGCACACCCTGGCCTGGCTGGATGGCGAGCAGGTGCGCCTGGGCTATAAGCCGGTCGTCGTCACCCAATACCAGCCCAAAGAGCGCACGTACTAGAGGAGGCCCGCCATGCTCATTCACTTAAAAGTATTCCGCTTTGACCCCCAAACAGAGAAGGCGCCGCATTACGACAACTTCGAGCTGCAAGCGGAGCCCACCGATCGCGTCCTGGACCTGCTGGAAAAAGTTCGCAACGAGCACGACGCCTCGCTGGGCCTGCGCCGCTCGTGCGCTCACGGCGTGTGCGGGTCGGATGCCATGCGCATCAACGGCAAGAACGCCCTGGCCTGCAAAAAGCTGGTCCGCGACCTGAACAGCGACCACATCACCATCGAGCCGCTCCTGGGCCTCAAGGTCATCCGCGACTTGATCGTGGACATGAAGCCCTTCTTCGAGCACTACGAGTCTCTCCTTCCCTACCTGATCAACGAAGAGCCCTTGCCCACCGACGGCAAAGAGCGCATCCAGACCGAGGAGCAGGTCCTGCGCTACGAAGACACTACCAAGTGCATCCTTTGCGCCGCCTGCACCACTTCCTGCCCGTCCTTCTGGGCCGACGGCAAGTACATTGGCCCGGCAGCCATCGTCAACGCGCACCGCTTTGTGTTTGACAGCCGCGACCGCGCCGCCGCCAAACGTCTCAAAATCCTCAACCAGCAGTTCGGCGTGTGGCGCTGCCGCACCGCCTTCAACTGCACCGAGGCCTGCCCGCGCGAAATCAAGATCACCCAGGCCATCGCCGAGGTCAAGCGCGCCATCACCACCGGCAAACTCGATTAATTTTCGTTCCTTCGCTTTGTATGGGCGAGCACAAGGCTCGCCCATATTAATTTAATCCCAATTTCATTGCCCCAGACAATGAAAGCCAAAATAATTATCGAGTATATAATTACCAGAGGCTCGGCATCCGCCAGTCGTTTGGGTTCCATTTTGCAATTGCTATAAAAGACCTCCTGGCTGTATTGGCAACCCTGGCAATATCTTCTCCCTATTGGATGCTCGGAGCAGGCTTATTAGTGAATGTACAGTTAAGTCTTTGGGATGATCAGCCGGATTACAGCAAAGACAGGGGCGACATCTTCTATTGATAATTTTTATGTCCACAATCAAATTGACCGAGAAGAGGACACCATGATCAATCAACGATTCAGCTTGAAATCCAGCGCGCCGGCCCTATTCATCGCCATCCTCATCATCCTTTCCCTGGCCTGCGGGCTTCCTACGCGAGGAATGGAAGAAATACCAGCCACCACCCCCACCCTGCCCCCCGCCCCCACATCCGCCCCGGCTCCCACCGAGGCTCCAACTTACTCGCCCACCACCACAGCAGAGCCGACCAACCCGCCCGCCCCCGCCCTCCAGGGCAACTATAAGATCGGCGATGTCATCCCATTGGGCGATTATGTACTGGTGGTCCTGGGTTGGGATACCGTTCCAGGCAGCGAATATAACCAACCCGAGGCCGGGAATCGCTTTGTGGCCGTGGAAGCGCTTGTGGCAAATAACAGCGCCGAGACTCTGGCCGTCTCGACCTTGCTGCAGATGAATCTGAAAGACGACACGGGACAAAATTACGATGCCAGCTACATGGCAACGATGGGCCTGGGTGGGGGCGGCCTGGACGGGCAAATGGTTCCCGGTGAAGTACTGCGTGGATATGCCGGTTTCGAAATCCCCGAGAACGCCCAGGGGTTTGAATTCGCCTTTGACGCCAGCTACTGGGGCCTTGAGAAAATCTTCATCGACTTGGGCGCCGAACCTTCCAAAGTAGATGCTCCTGCGGGCCTGGGTGGCGAGATCGACCAGCAGATCTATAAAATTGGCGACGTGATCACCATGGGAACCACCACCCTGACCGTCAGCGGGATTGAATACTCCCAGGGGCAGGAGTACTCCGAGCCCTCTGAGGGCTACGAGTTCCTGGTGGTCGATTTGACCCTGGAGAACAAAGGCTCCGAACCCGTGACCATCTCCTCGTTGATGCAAATGGCAGTCAAAGACGCCGACCACTACAAGTACACGGTCGATCTCTTTGCATCCATGTTGCTAGGCCAGGGCTCCCCCGATGGAGATATCGCCGCGGGCGAAAAACTGCGCGGGCAGGTCGGCTTCCAGGTCCCCGAGGACGCTGCCGGACTGATGTTTGTGTTTGATGCCGGAGAAGACGGACATTTCTTCGTAGCGCTTCAGTGAAAGCACGCGCTTCTTACACGCCTTGATCACTGGAAAACAGGATGCCCCCAACTCAATCTCTCACCGACCCTCAATACTTGCGCAAGCAGTACCAGGATGCGAGCAACCTCAATGCTCGCATCCGCCTGCACCGAGAATTCAGCACCAACCCCTACAGTTGGCAGCGCTGGCTCTTTGACCACTTCACCTTCTCTCCCGGCTGTCGGGTGCTCGAACTGGGCTGTGGCCCGGGAACCCTGTGGGTCGAGAACGCCGACCGCATCCCGCCAGACGCTACCTTCCTCCTTTCCGATCTCTCCGAAGGAATGGTAGCGCAGGCGCAAGGCGCGTTAGAAAGCCTGTTTCCTAACTTCGAATTTCAAGCGATCGACGCCCAGGAGATACCAATAAGCGACGAGCGCTTTGATGTTGTGATCGCCAGCCACATGCTTTACCACGTTCCAAATATGGAGAAGGCGCTGAGCGAAATCCGGCGCGTGCTCAAACCCGGCGGGCGGCTGTATGCCTCCACTGCAGGGCGCAACAATCTTAAGGAGAACCGGGAATTGGTCACCCGCTTCGACCCACAGCTTGCCTCCCAGATCGGCCTATCCCCCGATTCGTTCACCCTTGACAACGGCGCCGCCCAACTTGGCACATTTTTCGCCACCGTGACCCAGCACAATTACCCAAATGCACTGGAAGTCACCGACGCCCAGGTTTTAACAGCATATCTCCTGTCAGGACGCATCCACATGGAAGGCAAAAAGAAAGCTGAATTTGCGCGCTTCGTGCAGCAGGCGCTGGCAGACCACTGCGGGACGTTTCACGTAACCATAGAAGGGGGCGTATTTGAGGCGGTGAAATTCTAGTATCTACTCACCAAGGTTGAGGAAAGTTCCCGAAGGTGAGGTGTCACCTTCGGGTCTTTATTACCTTTGCGTGAGTAGTGACAAATCCTGAACTGGTTCAAGGATCGCACTCAACCTTTCAATATTACAACAAAATATCTATTGCATTACTTATTAATTACTGCTACAATCATTGCAAGATCATTGTAATTCTTGATAAAGGCAAACCCGGCGAAAGCCTGGGGCGCAAAACTATGGGTCTACCGCCGCCCACGCGGCCAGGATTGCCAGGTTGCCGAAGAAATGACAGCTCTCAAAGAATACAGCCTTCGGCCTGGGGAATTGCCCAGGTCGATTCTTTTAGAGAGCAGGAGGTCTGCATGAAAGCCCGTTTGTTTTCTTTTGTTCTAGTCTTTGTCCTGATCTCAGGATTGTTGGTCAGCCCGGTCCCAACCGCGGCCTCCACCGAGGTTCAGTCCTACCTGGTGATGGCCGGCAGCGCCGAAGAGGCTGCCCGCCTGGTAGAACAGTACGGCGGGACGGTCACCTCGCAGTTGTACATCATTAACGGGGTAGGCGCTCTCCTTTCTCCCCAGGCCTATGCCGCCTTGCTGGCTGATCCGGCTGTCAAACAGGTCACGCCCAACCAGGCCGTCCAGGCTTCTGAGGACGGCTTCCTGGGCCAAAAGAAAAACAATGCCCCCGCCACCGATTACCCCGACCTGACCGGAGCCGACCTGGTTTGGCAGGAAGGTATTGACGGTGACAACATCGCCGTGGCCGTGCTGGATACCGGCATTGCCCAGCATCCCGGCTTGCTCCAAGACCTCAAGAAGAAACCGCGCCACATTGTGGGCTGGGTCGATTTGCTGGACAACAAGCGCAACCCCCATGACAAGAACGGGCACGGCACGCACATCGCCGGGATCATTGCCAACACGCAGGTTGGCGAGGACGGCGAATGGAACGGTATGGCCCCCGGCATTGACCTGGTTGGCGTGCGCGTGCTGGATGAAACCGGCGCAGGCACCTACGAAACCATCATCCAGGGCTTACAGTGGGTCATTGAAAAGAAAGACCACTACAACATCCGTGTGGTCAACCTTTCGCTGTGGGCCAACCCCAGCTCCGCCTACTGGGCCGACCCCCTCAACATCGCCGTGACGCGTGTCTGGGCCGAGGGTCTGGTGGTGGTGACGGTGGCGGGCAATGGCGGCCCCGACCCCATGACCATAGCGGTTCCCGGCAACAATCCCTACGCCGTCACTGTGGGCGCTTTCACGGACAACTACACCGTGGACGATTGGAACGACGACTACATCACGCCCTTCTCCGCCTCAGGCCCCACCCTGGATGGCTTCGTCAAGCCTGATCTGATTGCCCCCGGCGCGCACATCGTCTCAACCATGTTCCCCGGCAGCTATGTGGCCAAGCAGGAAGCGGCCATCTGGATCTCCAACACCTACTTCTCCATGGCCGGCACCTCGCAAGCCGCCGCCATCACCAGCGGCGCAGCCGCCTTGATCCTGGCGCGCAACCCCTACCTGACCCCCGACGAGGTCAAGTACCGCCTGACCATCACTGCTCTGCCCTGGGTGATTGAAGACGGCAGCGACGTGCTCTACAGCATGTGGCAGCAAGGCGCGGGCCGCCTGAACGTCTACGACGCCGTGATGAACGACGAAATCAGCGGCGCCTCCAACCAGGGTCTGGATATTTGGGCCGACCTGGCCGGCGATATGCATTATGAAGGCTTCACCTACTTCGATGAAACCGTTGGGCAGTTCCGCCTGCGCGGCGTAGATTACACCGACCTCACCGATCATTACGGTGTTTGGGATGGCGGCGCGGGCGCCTGGAGCGGCGGCGTGCCGGCCTGGTTCGGCGCATGGACGAGCGGCGCTGGGGCCTGGTCTGGTGGAGCCGGTGCTTGGTCTGGCGGCGCGGGCGCGTGGTCCGGCGGAGCCGGAGCATGGAGCGGCGGCGCAGGGGCCTGGTCCGGCGGCGCAGGGGCCTGGTCCGGTGGCGCAGGGGCCTGGTCCGGTGGGGCTGGCGCGTGGTCCGGCGGCTACACCACCTGGGCCGGTGGCGCTGGAGCCTGGAGCGGCGGCGCGGGCGCGTGGTCCGGCGGAGCCGGAGCCTGGTCTGGCAGCACCACCTGGACCGATCCGGTCTTTGTCGAGAATTTCATCAACGGCGTCAGCCCTGATACCGCCACCACAGCGGTGTCCGGCTGGGTCATCGAACCGTAGAAAACGGCTGAGGAAGTATCGTGCTCACACCATTACACCCCTCAGAATCGTTCCCGCTCTCCGAAATATGCTCAAATCTATCTAAGATAGATTTGAGCTCGGTTCCTGCTTCAACGAGCACTGCCGGATAATCCGGTCTTACATGCTCTCCACAGGCTTTGGCAAACCAGGTTCGCCCCTGTTAGTTATCATGTACAGCAGAGGACAGATGGGGTAAAACAGGAAGAATGACGCCAATCACCGTCCTGCCAACC
>JAFGLU010000083.1 GCA_016927865.1 Anaerolineaceae bacterium
TGAGCGCGGACCCGGTAGTAGAAAGTCGATCCACAGGCCAAACCTGAATTGTTGAAGGTGGTGGTGTTCGCCCCAACCGTGGCGATTTCCGTCCAGTCGCTCTGACCATCTGGTGAGCGCTCGATGTGGAAATCACTTTCATCGGTCGAGTTGTCTGTCCAACTCAGGTTGATCGCGGTTTGGGAAGCGGCAGAAGCAGAAAGCCCGGTAGGGGCATTTGGTGGCGAGCAAGTGGATGTTGTTGCATTGACGATATTTGAATAACTAGAGAATCGGTTGTCTGAGTGCCAGTGAGCACGAATCCGATAATAAGCAACCGTGCCGCAAGTGAGGCCCGTATCGGTATAGGAAGTTGCATTGGCTCCCGTAGTAGCAATCTCTACCCAATCCGATACTCCATTGGGGGAGCGCTCGATGTGAAAATCACTCTCATCCGTTGAGCCGTCTGTCCATTCCAGGCCAATTTCTGTTTGGGTTGAGCCTATGGTAGACAAGACCGTTGAGGAAAGCAGGCAGTTGTTCGTGTGCAAGAAAGTCGCAAGAGATGCTTTTGTTACCTCGGTCAGGTAGCTGTAATCCACATGCTCGATTGTGTCATTAGCGGTGTGATAATACGGGTTCCAATCGGCTTGGTCTTCCATCACAAGAATGGCCGGAAAGTCATTTTCCCAGAAGGAGTAGTGGTCGCTGTCGGCACTAAGATCGGACATGATTTCTGGTTCGATTTGGAACTGGTAGGTATTTACAGTTTCCACAAAAGTATTTGCATGAAGCAATGTTTGTGCAATATTCTGGTTATAGATGATATCTACCCCAGGGCTGGATCCTTCACTGTTATATCCAATCATATCCAGGTTGATGTAGCCAAGGATGTTCTCGTTCAAAGCATTTGACTGCTGTGCATATGGTCGGCTACCTAGCAACCACTGCTCTTCGCCCGTCCAAAAGACAAAACGCAGCGTGCAACCCCATTGATATTGGGAGAGGATGTCGGCGATCATCAATGTCGCTGCAGCACCACTACCATTGTCATCGGCGGCAACAGAACCACTGACTCCATCCAAGTGCCCGCCGATGATATAGATGTTCTCGGGGTGCGTGGTTCCCTCAATCTCGCCGATCACGTTTGGGTTGGTGGCGTTATCCCAGATATGGTAATCCACCGTTTGGCCTAGCGAGAGTAGGTGCTGCCCGACATACCGCGTTACTTTATCGATTGGCTGCTGGCTGTAGGTATACCGGTTTGGAACGTAGTACCAGGCTTCATCAATCCAGATCGGGTCGACACCGGCCAATTGCCGGGTATATAGCCCGAGAGTATCTGCGTTCACCTGATTGACCACCGCTAATACACTTGGGTCGGGAGAGATAGCCTGTAGGTCAACGGATTCAAGATCTTGACGGTAGGGTGTTTTGTTCGCCAGATCGCGAACCGGAGATATTATGCTAAAAAGCAAAATGGCTATTAAGAATCTGCCCCCAAAAAAATTCATATCCCCTCTCACTTCAACTGAATACCTCAATTATAACGCGAGAGGCTCTACTCAGCCCAAGGGAAAGAGCTTCAAATTTGGGCTTTGAACTAAAACAGAAACGGCAGCCAACTCATCAACGGCTCGCGCAGGGCCAGCATCCCCAGGCCCATCAGCGCGCCGATGAGCGTGCCGGCCAGGATGTCCGATACGTAATGCACCCCGGTGGTCACCCGCGCCAGCGACACCAGCGGCGCCCAGATGAGCATCACCAGCGCGAACCACAGCGGCCCCAACCCAATCGCCATCACTGTCAGCAGGGTGGCGCGGGCGGCGTGCCCCGAGGGGAAGGAATGCGGGTCAACGCTGCGGTAGATGCTGCCCCATTCACCCTGGGGTCGTTCGCGCCGGATGGTTTGCTTGAGCGGAAAAATCGTCAACGCTTGCGCCACCACCGCCAGGAAGAGCAGCGCCGCGCGGGTATGCCATTCGCCTTGGGTGAACAGCCACAGCAGCGCCAACCCGCCGGCCCACAGCCACGAGTCGCCGGAATGGGCCAGGAAGGCCGCCGTGGCCCACCCCGAACGCCGCTGCGGGTCCAGTTGCAGCCGGCGGGTCCAGGCGGCGTCCCGCTCCAGCAGTGCAGCCCAACGCCGGCTATCCCCCACGGTTCTTCAGGGCCTCCTCGGCAATCTCAAGTTGGAAAGGTTTATCCACATCCATGCCGATTTCCGCATACGGGCACATCAGCGCGCGAACGCTGATGCCCAGCTTGCGACCGAAGGTTGCTTCGGCTTCCTTCAGCGACAAGCGGTTGAGGAGAAGCATAAACAGTGTGTCGTAACCAACCAGGGCTGCCTGCTGCAGGGGGCTCTTGCGAGCCTCCACCAGCCGCTGCCAGAAGGGGTTGTCTTCCAGGGCCAGACCAATGCGGATGGCGTTCATGTCACCGCCGCACAGTTCTATGCCCTTCAATTTCACATAGGTTCTGCGCGAGGTGGGGAAGCGCTCTTCCATCACCTTGCGCTCGATGACGTTGTAGTACAGGTCGGCGGGATTGTTGATTACCTGGTTTGCTACCCAATCGACCATTTCGGGGGTGATCAGGGGAATGTCTGACGAAACTGCCAGGGCGTAGGTTTCTTCGGGGTGTAGCACGTGGATTTGCCGGGCCCCTTCCTGAATATTCGCAACCATGTCGCCTTGATCGGCCAACATGTGCAGGGGTTTGTTACTCTCCAGCGGGTTGGCAGGTGGCAGCCCGATGACGAAGATGCTCTCGATGGTGGACGATTCGTTGAGGGCATCTACCACCCACTGCACCATCGATTTTTCACCCACCGGCAGCATCGATTTATACCCGCCCCGGCTGATCTCATAGAGTGGTTCGTCTTTTTGGGTCTTTCCGCCAGCCATGACGATTGCGTTCATGCGTTCAACTCCTGCACCTGCGGCTCCATATTCAGTTGGGAAACGATTTGCTCTAGCCAGGATAGGTACCCGTTGGCATGGGCATAGTCGACCGGTTCGGTGCGCCCGGCTGCCGCCACCAGTGCAGCTTCCATCATATTGGTGCCGAAGGAACGGCCTTCCAGCACGGGAGTGGTTGTCACCAGGTAGCGCACACCGCACTGCCGGAAGGTTTCTGTGTCTTCGGGGGTGGTGGTATTGGTTATTACTACCTTGCCGCGCATGTCGTCGGGCATGTTACGGTAGATGTAGTGGCAGTCGCCCATGACCACGCCGGCTTCGCTGAAGAAGCGGGTGTGCTTGGGGTGGCGTTTGCCCTGCGATTCGCCCACCGGGTAGACCCAGGTGAACGGCAGGCGCGAGACCACGGGCATGAGCACAGCCGCCATCACCTTAACGCTGCGGATCGAATGTAAGGGAAAGGGAATGCCCAGCGAGTAAATCATATCGCCGAAAGTTACGCGGAAGCCGCTTTCCACAGCCGCGCGGGCCATGCCCCAACGATCCACAGCCGTGGTCACCAGGGCCGTCTTGGTTGGGATGGCATGGGCCAGGGTCTCGGTGAGCACGCACTTGATCTTGGGCTCCAGGGTGGCTTTAAGGCCGTTGCCATCTACCACGGGCGTTTTGCGGACAAAGCGTACCAGAGACTTCACCGAGTGCATCGGGTACCAGTGTCCGTCCACCAGCATGCCCAGGTCGGTGCCTCCCACGCCAAAGGCGTCCACCTTACCGTCCAATTCCTGGTACAGGCGGGCGGCTTTTTCCATGTCGCCGTTGGTGCCAATCCGTTCGATGCGCACCCTTTCCCCCATGATTTCGATTTCAACTACTTTATCTCGCCGGGATGATCCAATACTGATACTGACAGCGCGCTTCATTATGTATTCGCGTCCTCCGTGCCGCACAAGAGTATAACCCCAACTTCAAAATCGCGCAAAGCGAGACGCTGGAGATTTGGCTGTCGAAAACCTACGGCACAGCCATTTATTTGGACTGCAATAGAACTGGGGTCTTTGGGATTCGCCGTTGTAGGTTCCGCATTTTGGGGGGTAATGGCGGCTTCGCCGCCATTACCCCCCAAAATGCGGGTCTCACCGCGCCAATTCCCAATGAACCTAGAACTGTACGTGCTTTTCGGCATTGCTTTGGTTTATACTTAGAAAGCTGATTTAGATATTTACGGGCCTGGGTTGAGAAATCCACGAGCCTTATTTAACTGGTAACACGGACTGGGTTGAAAAGTTGTGATGAAACGTTCCGCTGCCATTCTAGTTTTCCTTTTCCTGGTCATGAGCCTGACCTCCTGCCTGGCGCAACCAACGGTAAATGTTGGTTTTGCTGCCAGTATGTCTGGCAAGAACGCGCTCATGGGCATCGACGGGCGAGATGGCGCGCTTTTGGCGGTAGACATGATCAACGCCTCTCGGGGAACTTTTGAATATCACTTCAACCTGGTGATTGAAGACGACCAGGGAACTCGGCAAGGCGCCCAGGCAGCCGATAATGAGTTCCTCGAAGCTGCCGATGTTGTGGCGATCATTGGCCACATGACTTCCACTACTGCCCTGGCCGGGCTGGACGTGGCTCAGCCTGCCGGGATGGTGATCATCAGCCCCACGGCTGCCACGACTCAACTGAGCGGAAGAGAGGATTTGTTCTTCCGTATGTTTTCCAGCGCCGATATTGAAGCTCGATTGATGGCTCGACGCATCATCCAACGGGGAATCCTATCGGTTGGCATCATATTGGATGAAGACAATGCAGCCTATACCGAATCGGTGGAGGCTGCATTCAAGGAAGAGTATACAGCTCTGAGCGGCGTGATTGTGGCTGAAGCTGGATTCTTTTCTTCTGAGAACCCCGATTTTCGCCCGCTGTTACAAACCATTCGGGAGAGTGAGCCTGAAGCGTTGTTGATCATCGCCGGCGCGCAAGATACCGGCATCATTTGCCAGCACGCTCGTATGATCGATTGGGACGCACCCCTGTTCACCGCTCGCTGGGGTCAGAGCGATACGACCATTCGAGACGGCGGTCGGGCGGCGGAGGGTCTGGAGGCGGTAGTAGACTTCAATCCAAACGAAACCTCACCCGCGTACCAGGAGTTCCTGCTCAAATTCCGCACCCGATTTAATCGTGAGCCAACATTTGCAGCGCTGCGTAGTTATGAGGCTGTTCTCTTTTTGGCCGAAGCCTTGGAGAAAACAGACGGAAAGCGCGAAGGCCTGGATCAGGCTTTGCTGGCCGTTGGAGAGATGAACGGCCCGGCTGGCGTCTTTCACCTGGACGCTTATGGGGATGTGGTCCGGCCGCATTTCCTTCTGCGGGTGGAGGATGGTCACTGGATAACGGCTGAATCCTACCAGCCAGGGGAAGGCTCTCGGCCATGAGGAACAGCTACCCGCGCCCGCTCGACAAGATCGTGGAAGCACTGCTTGTCCAACGCTTGCTGCTCCCGGTGCTGGCGGCTATGTTGATTGTGGTTGGCGCAACGGGGTTCCTGGTCTGGCAGGCACTCACCGCCCGCCAGGCAGCGCAGGCGCAATCGCTGGCGGTGCGTGTTGAAGATTATCTCTCCACCGCGTCTCAGATTTTGGCCGCAGCCGGAGATATTTCCTCAGAAACCAACCCGTCCGAAAATCAAATCTACCTGCAAAAGATTCGCCAGGCGTACCAGCATTTTGATCTTTTTTACCTCTTGAATGAAGAGGGCCAGGTTGTGCAAGTAGAGCCGTACGAATCTCGCTACATTGGCCTGGATATGTCTCGCCAGCCCTACTTCCAGGTGCGTGCCGAGCCGGGTCAAACCGCCTTCACCGAGCCGTTCAATTCGTTTACTACCGGCAGACCGGCGGTTTATATGATCCAATCGCTTCCCGACGGCGATATGATTGTAGGTGAATTAAGCCTGGAGGCATTACAAGCGGCCATCACCGACGATACCATCCTCCTGGATAACAGCCTGGCTTATATCACCTCGGCTTCAGGGGCATTGCTGGCGCATTCTGACCCTGAGCGTTTCTCGTTGCAACAAAATATGCGCGACCGGGGCATGATCGACCCGCGCTATGCTTATGCCACGCGCTTGATCATTCTGCAGCGCAACGTGGATGTGATTGCCAGCCAGGCGCCCATCCGCCCCACCGGCTGGTTGGTGGTTGTGGAATCGCCCTTCTTTGCCAGCCTGGGAAGTTACATCCTGGGGGTGGCGTTGGTCCTGGTGATCATGCCCATCCTCTCTATCGCCCTGGTGCTGCAATTCGGGCAACACCTGCGCCGCGGCGTGGTTCAACCTCTGGCGGTGCTCAACCAGCGCGTCAACCAGTTGACGCGCGGTGACTTCTCGCATTGGATGTCTTTTGCTACCATCTCGACCAGTAGCGTAGAAATTGCCGAACTGGCCACGAATTTCCAGCGCATGCAAATGGCTATTCGCTCTCGCCAGGTAGATTTGCAGGCCAGTGAAGCACGTTTCCGCGAGATGGCGGAACTGCTGCCCGAAATGCTCTTTGAACTGGACAATGAGCGCAAAATAACCTATGCTAACCGCGCCGCGGCGCATAACTTTGGCTATTTGCCTGCCGAATTTGACGAGAACCTCAGCATGGATGGGCTGGTGGCCGTCGAAGAAGCCGGTTTGCTGCGCCAGGCTTTTAACCAGGTGGCTGAAGGCGAGCCGCTCATCCATCAGATTTATCGCTTCACTCAGCATGGCGGGGGCACCTTTCCCGGCGAGCTTTCTCTTTCGGCTGTCCGCGACCGCGAGGGAGACCTGACCGGCTTCCGCTGTGTGGTGCGTGATCTCACCGACCGGATGCGCGCCGAGGAGAATCTGCGCCGCTCCTTCCAACTGTTCACCCAGGGCCCTGTAGTGGTTTTCCGCGTGCAAGCCGGCGGCAAGGAAATGGTCGAGTTCGTCTCTCAAAACGTGACCCAGTTTGGCTACCGCCCCGGCGACTTCCGCAGCCGCCCCGATTTCCTGCACCAGGTGGTGTATCCTGCGGATGTGGTGCGCGTCCAGCAAGAGTCGGAACACCAGATAGCGGCAGGGGCCAATTTCTACGAGCAGGAATACCGCGTGTCCTGTGCCAACGGAGAGGTGCGCTGGGTGTATGACTTTACCAGCGTCTCGCGCGACCCCTATGGC
The DNA here is from genome assembly GCA_016927865.1 of Anaerolineaceae bacterium. Classification (GTDB taxonomy): domain Bacteria; phylum Chloroflexota; class Anaerolineae; order Anaerolineales; family Anaerolineaceae; genus Anaerolinea. The sequence continues at coordinate 7,093 of JAFGLU010000083.1, forward strand.
AGCCCTACCTACCTGGATTGGTATATCCTGGACATCACCGAGCGCAAACACGCCGAAGAACGCATTTCTTTGCAGATTCAGCGCCTGGGCGCGCTGCAGATGATCGACGCTTCCATTACCGCTAATGCCGATTTGACCTTTACGCTGCAAATCCTGGTCATCCGCCTGATCGAGCTGTTGAATGTTGATGCCGCCCTGGTGCTGCGTTTCAATCCCAAGACGAAGCTGCTTGAATATGCTTTTGGTGACGGTTTCCGCATCGAGGTGCCCACCGGCGTGCGTTTGCGGGTGGGCGAAAGTTATGCGGGCAAGGTGGTCGAAACGCGGCAGCCGGTGCGGGTGATCTCCTCACCTGCTGGATTGGCCGCCCAGCTCAAATATTCATCGCTGCTCAAAGAGGGCTTTGTCACTTACTACGGCCTACCGCTGATCGCCAAGGGCGAGGTGCGCGGCGTGCTCGAGATCTTCCACCGTTCGCGGCTGGAGCATGACCGGGAGTGGATGGACTTTCTCGAGACCCTGGCGGGCCAGGCTGCCATTGCCATTCACAATGCCGAGTTACTAGAAAACCTGCAACGCTCCAACGACGAGCTCAAGAAGGCTTACAAAGAGACCATCATGGGCTGGGCGCGGGCATTGGAATTGCGCGACAAGGAAACCGAGAACCATTCCAAACGTGTGGTCGAGCTGACCATGCGCCTGGCGCGGCGGGTCAATTTCCCCGAAGCTGAGTTGGAGAACATGTGGGTGGGCACGCTGCTGCACGATATCGGCAAGATGGCCATCCCCGACCGAATTTTGCAAAAAGACCGCTCGTTGGACGAGAACGAGTGGGAGACCATGCGCGAGCATCCGCTGCTGGCCATGCGCATGTTGACCGCTATCGATTACGTCAAGCCGGCCATCGAGATTCCCCTTTACCATCATGAGCGCTGGGATGGCAGTGGCTACCCCTACGGGCTAAAGGGCGACCAGATTCCCCTCTCGGCGCGAATTTTTGCCGTGGTGGATGTGTGGGATGCGCTCAGTTATGACCGCCCCTATCGTAAAGCCTGGACCCAAACGATGGTGCGCGATTACCTGCGCGCCCAGGCTGGCAAGCATTTCGATCCTGATCTGGTTGGGCCCTTCCTTGAGTTACTGGATCACGTCGAAGAGTTGCAACCGATCATCGTCCTTCCCCCGCAGGCATAATTCGCAAGAGGGGATAATCATTAGACTCGTGAACCCTCTACAAAGGGTTCACGAACTGCTTGACACCTTTCGCGCATCCGGTTAGAATAGGGGGCGCGTAAGACATGCCGAGGTAGCTCAGTTGGTAGAGCACACGACTGAAAATTGTGGTGTCGACAGTTCGATCCTGTCCCTCGGCACACGCCACGCAAAACGAAAATCATCCTAACTCAACGGGATGATTTTTTTGTAACTGCTCAGAGGGTGGAGAAAGTCCCTGAATTTGAGGATTGAGTGGGGTGCTTCGCACCCCACTCAATCCTCAAATTCGGGAAATTTATGCCTTTTTGGGTTACAATCCGGGCAATGAACCTCAATAAACGAACTCTGGCCGCTGGGCTGGTTTTGCTTGTCCTGCTGGTGTTTGGCGCCTGGCTGGCCTTCTCGCCCGAAGAATCTGAGCCTCCCGTCCTGGCCCAGCGTGTCTCTTTGTGGGCATACGGTCACGCGGTCGGTTTTGACAGCTTCAGCGCTGTTCCGGAAGATTGGCTAGAACAAGCCGGGATTGAATTTCAGCCGGGCGACCGCCTGTTGCTGAACGGCCAACCCATTGACCCGCAAGAAACCTTGCCTTACACCGCGCACATTTACCTGCAATACCAACCTGCCGCTGCTTTCGAAGTGACTGAAGATGGCCAAACCCTAACCCTTTCTTCGGTCGCTGCTACGCTCGGCGAGGGCCTGTGGCAAGTGGGGCGAGCCCTGCAACCTGGCGATTACGTCTCTGCCGACCTGGGCGCGGCCCTGCTCCCCGGGTTGAAGGTGGAAATCCGCCGCGCTCATCCCATTCACATTGAAACTCAAGCCGGAGCGCATTTTGCGCGCACCTCTGCTACCACGGTCGGCGCGGCCCTGGCCGAGGCCGGACTGGCCTTGCAGGGGCTAGATTACAGCCTGCCCGCTGAAGACCAGCCTGTTCCGGCGGATGGAAAAATCCGCGTGGTGCGCGTCAGCGAGGCGGTGTCGCTGCAGCAAACTACTATTCCCTTTGAAAGCAGCTACGCTCCCGATCCTAACCTGGAACTGGATGCTCGCAGCGTCATGACTCCTGGGCAGTACGGTATTAAGGTCAGCCGGGTGCGCGTGCGCTTTGAGGATGGGCAGGAGGTGGACCGGCAGACGGAGGCTGAGTGGACTGCTACCCAACCGGTCAACCAGGTGCTGGGCTACGGCACGCAGGTGGTGGTCAAATCAACCGATACCCCCGATGGAGTCATCGAATACTACCGCTCTGTACAAATGTACGCCACCTCCTACTCCCCCTGCCGTCTGGGCATTGATGGATGCTCCACGGCCACATCCAGCGGCGCAAAGTTGACCAAGGGCATTGTGGCCCTGACCCTCGATATGTATCGCGCCCTGCGAGGCTCGCGAGTCTACATCCCCGGTTATGGCTTTGCCGTGGTTGCCGATGTGGGTGGGGGCATCCCTGGACGGCTGTGGATCGACCTGGGCTACAGCGACGACGATTATGTGCGCTGGTCGCAGTATGTGACCGTTTACTTCTTAACCCCCGCTCCGGCTTACGTGCCTCCCCTGCTACAATGAACCTGCCTCCCCTGGACATCAACCGTTTGATGCGCGAGCATGGCCTGTATGCCAAGAAGGGCTTGGGCCAGAACTTTCTGTCCGACCCCGGCGTCCTGCAGCGCATTGTCCGCGCCGCCGAGCTGCCCGCCGATGCGGCGGTGCTGGAGGTTGGCCCCGGCCTGGGCAGCCTGACCCGGCATCTGGCCGCCGCCGCGCGCCAGGTGGTGGCAGTAGAACTGGACCGCAATCTGATCCCTGTTCTGGAAGATGTACTGGGCGGCTGTGGGAACGTCTCAATCGTGCAGGGTGACATGCTGGAGATAGACCCGGCCGCTTTGATGGGCGGGGACGGCTACTACGTAGTCGCCAATATCCCCTATTACATCACCTCGGTCCTCATCCGTCACCTGCTCGAGTCTTCGGCCCGCCCGCGGCGGCTGGTACTCACCGTCCAGCGAGAAGTGGCCGAGCGCATCTGCGCCCTGCCCGGCGATTTGAGCTTGCTGGCGCTGAGCGTGCAGGTTTATGGTAATCCCAGCATAGCCGCCCGTATTCCCGCCGGAGCCTTTTACCCGCCCCCTAAGGTTGATTCAGCCGTGGTGCGTGTGGATGTGCTGCCCGAGCCGCGTGTTCCCGCCGCCCGGCTGGAGGATTTTTTCAAGCTCACCAGGGCGGGGTTCAGCCAAAAGCGGAAGACGCTGCGCAACTCGTTGGCCGGCGGCATGGGCATGCCTGCCGCGGCTGCTGAAGATCTCTTGCGCCGCGCCGGAATTGATCCACAGCGCCGCGCTGAAACGCTCAGCATCGAGGAATGGGCCGCGCTGGTTGAGCAGTACGGGCAAAAGGAGATAGGTATTTAGGGGTTCTGCTCTCCGAGATTGAGGAAAGTCCCCGAAATTGAAGTGTATGTGGCACATACACTTCAATTTCGGGGACTTTCTAACGATATTAAGAATAGGACACCAACCGGGTTTTATTCGCCCAGTGTCTGCTCTACCAGCATCAGCTCGCTCACCAGGCGCTGCAGATCTTGATCTGCAAGGGTGGCGTTGCGGCTTATGTCGTCCTTAACCAGGGCCAGCACCTGGTTGAAGGTGGTGGCCTGAGCCGCGCCCATCTTCTCCCATTCCGGCACAGAGGCCGTCAGATGTTTTTCTAGCTCGGTAAGGGCCAGTTTGGCCGCCGCGGTATCCTTCTTTGCCAGGGCCAGGCGCACGTCGGACACCTTGCTCAGCCCTTGCCAGACCAGCAATCGCCCTTCCAGCGTGGCGCGCATGTCGACGGCCTGGTTGCGCTCGGCCTGCGCGCCGATGAAGGTCAGCGCTGCCTCATCCAATTCTTGCTGCTTCACTTTCAAGTCGGCCTGGGCCTGTTCCAGTCCGGCCTTGGTCTCCTGATAGCGTTTTTCAATCGGCTGATATAAAGCAAGGTAGGTCAACAGGACGCCCAGGGCAAAGAAACCAACCGTGACCGCCAGCCCGCGTAGAATGGGCCGCACGATCTTCCCGGTGCGCGTGGCGGGGCTGAAAATGTGCCGGAAGAAGCGTCCAACTGCCGAGCCTTTAGCCGGGATAGGTTCGGCGGGCAGCTCGGCGGCTTTGGCGTGTATTGATTCGGCCTCTTCGGCGGTTTCCTGAACGGGTGTTTGTTCTTCCTCGGGTTGTGCGGTGGGTTCAATTTCAGATGTCATAATAGTTTCCTCTTAAGGGACTGGGGTGGGGGTGGGGGTTTCGTAGGGGGTAGGGGTGGGCGTCAAATCCAGTACTGGGGTGGGGGTAGGTGTGAACTCCATTACCGGCGTGGGAGTTGGCGTGCTGGCCAGGGTGGGCAGCACGGGCAGCCCGTCCGCCGCCATCATCTGCCAGGCCAGCTCCAGCTCAGAGGCTGCCAGGATGGGGAAGTTGGGCAGATGGCCGGAAGCCTGGTCCAAATAGGCCAGCCATTCTTCGCCTCCTTCCAGGTCCCCGGCTTGCAACACCCGTCTGGCAAGGTCCACTTGCTCGAGGGCCAGGCCGAAGTTGTTTTGCGCCAGGTAGATTTGCGCGCGGGTCACCAGTCCCATTGCTCGCATGAGCACCGTTTCGCGCTGCAGCGCATCCAGCGGCGCCCCGAAAGCCGCCAGGGTCTCTTCCACGTGGGCCAACCGTTCTGCCTGGGCCATGTTTTGGTCGGCCATATCTTCGTAATTCAATTGCATTTGGCCGATTTGGGTGGCCTGGTATTCAATGATGGCGAGATAAGGCGTGATCGTGGCCTGCATGTAGTTCGTCTGTGCCGATTGGGCGCCGAGGGTGGCCTGCAAGTCGTCCAGGCGGGCCTGTGCCTCGCTTAAGCGTTCCGCCAGGCGGGTTTGATCATCTTCAACGCGTTCTTCCAGCCCGGTCAGGCGGGTAGAAGTGTCTTGGACAGGGGTCATCAGCTCGCGATACAGGTAGGGCAGGGCAAAATAAGCCCCGATCACGATTAACGCCAGCAGAATCATGACGAACAGAAAGCGCAACAAGAAGCGCCAAATTGAAAATTTGCGAGTTGGGGTCGAATCGGTCATGGGATTGCCTCCTGGGTGGATTGCAATTTGGAAAGCAGCTCTGCCAGACCCTGTAAGAAGGTTTGGAAATCTCGGCTTCCGGCAGCCATCTTTTCCAGTTCGCTTTGCGTTGCTTGCAGCTCTTCGCGAACCGCTTGCACTTCACTGGTCTGATTTTCTATTTCTTGACTTAGAGCAGTGCTTTCTTGTTCCATACTGCTCACCCGGGAGTCAAGCGCTTCCAGGGCTTGCAAGCGTGAGCGCAGTGTTGCCAGCTCCTGCTCTTGCTCATTCAATTGGGCGGTCAACCCGGCGATTTCGCTTTGCATCAGCAAAACCTGGTTTTTAGACCCGTAACGGAGACCACCGTTGGCCGCGCCCAGAATGGATAGCGACAGGCACACCGAGAGGAACAGGCTGATCAGCCCGACTACGCCCGCGGCCATCCATGGGTTGATGGGCTTGCGCTGCGCAAGCAAAGTTTCCGCGATGGGCGGCTCGGGTGGGGCAGGCGCTTCCTCGGCGGGCAGGCCAAACGGCTCTGCCGGGGGGGCTTCTGCACGGGCATGGGCCTGGACGGAAGGGTTGATGATCTCCTCGGCGTCAGCCGCTGCGGGCGCTGCTGCTTCAAAAGAGACCGGCTCGACCGGCAGGGCTTCAGCCTGCATGAGTTCGGGCGTTTCTGTCGTGACAGACTCTAGAGGCGTTTCGCTTTCGGGTGAGATTTGTTCCCCAGGTAGCGGCGTCTCGACTTCTTCAGGTTGGTTTGGGTGCTTTTTCTTTTTCATCTGGTTCACCGTTTCATTGGTTCAGGATTGGCTGTCTTGTATAGATGGTATACATTGATTATACACTTTCTATCAAACCCGTCGGTACCACCCCCACACCCCAGAATACGGATTTCACCGCGCCAATTCCCAATGAACCGGAAAACAGTTCTTTGGGTGGTAGAATCAACCATCACCATGAGCGAAGCCACTGCCTCCACTGCCAACCGCCAGATCGTCCGCGCTGCCGGGACGGTTATGATTGCCTTTGTTGTAAGCAAGCTGGTCAGCCTGGGCTACAACTTGTTGGCAGCCGATGCGTTTGGCACATCTAGCCAGATGGATGCTTTCCTGGCAGCAAACCGGGTCAGCGACATCATCTTCAATCTGGTGGCGGGCGGAGCGCTGGCTTCGGCCTTTGTGCCCATGTTTGTCACCCTGCTTACCCAGGAAAAACGCGAAGATGCCTGGCGGTTGGCCTCGGGGGTCACCAACCTGGTGCTGCTGGCCCTCATGCTCATCAGCTTGCTGGTGGGTATTTTTGCCCCCTGGGTGGTCACTCGCCTGCTGGCTGCGGGCTTCAAAGACCCCGAGCAAATTGCGCTCACCGTGCGCTTGTTGCGCATCCAAATGCCCGCGGCGGTCATTTTTGGCCTCAGTGGGCTGATCATGGGCGTCCTCAATGCGCACCAATCTTTCCTGTTCCCCGCACTGGCCCCATCCATGTATCCCATTGGCCTCATCGCCGGGGGATTCTTCCTGGTACCGAGCATGGGCATCGACGGCCTGGCCTGGGGAGTGTTGGGCGGCGCACTGCTGCATCTGCTTGTCCAGATTCCGGCACTGCTGCGCTTGCCTGGCCGCCGCTATACGCCGACCCTGGGGCTGCACATCCCCGACGTGCGCCAGGTTTTTCTGCTCATGGGTCCGCGCCTTTTGGGCGTGGGTGTGGTCAACCTCAACTTCTGGATCAACACGCTCATCGCCTCGTACTTGCAGCCAGGCAGCCTGGCTGCCGTGAACTGGGGCTTCATTCTAATGCTCATGCCCCAGGCTGCCCTGGCCCAATCGGTCGCCACGGCTGCCATGCCCACCTTCTCGGCCCAGGTGGCGCGCGGCAAACCAGAAGAAATGCGTGCTTCGTTGGCAGCTTCGCTGCGCGGTATTCTCTTGCTGGCTTTGCCGGCTTCTGTGGGATTAATGCTGCTGCGTGTTCCCCTGGTTACCTTTCTCCTAGAGCGCGGCGCATTCACCCATGAGTCCACGCTCATGACCTCCTGGGCTTTGCTGTGGTATTCTGCCGGGCTGGTTGGTCACTGCCTGGTCGAAATTCTCAGCCGGGCTTTCTTCGCCTTGCATGACACGCGCACGCCCGTCGCCGTGACCAGTGTGGCCATGCTGCTTAATATCTTGATGAGCATCGGCTTCACCCTCCTGTTCCAGCAAGCTGGCTGGCTGGCCCTGGGTGGGCTGGCTCTGGCCAATTCGCTGGCCACGGCTCTGGAAAGCCTGGCGTTGCTGTTCTTCCTGCGCCGCCGCCTGGGCGGCATTGAAGGCCGCCGAATCTGGCAAGTATTGTGGCGCGGCGGGTTCGCCACCCTGGTCATGGGCGCCGGGCTGTGGGCCTGGATCAGCCTGTCGGGCAATCTGGCCCCCTGGTTGATCACCCTGCTGGGGGTGGTGTTGGGCGGTTTGATCTATGGCATCTTGATGCTCTTGCTGAAAGTGGATGAAGTCGGGCGCGTCATTTCTCTGGCGCGAGCCCGTTTGCGCATCTAGACTTTACAACTGGAGGGATAGGATGAAATCGATCTTTTCGGAAGCACTGCTGCAAACACGCTATAGCCAGGTAACCACGCCTACGCCGCAAGAGAACGGCGAGCCGCAGCCGCCCGTTGAACTGCCCGTGCCGGAAGGCGCCCAGTTAATCACCCTGCCTGTTCCGGCAGAATTGCCGTTTCCGGCTGCCGATCTACGTGAGATCATCGAGAAACGCCGCACCGGTCGCCATTATAGCGCGCAGCCCCTCACGCTGAGCGAACTGACTGCCTTGCTGTGGCTTACCCAGGGCGTGCAGCGCATCACCCGCCGCCCGGTGACCCTGCGCCCGGTGCCCTCGGCTGGGGCGCGCCATGCCTTTGAAACGTTCCTGCTGGTCAACCGCGTCGAAGGATTGGAGCCCGGTCTGTACCGCTACGTAGCCACCCAAAACGCTCTCCTGGACCTGCACGCACCAGCGGACATCGCCGAGCAAATCCGCGGGGCCTGCCTGCAGCAAGAGCAAATCACTGACAGCGCCGTGACTTTCATCTGGGTGGCGGTTACCGAGCGCATGGCCTGGCGCTATGTGGAGCGCAGCCTGCGCTATTTACACCTGGATGCCGGGCATGTCTGCCAAAACTTATACCTGGCGGGCGAGGCCATTGGCTGCGGCACCTGCGCCATTGCGGCTTTTACCGATGAGTTCATGAACGAGGTGCTGGGCCTGGACGGCATAGAGCAGTTTGTCATCTACCTGGCTGCGCTCGGCAAGCGCCCGCAGGAGTGATCCGCTCAGCGAGAGGTGGAGCAGACTCGAATTTGAGGTGTATGCGGTCGCCAAATTCCCGTCTATACCTCAAATCTGGGAGTTTCCTTGCCCACTGCGGGGTTCTAGGGTAAACGCATCATGGATTTTTGTTCTAAAAACCTCGGGCCCTTTCGCCATGTTTTGGGTATCTCCCCCACCCTACCCTCCCCCGGCAACCAAGATTCTGGATCACACAGGCACTTGGCCGGGGGAGGGAAAGAATTCTGCAAAAGTGAGGGGCTGAAAGCCCCTCACTTTTGCAGAATCTTTCCTCCCTCCCCGCTCCTGAACTGAATCGTCCGATCTGTTTGGTAGCGGGGAGGGTCGGGGTGGGGCTAAAAGCTCAAAAATGAAATGTGGCGGTGGCAAAGTAGTTCGGTTATCTTAAAATTGTGTAATGTCTGACATAAGATGCGTTCACCCTACGGGGTTCACCAAAATCGTGCAATTAAGAATAGGAAAGAGTATAATTTACCTAAGTACCCATCTGGGAATTCAGAAATGAAGCGATTTTGAGGTTTATGCGGGTGCGAAGCACCCGCATAAACCTCAAAATCGCAAATTCCTATAATTTTCGGATAGATACTAAGATTCCAGACTCATGCAGATTGGGGCGAGTGAATTGAGTCGATCTGTATGAACAATCTTCCATACCGACGCTACAAACAAGAGGATTCTGGATGAGTGATGCCGGGTGGATATTACTGGTTGCGGTGGGCGCATTGCTTGGTGGCGGCCTGGGCTGGCTGCTGCGCAGTCGATTCGCGCGCCAGGTGAAAAGCACCTCCGACTTAACAGATTTTGAGTTTGTAAACTCGCTTACTCAAGTTGTCTATGAAACCGATATGACCGGGCGGTTGATTTTTCTCAACCAGCCCGGTTTAGATTTGTTCGGCTTGACCCCTGCGGATTTGGCCCAGGGGGTTACCGTCTTGGACTTGACCGCCCCAGAAGATCGAATTCGCCTGGGAGAAAGCCTTGCCCGCTTGCGCGAAAAACCTCTCTCGGGGAATGAGTATACCGGTCTGACCAAGGATGGACGCCGTTTCCAGTATCGGGCTTATTCCAATCCAATCTTCAAAGATGGCGTGGCGGTTGGCATTCGCGGAATGTTGTTCGACGTTACCGAAAACAAGCGCGCCATTTCAGAGCTAAAGCAGGTCAACGAGTATCTACGCGTTATGTTGGAAACCGCCCCCGTGGCAATTTTCGATCTCGATCGAGAAGGGCGCGTTGGCCGCTTGTGGAACCGTGGCGCCGAGCGAATCTTGGGATGGAAAGCCGAGGAAGTATATGGTAAGGTGCTACCCACCGTGCCCGAGGAAAACCTTGACATCTACTATAGGCTGATGTCCCAGAGCCTGGAAGGCAAAATGCTTGAAGGAGCGGACGTGCATCGGGCGCGCAAAGATGGCACGCCCATCGATTACAGCGTCTACTCGGCGCCTACTTACGATGAAAATGGCGAAATAAGCGGAAACATATCTGTGCTGGTGGATGTTACCGCTCGTAAAGCGGCCGAGCGGGCCTTGCGAGAAAGTGAAAATCGTTTTCGCACCATTGCGCACAACGCCCCGGTGGTTTTCTTTGCCCTTGATTCTGATTTGCAGTTTACCATGGCTGAGGGAAAAGGCTCGTTTTTCCCGGGCGTGGATATTAGCAAGGTGATTGGTCATTCCGCTCTCGAGATCTATCATGATTGCCCCAAGATGGTCGAAAGTTTTCAGCGCTGCCTGGAGGGAAGGGAACATCGCATCGAAACTGAGATTGAGGACTTTACCTTCGATGTGTGGTTCTCGCCGCAGCGTGACGAGAAGGATGGCATTGTTGGGATCATTGGCGTCGGCACCGATATCAGTAAACGCCGTGAGGTTCAACGCGAGCTGCACAACAGCGAGCGCCGTTTTCGCTCTTTGGTTCAAAACTCCAAAGATCTCATCTTTGTCCTCGACCCGCAGGGCAACATTCTCTACCAGTCCCCTTCTATTAGCCAGATTCTGGGCTATCCAGTCATGATGCTGGCGGGTAGATCGGCTATGGAGCTGATCCACCCCGAAGATATCGAAACTGTGAACGAAGCCTTTGCAGAGGTTCTTGAGCATACCAACCCAGGCATTCCCACCGAATTTCGCGTGCGCAAGGCCGATGATACCTATATCATGCTGGAGGCTCTGGCTACTGATTTATCGAGCGATCCTGCGATCGGCGGTGTGGTGATCACCGCGCGTGAAATCACAGAGCGTAAGCGGGTAGAAAGTGAGTTGCGCCGCCTCAATCGCGCTTTGCGCACCACCAGCGAGTGCAACATGGCCCTGGTCAGGGCCACCGATGAGGCTTCGCTGCTGCGGGACGTTTGCGGAATTATTGTTCGATTGGGAGGGTATCAGTTGGCTTGGGTGGGCTACGTGGCGGACGCCGAGGATGGCAGCCCCGTGCAACTGGTGGCGCAGGCAGGAGACAACGTCGATTATCTTTCCAAACTGGTGGCCTGGTTCAACACGCCCGAGGCGGCCTCCAACCCGCTTCTCGAGGTGACCTTCACTCACTGGCCGATGGTGTACAGTAGCCTTTCCAGTCAGATCGATCAAGTTCCGCTGGCTGTTGAAGCGCAGGCTTATGGATATGCCTCAATTTTGGCTCTGCCGCTCTTTTATTTGGATGAAAACTTTGGCTGTTTGGTCATTTACTCCGACCGTTCCGATGCCTTCGACTTGAATGAGGCCACACTCCTGCATGAGCTGGCCCACGATCTGGCCTTTGGAATCCACACTATCCGCGTGCGGGTGGCCAACCGCAAGAGCAGCCATCTCCTCGAGCAATCCAACGCCGATTTGGCCCGGGCTTATGATGCTACCCTCGAGGGCTGGTCACATGCCCTGGAACTGCGTGAGCGTGAAACGGCCGGCCACAGCCGCCGGGTGGTGGACCTGACCCTGGAAATTTCCTCCCGCATGGGGATTGCCGCCGAGGATTTGATCCACATTCGCCGCGGAGCACTCCTGCACGACATTGGCAAGATGGGTATTCCTGATTCGATTCTCTTGAAGCCCGGCCCGCTTTCCGCAGATGAATGGGTGACCATGCGCCAGCACCCCAACTATGCCTACGAACTGCTCTCTGGTATTGACTACCTGGCCCCTGCCATGCAAATCCCTTACGGACACCATGAGCGTTGGGACGGCTCAGGTTATCCGCGCGGACTGAAGGGCGAAGACATCCCCTTGGCGGCGCGCATCTTTGCGGTGGTGGATGTGTGGGACGCCCTGACCTCTGAACGCCCCTACCGCCCTGCCTGGCCGGATCAAGCCGTCATAGATTATATAAAAGAACATTCGGGCCGGTTGTTCGACCCGAATGTTGTGGAAGTGTTTTTATCGCTGTAACGATGCGGTGCGGTCTGGGGCTGGCAGAATATCCTCCAGGGGCTTTTCTCGCGTCTCATGAGGCAAGGCCAGCGAGGCCACCCCGGCGACCACGTAGCTGATGGCGAAGACCGTCAGCGGCAGCGCCAGGCTGGTTCCCAACAGGGCCGCGCCCAGTGTGGGGGCAATGGCTCCGGCGATGCGCGTCATGCCGCTGGCAACGCCCATGCCCGTTCCGCGCAGGTTGGTGGGGTAGGCCTCTGGGGTAAATGCGTACAGCGCTCCCCAGGCCCCAAGGGAGAAGAAGGACATCCACACGCCCATCGCCACCACCCAGGTCAGCGAAGTGACCACCGCGAACAGGTAGGTGAACGCCCCGCTAGCCACCAGGTAAAAGGCCAGGGTGCGGCGGCGGCCCCATTTTTCCACCAGGTAGGCTGCCGAGAAGTAGCCGGGCAGTTGCGCCAACGCCAGAATGAATGCGTTTTGATACACCGGCAGCAGAGTCATGCCCTGGGCGCGGAAGAAGCCCGGCAGCCAGGTGAAAACGCCGTAGTATCCCAGGGAGATGGCAAACCAGATGAGCCACAGCAGCAGCGTTGTGCGGCGCAAGGCCGGACGCAGCAAATCTGAGATTTTGGTGCGCGGGGCCGGTTGCATGGCTTGCAGCTTAAACTCGCCCATTTGGACTCCGTTCTCGCGGGCCACTAATTGCAACACATCGCGCGCCTCATCCGGTTTGCCATTGACCAGTAAGTAGCGAGGTGATTCGGGAACGTGCCGCCGAATGAAGAAGATGATGAGGCCTGGCAATGCTGAAACCGCCAGCAAGGCTCGCCACCCCAGCCGTGGGACGATGAGCCAGGCCAGGCCTGCCGCCAGGATGGCGCCCAGCGCCCAGAAGGCTTCCAGCAGCACCAGGTAGCGCCCGCGTTTGCGCGCCGGAAGATATTCGGCAAAGATGCTGTAATCGACGGGCAGGGTGCCTCCGACACCAAAGCCGGTGAACATGCGTAAAATGAGCAGCCAGATGAAGCTGGGTGAGAAGGCCGAGGCCAACCCAAAGACCGAATCGATGGCCACTGTGCCGACAAAACCGGCTTTCCGGCCTACCAAATCGGACAGCCGCCCCCAAAACCAGGCGCCAGCCAACATGCCTAGGAAGATGGCGGTTCCCAGTAGACCTTTTTGGGCGTTGGTCAGGCCCCATTCTGTGCCTGCCGCCGGCAGGACATAAGCGATCAGTAGGACCTCCATGGCATCGGCAGCCCAACCCAACCCGCAAATCCACATCAGCTTGCGCTGGAATTTGCCGTATCCGATGGCGTCAATAGCCTGATCATAAGAGTAAGTTTTCATCACATTCTCCTTGCACAAGATCGGATGAGGGGATGAACCCAGCATCCGCGCCATAGTATATCACATATTGTATAAAATACACTAAATTTATTGTGGCAAATACACTAAGTGTTTACCCTAAAAATCGGAAGGGAAGCGATTTTGAGGTGTTTGCGGGTGCGAAGCACCCGCAAACACCTCAAAATCGCAAACCTCCCCAATAATTTTAGGATAAGTTTTAAGTGTTTTGGGTTACCGGGGGATAAAACTACTGAACTCGAATTGTGATTGGGCGGGGCGGGTCTGCCGGGTGGGGAGCAACCATTGCCCGCGATGATGTTGGGTGGATTTTGGCGTTGAGCCGGCGTTAAAGACCCGCGGCTACACAGAGGGGGTTATGTGCTACAATTTTATAAATCCTTTGCATTCAGGATACCCTTTATGGATGAACCCGTACAAATTACTCGCCGTGACGCCACTGTCTCTCCGGGGAGGGCCAATGCTTTTGCCATGATCGTGGGCCTGCCACTGGCCATTGCAGCCTGGTTTTTGTTCCAAATGCGCTGGGGGTATGCTTCTACCGAAGGATTGTTTGAATGGATTCGCCAAAACGGTATCCTGGCGGCGTTGGTACTTCTCTTGGGTATTCTGCTGCACGAAGCGCTGCACGTGGTCGGCTGGGCGGTGTTTGGCAAGCTGGCCTTCAAGGACTTTGATTTTGGGTTCAATGCCAAAGCGTTGATGCCTTATGCGCATGTGCGCAATCCCATGCGGGTGAAGGCTTACCGCTGGGGGGCAGCGCTGCCAGGCTTGCTGCTGGGCGTACTGCCGTTGTTGATTGGTTTCCTGTTAGGAGATGGACGCTGGTTCGTTTTTGGGCTGGCTTTCACGTTGGCTGCCCTTGGCGATGCGCTCATCCTTTGGCTGCTGCGCAAAGAAAAACCCTCTGCCTGGGCGGAAGACCATCCCTCAGACCCCGGCTGTGTTATCCTGGAAGAAAAAACCGAAGTTTCTGGACATGTTTAGGAGGAAGAAATGACACAATTCGCTCTGGCTGTGACTTTTTTGGCCGATCAACCCGAAGGGCTTTTGCGCTGGTGGTGGCTGGCCTTGATCCTTTTCCTCATCCTGGCCTTCCTGATTTTGTTCTTCACTCGTAAATCCGACCGAGGCGATCAGCCCGTCCAAATGGCCCACCACTCGTCTGAGGACGAAACTCATGTTAAGCCTGTTGAGGAAGCTGCCGCCGAGCCCGAGTCCGAAGCAGTGAGGAGTGCTGCTTTCGAGGTCGAGCCCGAATCGTTGTTCTCCACGCCCGCGGCGGTTGTGCCGGAAACGGAACCGATTGAAGAGCGTGGCATCGATGTGCCCCTCACCCCCATCATTCCGGTGGAAATGCCCCCGGCATTGGTCCCCGATGACCTCAAGCTGATTGAAGGCATTGGCCCCAAGATCGACGGCTTGCTTAAGGCCGCTGGGATCAGCACTTTTGCCGAGTTGGCCGCCACGGATGTTTCCCGGCTGCGCGAGCTTTTGGGCGATGGCCGCTTTCGCATTGCCGACCCGACTACCTGGCCTGAGCAGGCCGCTCTGGCAGCCGAAGGCAAGTTGGACGAGCTCAAAGCCCTGCAAGACCGGCTCAATGCCGGTCGCAAAGCATAGAAATAGCAAGAAAATACCCAAACCGTAACTGCTCAGAGGGTGGGGAAAGTCCCTGAATTTGAGGTGTGTGAGGGGTGCGAAGCACCCCTCACACACCTCAAATTCAGGCCTCTTCCGCCTCTGCCTGAGTAGTTACCCCAGAACAGCTTTAGAAGAACAGGTAACTGACCAGCGCGGTCGCGATTCCTAGGATCACTCCCATCACGACTTCGGTGGGAGTGTGTCCAATGACTTCTTTTAACTGCTTTTCGTTGACCGGGTGACCGCTGATTAACTCGTTAATCAGGATGTTAATCCGCTCGGCGTGGCGGCCTGCTTCGCGGCGCACACCGGCAGCGTCGTATACGATCACCATTGCGAAGGCGGTGGCGATGGCAAACGCCGGTGTGTCGAAGCCTTCCTGGATCCCGATGGACAGCATGGTAGACATCACCAGCGCCGAATGGGAACTGGGCATGCCCCCACTGGAGAACCACAAACCCCAATTCCAGCGGTGGTGTTCGATGAACTCCAGGGGCACTTTGATGAACTGTGCCAGCGCCCAGGCGGTCAGGGCTGTCCATAGAGCCTGATTCCCAGCCAACTCTCCCAGAAAGCTCAACCCGCGCGCTCCTCGTCCGAAACTTGCCGGACGCGCAAATCGGCTTCTTCCAGGAGCGCGGCGCAGCGCTGTGCCAGCGCCTGCCCTCTTTCATAGCTGGCCAGCGCCTCAGCCAGCATGGGCTGCGAGGTCTCAAGCTGGTTGATGATTTCCTCTAATTCCCGAATGGCCTCTTCATAGCTCATCGTCTGCACGTCTGTTAAATCAGGCATCCTTGCCCTCCTCTTTGTCAATCTCCAGGTATTGCACCTGAACGTTTGCTTTACCATCCGCGAAGTGTATGGCCAAATCCTCGCCTGGGGTGGCCTGGGCAGCGCGCGTCACCAGGCTGCCGTCTGACCGCTGCACCACCGCGTATCCCCGCGAAAGCACCGCCAGCGGGTTGAGCGCGTTGAGCCGCTCCTGGGCCGTGCGCCAGTCGGCGCGCAGGATGGAGAGTTGGTGGCCGATGGCCTGCCAGCCTCGCCCGGTGAGATTGTCCAGGCGCTGCCGTTCTGAGCGCAGCCGCCAGACAGGCGAAAACCGTTCCAGCCGCGCCCGGGCAGCTTGCAGATTTCCTTGCTGCTGCGCAAGGGTTGCCTGCAGCGCGTTTTGCAGGCGGTGTCGGGTTTGTCCCAAGGCCGCTTGTAATTCCAGCCGGTCGGGCACCGCCAGCGCCGCCGCCGCGGTGGGCGTGGGGGCGCGCAAATCGGCGGCAAAATCTGCCAGGGTGAAATCGGTCTCGTGCCCCACACCGCTAATGACCGGCACGGCGCAGCCCGCAATGGCCCGCACCACCCATTCGTCGTTGAAGGCCCACAGGTCTTCCAGCGAGCCGCCCCCGCGCGCCACCAGGATGACATCCGGCGGCACGGCCAGGTGCTGCAGGGCCAGCAAAGCCTTGATGATCTCGACCGGTGCTTCCGCGCCCTGCACAGCGCTTGGCGAGAGGATGACCTCGACCGAAGGGTAGCGACGGCGCAGAATGTTGAGCATATCTTGCAGTGCGGCTCCGGTGGGGGAGGTGACCAGGCCGATGCGCCGGGGGAAGGCAGGCAATTGCCGCTTTCGAGCCGGGTCAAAGAGCCCTTCGGCTTCCAGGCGGGCCTTCATACGCATGAATTCCTGGTACAGATCACCTTGCCCACCCGGCCGCACCACGTCGATGTATAACTGATAGCTTCCATCGCGCTCATAGACGTTCAGCGCGCCGTGGGCCTCAACGGCCATGCCGTTTTGGAGGGGCACGGCAATCCGTGCAGCTTGGGTGCGCCAGATGACGCAGCGTAGCGCCGAATTGGCATCCTTGAGGGTCAGGTAGATGTGCCCCGAGGAAGCGCGGGTGAAATTGGAAATTTCACCCTGCACCCACACGTCCTGCAGGAGCAGGTCCTGCGAGAATAGCTCGCGCAGGTAGCGGGTTAATTCCGAGATCATCAACGGGCGAGGCATCGAGTCCATAGGTGAGAATAATAAAGATACCAAGCTTATCCTAGCCTGTCAACAAATTGGCTCAGTAGGGGTGCATTTCAAACCTGGGGCGAGTTATAGACAGAGGACCAAACCCGATCAAACTGGTTACCCATGACGGCGGCGCGAATGGGCAA
>JAFGLU010000084.1 GCA_016927865.1 Anaerolineaceae bacterium
ACATCGGTGTCTGCCCGCAGGTACAGGGTCAATTCCGGGTCAGGGATTTTCTCTGCCAGGGCATCATGCACCCGGCGGTACATCTCCAATTCATCCCCTTGCAAGTTGATGCTGGCAAACAGGGCATCCTTAGCAAAAGTATAATCCGCGATCAAGGGCTGTTTGCGCTGCAAGGTATCCGGGACCGAGCGGCGCTGCTGGTGGTAGCGGCTTAGTAAAAAGAATATCTGGGTCTGGAAGGCATACCGCTGGCGATCCCCGTAAAAGTCAGACAAGAAGGGGTTTTCTTCGAAAACCTCCAGCACCAGTTCAGCCTGGAAGGCGCCTTGCAAAGACCGCGCCAGGGTTGTTTTTCCCACACCAATCACACCCTCGATCGCCAGATACACCTCAGACCTCCTCACCTGGGCTATAGACAATTGCGCGCAAGAAATCAGCCAGCGCTGCAGCAACTTCCAGCGGTCGCTCTAGGATCAGCATGTGCCCGGCATCAGGGATGACATACAGCCGGGCGTTCGGGATGGTATCTGCCATGAACTGAGCATAACGCAATGGGGTCAACAGGTCCTTCGTGCCACCGATGACCAGCACAGGTCGCCTCAGTGTGGCTACCTGCTCCTTGACGTCAAAGTTAGTGCATGCCAACAGATCGCCATGCAGAACGCTGGGGCGTGTCTCTGCCATCCGCCGGGTGGCAAGCTCTACCAACCGCGCAGGGGCGTGCTGGCTGAATGAACTCGCCACTATTAAATCAACCGCCTTATAAAACGTTGCCGCACTGGAGGCCAGCTCAAGTACTTGCGGGTTGACCCGCAAACGTACACCCGTCGAAACCAGCCCCAGGCCCAGCACGTGTTCTGGGTAATTAATTCCCAATTCCAGGGCGATCGCGCCGCCCAGCGAATGTCCCACAAATACCGCCCGGTGCAATCCCACTGCCGCCAGCCACTCGATGACTTTCCGGGCAAATCCAGCCGCGCTCTGTTGGGCGTCCAGCGCCGCCGACTTGCCATGCCCCGGCAGGTCCAGCGCGTAGATACGGAAGCCTTTCAAACGGCGAATCTCGGCTGACCAGGACAGGTGATTGCCTGCCGCGCCGTGCATCAGCACAACCGGCAGCGTATCCTTTTCTGCCTCACGGTAGAGAGAATAATAGATTTCAGCAGCGACAGGCAAAGTGTCTCTCTCCTGGAAAAACCTTCCAATTAGATCAATGCGATCGTTTACAGGCCGCGTCGTAAGCGGTCGGCGCCTTCTTCGGTAATGGGGGTCAATACGCGAATACGTGTACCATGCCCCTCAGCCGACTCGATGCGCAACAGACCATTAACAAGCTCGGCCCGTTCACGCATATTGATCATTCCCAGGCTGCCGCGCGTTTCATATGTGGCATCCACCGAACTCACATTAAAACCAACCCCGTCATCCTGGATTTCCAGCAAAACCAGATCCTCATCAATTGACTTAAGCCTGACCCAGATATGGGCTGCCTGGGCATGCTTGCGGGCATTGTTCACTGCTTCCTCAGCAATGTAAAAAATGACCGTCTGTTTGCCCATCTCAAGCTGAGGGATCACGCCCTGGTCGGCGTCAATGATGACGTTCTGGTTATACGTCTCTTGCATCTTATCTGCCATCGCTTCCAGTGCAGCAATCAAGCCTTGCGATTCCAGCACCAGCGGGCGGAGGGTGAAGAGCATGTGGCGGATTTCCTTGGTCGTACGCCGAGCCAGGTCTTCGATCTTGACCAATTCATCGGCGGTGGCTTTGACATCGCGCTCCATCAGCCGGCGGACGAAGTTAAGGCGCATGGCAATGGCCGCCACGGATTGGGTCGGACCGTCATGCAGGTCGCGCGCCAGCTTCTTACGCGCCTCTTCCTGGATTTCCATCATGCGGTTCTTTTCCTGCTCCAGGTCGCTGTACAGGCGCGCATTTTGGATGGCAATCACTGCCTGGTGGGAGATGATCTCCAATATTTCCCGGTTAGCCTGGGTAAAGAAGGCCGGGTCGGGATGTGCAAATAGCAGAATGCCGTAGGTGTCCAGCCCGGCGCGCAGCGGCAAACAATAAGTAACTTTGCAGGCGCGCAAGGCTACAAAACGGGCCAGCTCAGGGTCCTTCGCTACATCATTGCATAGTTGGGCTTCGCCGCTTTCGATTACGCTGGCAATCAGACCGTTGGCACCCGGCAGGACTACTCTCATGTCCGCGGGAGGAAAGCGGCGCGCCGACCCGACGCTCAGTGAGGGCTGCTTGCTCTCTGATTGTGCAAAGAGCAACACCGCACTGACCAGGCGGTCTGCCGGCGTGCTGTCGGTGGAGAGCGCGTTGGCGCTCAGATCGAGTGCCATATCAAGCACTCGCTGGTATTTCAAGGTCGCTGTAAGGGTGGAGATCAGGGTATAGACTTCGCGCAGCCGCTGGCGCTCAGCCAGGGCAGCGGCACGTTCTGGATCACGCCGTACAGTGGAGGGGTTTTTACGCGATGCCGCTTTCGACGCCCCGCGGCGGAACAATAGAAAGCCCAATAGCAGCCCGGCAATCAGGCCAAGCGCCCCCACCACCGCTGCGTTGATCAATGAATCCATTGCTTCTATCATAATCCAAAAACCACCAGATGCAAAGTATCTGGGCGGCAACTTTGCAATTCCATCAGCTTAGCCTGTTTACCCCTCCAATAATTCCAGCAAGATTGGCCTGGCAGCCTGCACAGCCCGGGCGCGATGGCTGAGTTGGTTCTTCTCCTCCATGCTCAGCTCGGCCATCGTATGTCCCAATTCTGGAAACAGAAAGATTGGATCATAGCCAAAGCCATTCTGACCGCGTTCCTCGGGGATGATCTCGCCCTGACACTCACCGTGGGCAAAGCGCAGCTTCCCATCAGCCCGCGCCAGCGCCACGGTGCAGTGAAACCGTGCCGTCCAGGGACGCGGGATCCCCGCCAGCCGCTCGAGCAGGTAGCGGCGGCGGTCCGCATCATTGGCATCCGCCAGGGGTGAAAAGCGCGCCGAACGCACCCCCGGCAAGCCGCCCAGCGCGTCCACTTCCAACCCAGAATCGTCTGCCAGGCTCAGCAGCCCCGATGTGCAGGCAAATGCCATGGCCTTGACGGCCGCGTTCGTTTCATACGTAGACCCGTTCTCCTCCACGTTGAGCTGGATGCCCAGTTCAGACGGCAGCAGCAAAGTCAGTCCCGGATCCTTTAATAAAGCCTGGATCTCGAGCAATTTGCCCTTATTTCCGGTTGCAATGAGTATTTTTGGCATGGTTAACCCCTATATTTAGGGAATTTCGCTCAAATTGACCCTATATCTATCAACAAGATATGTTATAATAAAACCAGTTTAATATAAATTACTTTGCTAACTC